>DATEWZ010000028.1:0-9847 GCA_035257485.1 Chthoniobacterales bacterium
GAAGAGCATTCTTGGCAACGCCGGCTCCCTAAGTTCCACCTTATTAGGCGAAAAGGAATGCCGAGTGATCGATCGTAAGATCGACATCCGGCATTTTCCTTTCTCGCGCAGCGAAAAAGTCACGCCGTAGGTCCGAGCCGGACTGGCACATTGGCGACGGCGGACATGCTCAACGCGAGCAATTTATCTCCGTTGAACAGCCGGCCTGAAACATCCGTCAAATAATGCAGAGGGAAATATGAGAGGAATCATTGTCAGAGACATCAGCCCGGAAGACGTCCGGTCCTTTCGATGTCTGCAAGCGGTTGAGGGTTATGCCGATCTCGGAATGTTTGAAGAAGCAGCCGAAGAACTTCGCGAGCTTGATCCCGCCTGGTTTGCTTTTAAAGAAACTTTATCGCTCCAATTGCGCATTTTTGACGGCCTGAACGTGAACAAAGCCGCGCACTAACTCATCTTCTCATCGGGTTGGAGTTCGTTTAAGCTGCCGCTCCGCTTATGAACTCATTTCTCCGACCGTTTTTGCTGCTCGCCTTCTGCTTTAGTCCCCTCGCCTTCTCGGCCGATGTGCCCGAGACCAAACTGAAATACGGCACCTGGGGTTTCGATTTGGCCGGGATGGATTCGAAAACCAAACCGGGCGACGATTTTTTCCGTTACGCCAACGGCGCCTGGATCGACAAGACCCAAATTCCTGCAGACAAGCCGGCATATTCGTTGCGCCTGGCGATGACTGACCTCACCGAACGGCGGTTGAAAGATTTGCTGGAAGCGGCCGGCGCGAAACAAACCGATAATCCATCGACCCTCGAAGAAAAGGCCGGCGCGTTTTATCGCTCGTTTATGGACGAAGGGCGTGTCGGACAACTCGGACCGAAGGTTATCGAAGCCGAGCTGAACGATCTGAAGAACGCGAAAACGCGCGACGATTTTGCGGCGTTGATGGGACGAACGACGACCGATTTCGAATTCTCCCTCTTCAATCCGGTCATCGATATCGACCTGAAGGACCCGAAGAAATACGCTTTCTATCTCGGCCAAGCCGGACTTGGTCTGCCGGACCGCGATTATTATTTGAAGCCTGATTTCACCGGGCAAAAGACGGCGTATCAAAATTACGTCACCACGATTTTGAAACTTCTCAATTGGCCGGACGCCGAGAAGAGCGCCAAGGACATCGTTGATTTCGAATCGAAGATTGCGGACGTGAGCTGGACCAAGACGCAACAGCGCGACCTGAACGCGATCTATAATCCGATGTCGATCGAGGAGCTGAAGAAGTTCGCGCCGGGATTCGCGTGGGAAAACTTTCTGACCGAAACGAAGATGGCGAGGCTGACCCGCGTCATTGTCGCTGAGAAAAGCGCGTTCCCGAAGATTGTCGACGTTTACTCGAAAGCGCCGATCGAGACAATTCGCGCGTGGCAGGCGTTTCACATCGCCGACAACGCGGCACCGTATCTCTCAAAGCCATTCACTGACGCCTACTTCGAATTGCACGACAAAACCCTGTCGGGACAAAAGGAGGAAAAAGTTCGCTGGAAGCGCGCCATCACGACCGTTGGCGGCGGCGATTTCGGAGTCGGCGATCGTTTCGGAACGTTTGGCACATTGGGTTTCGGTGTTGGTCAGCTTTACACCGCGAAGTATTTTCCGCCGGAAGCGAAGGCCAAAATCCAATCATTAGTCGACAATTTGAAGAGCGCTTATCGCGCCCGAATTGAAAAGCTCGATTGGATGGGACCGGAAACGAAAAAGGAAGCGCTCAAGAAACTGGACACTTACACGATCAAAGTCGGATATCCGGATCATCCCCGCGATTATTCAAAGCTCGTCATTAAAGGCGACGACTTGACTGGAAACGTGAAGCGTTGCGCGCAACTTGATTGGGATTTCTACACCGGTCGATTTTTCGGCGCGGTTGATCGCGCCGATTGGGGAATGACGCCGCAAACGAATGACGCTTACAATGGAAGCCTGCGCGACATTGTTTTTCCGGCCGGGATTCTTCAGCCGCCAATCTTCGATGCGGATGCCGATCCGGCGATCAACTACGGCGCGGCCGGCGGTGTGATCGGTCACGAACTGACGCACGGCTTCGATGATCAAGGCCGAAAGATTGATGCTTCCGGCGCGTTGCGCGATTGGTGGACAGAACAAGACGCGGAAACTTTCAAGAAGCGCGCAGACATGCTCGGTGCGCAATATTCAAAATACGAACCGATTCCGAATCTCCATGTGAATGGCGAGTTGACGATGGGTGAAAACATTGCCGATCTCGGCGGACTCACGCTCGCGCTCGACGCCTATCGCGCGTCGCTCAAAGGACAAGAAGCGCCGGTGCTTGATGGATACAGCGGCGATCAACGCGTCCTTCTTGGCTGGGCGCAAGCTTGGCGCGGAAAAGTGACCGACGATTATGTCCGGAAACAAGTCGTCAGCGATCCGCATTCGCCGCGCCAATTTCGAGTAATCGGTCCGACGCGAAACACCGATGCTTGGTACGACGCGTTCAAAGTGCAGAGCGCCGACAAGATGTTCGTCGAGCCGGATCAGCGGGTACGCATTTGGTGAGATTGTCTGCTTTTTGCAATCTGCGATCTTCGATTTACAATCTGCATCTCCGCGGGGGCATAGCTCAGTTGGTAGAGCGCCAGCTTTGCAAGCTGGAAGTCAGGGGTTCGAATCCCCTTGCCTCCAAAAATTCGCGCAGCGAATTCAAATGGCTTTGAGGGGATGAGAATCTTGTTCGACCGGTGGGGCGCGGAGCGCAGGGTCAAAAGCGAAGCTCATTGGCCGGAGGCGAGCATCCGCGCAGCCAATCCCCTTGCCTCCAAAGCTTCGAAGAAGCGTGGCGGCAACGTCCAACAAATAAAGGCCTTCACTATTGGATGGATTGGAATCAATCCCCTTGCCTCCACTGATTTCGGAAACCGGATTTCGGATTGCGGAAAGGTGAGGCCGTGTTTAGTTCTGTCTCTCCGGTTTCCGGTATCGGAAATCCGAAATTCTTCGAGGGCCTGTAGCTCAGCTGGTTAGAGCATGCGCTTGATAAGCGCAGGGTCAAAGGTTCAAATCCTTTCAGGCCCACCATGTCGATCTTCCGACCTGGGCCGCGTCCACGCTCGCCTATTTCTTCTTCAACTTCGCCAGCGCCTGTTTGGCTTCGGGCGCATATTCGCCGTTTGGCTCGAGCTTTAAGGCTTCCTCGAAATATTTTCGCGCGGCATCGTTGTCCTTGGCTTGAACACTGATGTTGCCGAGGTTCATCAGCGCGCCAACTGACTTCGGTTCAAGCTGGTGCGCTTTTTTCAACGCCTCTCGCGCTTTTTGCCATTCCTGAAGATCAGCGTAGTAACCGGCAACATCGTTCCATCCGGTCGCGTAGGCCGGATATTTCTCTATCGTTAACGTTGAGATCTGGAACCATCGCTTGTCGTCCTCCGGATTTTCCTTGTCCTCGTAATACCTTCCGTATCCGTGCAACTTGTCCGGCACGAATTTGTCCGCCGGTTCCTCGATCGGTTGGTTCTTCAGCCATTTAAGCTGCGTCGGATGTTCGCGGGCGTAGGCGACCATCTTCTGCAAGATCGACATCTCGTTCTCGAAGTCGCCGCTCTCTTGATAGATGAACGCCAAACCGCACCAGATATCGAGACGGTCTGGAAATTTCGTGGTCGCTTCTTGAAGCAATTCCGCCGCGCGCTTCACACTTGTCGTGTCTTGCTCGAAGGAAATGCTACCGGCTTCCTTTCCCGTCTTTTTGTCCTTCAATCCAAAGTCGCCTTTCCCGGGCGGCTTGGCTGAGAGCATTATCTGTCGTTGGTTGAAATAATAATTCGCGGACGCGATCCAGCCTTCGGGATCATTCGGCGCCTTTCCACGCCAGTCATTCAGCAGCGGCTCAATTTCGGCATCCGACGCTTTTTGCGTTTGCAGTTGCTTGAAACGCGCCGCGTAATCCTCGGCCTTTAGCGAAGCAAGCGCGCCCAACAAAAGCGCGACCGCCATCAGAACGCTGGCGTGTCTAGACACGCTTCTCTTTAAGAACCTTTCGCTGAGCAACTGCAATACAAATTGTCAGGCCAAGCACCGCGCCAAAGATGTCGATCATCACATCGGCCGGCGACGAGGTTCGCGAGGGCACAAACGATTGATGAAATTCGTCCGTCACGGCGAAAATGGCGCAGCCGAAGAGCGCCAGCATAAACAAGATCGACATCTTCAGATGCCAGGAACTTCCACGCCGAAACGCGCGCCAGATCAGGATTGCCAGAACTGCGTATTCGGTCAGGTGTGCGATCTTTCGGACGAAAAACTGCACCCGCGCGATCGTCTCCGCCGAAACGTCCGGATTAAACCAGCGCAGGATCGGGCCGATGATGCGCGACGTATGCTCGGCAGACATCAAATCGGTTGAGCCGATGAAGATCAGCACGAGCCAGAGCAAAACCGGCAGCCAATATTTCAAGAATGGCTTCATCAAAAGAATGTTTGATGTTCGATCTTTGATGTTTGATGTAAAGGCCTGATGGCCGATTCACCGCTGGTTTTCACGCCAATTTTTCAAGAACGAATTTGGGGCGGCTCGAAACTGGCGGAATTGTTCCGCAAAAGCTTGCCCGCTGGCAAACGCATCGGCGAGTCGTGGGAAATTGTCGATCGACCGGAAGCGCAAACTGTTGTCGCGAACGGTCCATTGAAAGGCAAAACCCTCCACGAGCTCTGGTCCCAACATCGAGTCGAAATCTTTGGCGACGTTCCGAACGCACCGCGCTTCCCGCTGTTGATCAAACTGCTCGACGCGGGCGAGAAACTTTCGCTCCAAGTCCATCCGCCGGAAAAGATCGCGGCCAAGCTCGGCGGTGAACCGAAAACGGAATGTTGGTACGTCGCGGCGGCTGAACCGAACGCCGAGTTGTTGGTTGGATTCAAGAGATCGACATCGCGCGCTGAGTTCGAGCATGCTTTGCGTTCCGGATCGGCCGCCGACGATGTTCACACCATCAAAGTCAAAGCCGGCGATGCAATGTTTCTGCCGGCCGGGCGATTTCATGGAATCGGCGGTGGGAATCTGCTCGTCGAAGTTCAACAGAACAGCGACACAACGTATCGCGTGTTCGATTGGAACCGGATCGATGAATCAACCGGCCAGCCGCGCCAGCTCCATGTCGATCAAGCGCTCGCGTGCATCGATTTCAACGACGTCGCACCCGATCTCGTTAAACCCGACGGCGAGCTGATTGTTCGGAACCAGTTGTTTGAGATCCAGAAATGGAACCTCGATTCGTCTCGCGAAGTCGCTCCGCCCGGCAAGTTTGCGATTGTAGCTTGCCTGACTGGCGCGCTCAGTTGTGCCAATGCCGATCTTCGGGCCGGCGAATTTTTGCTCGCGCCGGCGTCGTTGCAAGATCGACAACTGCAGCCGCGCGACGACGGGACGACGTTGTTGCGAATTATGATCCCCTGATTAGGCGCGCACTCCGCGCAGCAAATGCGAGCACGGCACGTACCAGATTCGCTGGACGTTCACGACTTTCCACGAATCGCGCTCCGGTTGCAGCTTGTAGAGAAACGGCGTCACGCGATCGTCGTTGCTGATGAACGTCACTTCGGCGATCGCCGCGCCCTCTTCCATTCGCACCGAACCGAATTCGATTCGATCGCGCTGCGCTTTCGCGACCGGGTCGCGGCGAATGATTATCTCGAGCTGTTGAAAGGTGAGCTTCGGTATGCGGCTGGCCGCAAATTGATAACCGTCGGCGGCGACGATTGTCTCCGTCGTTACAAATTCGAAATTGCCGCTATCGATTCTTTCCGAACCGAACGCCGTAATGAGAATCCCGCCGGCACAGAGACTCATGCTCGCGATCAAGATGGCAAAGCGGGTCGAGGTTTTCATTGCGACGTTACCGGCCGGGCGATGCGTCGGAGATATTGGAAACTGTAAATGCCGGTGTTGTGACCATCCTTCCAGGTTGGCTGCAGCGCGTAACCGCCGACAATCTGAAATTCGGCGAGCTCAAAACTGTTGTCGGAGTAGCTCACGTTGGGCCGCATAATGTTTCCAAGAACGTCCGGCTCTCCGCCGCAAGCCGCGCAGGGACAAGCCCGGCGAAGAAATTGCAGATCGAAATACGATTCAGTCTCGTCATTCCATTGCATGGCCAGCTCGTTACCAATCTGTTGAATGTTGGTTGGCTCCAAGCGCATTGGAATTTCAAATATAGCCTGGCCGGCATCGGACTGTCGATCTTAAGAGCAATTCTTGCGCTCGACCCCTGACGATCATAGTAAAACGAGCGCTCGCATGGAAGAAGACTTAAAAATTCCGCGTCACCGCCGCATCTTGTTTCTTTCGGTTCCCTATCTCTTCATCGCGATGCTGATTTTTGGAATCGAAGGCGCGACGCGTTTTTTGTTGCCGCACGTTCCGCCGCTCGATGTTTTAGTCGATTCGCCGTCGTTGCAACAAGATCTGGGAGGAAACAAGGACTCGCCTCTTTTCATGGCCAACCCGCTTCTTTTCTGGCGGGTGCGTCCCAATTTGAAGGAGATCTATTGGGATTTCACGGTGATCTCGACAAATGCCCAAGGTCTGCGCTCGGACCATGACATCGGCCGCAAGCCTCGAGGCTCATTCCGGATCGTTTGCGTGGGCGACTCCGTCACTTTCGGATTTCGCGTCCCCATGGCGTTTCCAAAGAACCCACATGATTTCGATCGCAAATTGTTTCCTTATCCGGAGCTAATCGAAAAAAAACTTCGGGAAGCGTATCCCGGCAAGTCAATCGAGGTCATTCCGTTGGCAGCGCCGGCCTACACCACGCATCAAGGACTCAATTGGCTCAAACGGGATATCGATTTCCTGAAGCCTGATATTGTCACCGCTTGCTTCGGTTGGAACGATGTCTGTCTTCGGCCGATCGCGGATCGACAATCAATGCCGATGGACTTCGCGCACGTCGCCGCCCGCGCGCTCTTGATTCACAGTCAGGCCGTAACTCATTTCGCAAAATGGCGTCATCGCAAAGGTGTAAAAGAAAATACCGGCGGTGGCCCGCCCGTTGCGCGCGTTTCACGTGAGGATTACGTCGCCAATTTGCTCGCGATTTCCAAACTCGCGCGCGATCACGGCGCGCAAGCGGTCGCGATCGGCCAGGTATATCAAGACGCGCGAGCGAATCCGCCGGAAGCAAAACTCGTAAAAGAATATCGGGACGCTTTACGCGAGGCAGCGGCCGCGAATGGCCTTCCATATCTTCAAATCGAACAATTGACCGAAAGCAATGCGCCAACCAACGGGCGACTTTTTGGCGAGATCATTCATCCCAACGCGGCCGGCCATGAACTCATGGCCACCGAGCTTCTGAGATTTCTCGCCGAGCAGAAAATGCTCGGTTCGCTTCAAGCGCCGGAAGAATCGCCACACTAAACGACTACTCGCGCTTCGGCTTCGATCGCTCTCCGAAAATCGCCGTGCCAATTCGCACCAGGGTTGCGCCTTCTTCCACCGCGACCGCGTAATCCTGCGTCATGCCCATCGACAACTGCGCAAGATCGACATGGAGCTCGCTCTGCAACCGATCTCGCAGCTCGCGCAGCGCAACAAAATATTTCCGTGACGCGTCGGCTTCATCGGAGATCGGCGGAATGCACATCAAGCCCAGGATCGACAATCGAGAAAAAGCGAGGAGCGATTCCATCTCCGCGCGCAACTTATCCGGTTGAAACCCGAACTTGCTCCCCTCGCCCGCCACATTCACCTCAAGCAGCACGCGCGGATGCAATCCCTCCTCTTCCGCGATGCGGTTCGTGTCCTCGGCAAGCGCCAACGAATCGACGCTGTGAATCAGTTCGAACAATGGAAGCGCGTGACGGATTTTGTTTTTCTGAAGGTGCCCAACGAAATGCCAGCGGGCGCTCGACGGCAGTTCCGGAATTTTGACGCGCGCTTCCTGGACGCGACTTTCGCCGAACAAGCTTTGTCCCGCATCGATCGCTTCGCGCACTTTCTCGGCGTCATGTGTCTTCGAAATCGCGACAAGATCGACATCGTCCACCGATCGCCCCGATTTTGCGGCGGCCGCTGCGATCCGCGCGCGGACGTGCTCCAAATTTTCGGCAATTGAGGCCATAGCGATTTCTAATCGGAAAATAGCCCAGGCTTTTAAGCCTGGGAAAAATGTTTCTTATGCTTCAAATCCGCTCTTGGGGACGAAAGAGACTTCTGTCGTCCTAATGGACTCTGCCGCATGTAATCTGATTACCCAGCGTTGAAACGCTGGGCTATTTTTCGGAAACGGACGCTGCGCCGCTCATTCTGCGCCGGCGAAATTCCATCGCCCATAGTCCGGCGATGACGAGAATATCGCTCGTCAGATGGGTCGTGCGCACGCTTGCGTGGCTGGCAGGAGTTAATGTCGGCTCGAGCACATCGCGCACCGGCTTCGCCGTCGGTCCCGCCGCGCCCGCATCGAATTTCGTAATCGATTCGTGCACAGCCAACCGTTGACCCGTCGCAATCTGGATCGCGTCGTAGTTCTCATAAGCAAACAAACCAAATAGCAGAGAAACGATCAGGGTCGTGACCAGCGCTGGCTGCTTGCGAAGCGATGAAAAAGCCAGAAGCCCTCCGACCGCGACGACATACAGGTTCCAATAGTTTTGCAGCGCGGTTGTCCGTTCAAAATAAAGCTGAATCAGTTCGTTGTAATTCATAAGGGCGAGCGAGGATTATGAGGCTGGATTTGATTGAGGCGAGGACAAATCTCGCTCACGGAAAATCCAAAAGCAGAGCGCGGCGAGCACGAAACCGCCGATGATGTCGATCAAGTGATGTTGATAGGTGAAGATCGGCGAGAGCGCGATGAGAACGAACCAGATAACGACTGCCAACCGAACGATCCCGCGAGTGTGGCGAACGTAAACATCCGCCAGAATCAACATCAGCGCTGCGTGAAGTGACGGAAGAAGATTGAATGGCGCGTCCATCCCGCGAAACCAGTCAAAGATCGCGCCGAGCCAGCCCTCGCCGTGCGGCCGTGGAAACGCGAAGCGCAGCGGAAAGATTAGAAAGCAAATGCCCGCGACAAGGATCGCGGTTGTGATGCGTTTCGCTAAAGTCGACAATTCGCGTTCCGTCCGACACAGAAACGGCGCGGCGACGTAAAAGAGATCGATCGACATGTAAGGCAAAGTGAAAAACTGGATGAATGGAAACGAGCGCTCCCATTCGAAAAAGAACGTGCCGACGTTTGCGCGGCGCGCGGTGATCCAGTTGCAACCGCCGTAAACAACCAGGAATAGAATCGAGAGCGCGACCGAGACTGCGAGCGCTTTGCTGTTTTTAACGCCCACGTTGCGCGACTGACACCGTGAACATCCCCCATTGATCGATTTCCATGTCGATTTTTCTGAACCCTACAGCGCGAACGAGCTCGTCTATTTCCGCGGTGGTGCGCCGTCGCATGATCCAGCGCTCGCCTTCGCGATTGCGCAAAACGTGCGCGATGAACTCGATCTGCGGATGCCAGGGCTGGTTCGTGTAAATGAGATAACCGCCAGGCTCGATCGCGCCTGCAAGTCCGCGGAGAGAATTCAGAACCGCGTCGTTCGATGGAAACAATTCATAGAGACCGGAAACAATCCCGATCGTCGCGCGCGGTTCGATTCGGGAGAGTGATTCGCCATCAAACGCGTCACCACGACGCACGACCACCGCGCCGTTGAGATTGAGTTCATCGGCAAGCAAACGCGCTGCATCGACGTTCTCCTGTTTGTAATCGCAAAGCGTGGCGGCGATCGGAACGTCCGGCAGCACACGGATTGTCTCAATGACGTAACG
>DATEWZ010000029.1:0-13156 GCA_035257485.1 Chthoniobacterales bacterium
ATTTTTTATCTCTTAGGCGAACCTGAGCCGGCCGGCGCCGATGTCGATCCCGCCGCGGGTGACGGTTCCTGAAATTCCTTCTTCAAGCGTTCCTGTAAGGCAGGCAACTGTTGCTGGCGTTTGGAGTCGATCTCCTGATGCAGGGATTGCTCGATCCGCCGCCGTTCCTGCAAATAACGTTGTTCAAATTGAGCACGTTTTTCGCCTTCCAGACGCAATCCGGTATCGCGCAAAGCCGCATCCACTTCGCGCTGGACCTGCGCGCGATAAATCTTCTCGCGATCGCGCATCACCTTTCTTTCTTCCGGGCTCATTTGCATCCAGCGTTCGGCGTTCTTGCGAAAAGTCTGTCGCTCGTCCGGAGGCAGCGCGTTCCACCGATTGCGCAGATCAGGGCGGAGATGCTGCTGAGGGGGAGCCATCCTCGGCGCGTTTCCACCATGCGGCTGAGGTTGATTTCCACCGTGCGGCTGCGCCAGCCCCAGCCTCGAGCTGAAGATCACAACCGCGAGCACTGCGATTGCGCTTACAATGTTTGCGTATCGTCGTCCCACAGGTTGCTCTCGTCTACGGCCATTAATTCGTCCAGATCGGCGACAACGTCATAATCCTGCGGATCGATTGTCGCGACAACATCGGGCGTGTCGTCCGCCGGATTGAGAGGCTGAGGCGCAGGCCGATGCAACGCGAGCATTGCGGCGATCATTGCTACAGCCAGACCCGTGGCGGGAATGAGTTTGCCGGGACTGAGCCAACGTCGAAGCCATGTGCGTTGCGGGCGCTCCCGAACGGTTCGAACAATGTTGCGCGCGAAAAAAGGAGAAACCTCGGTCGGCTGCGCTTGGCCGAGTAGATCCCATAATTGCTGGTCGTCTTCGCGCTTCATTGTCGCGAATTGAACAAATTTCGTTCCGAAAAGTTGCGCGCGTTGTCAGTCCGACAACGTCTTACACTTCAGGCGCTTCCAGGAAGCCTTCGAGCTGACGGATCCGCGTCGGATGCCGCATCTTGCGCAAAGCTTTCGCCTCGATCTGACGAATGCGCTCCCGCGTCACTCGGAATTGCCGACCCACTTCTTCCAGCGTGCGGCTGTACCCGTCGACTAACCCGAACCGCTGCTCGAGGACCTGACGCTCGCGCTCGGTCAACGTTTCGAGAACGTCCTTGATCTTTTCCTTGAGCAGCACAATCGCGGTCATGTCGCACGGATTTTCCGCGCCCTTGTCTTCAATAAAATCGCCAAAGTTCGTTTCCTCGCTTTCGCCAACCGGCGATTGGAGCGAGATCGGTTGCTGCGCCATTTTCAAGACGGCGCGGACGCGATCGACCGGTAACAAGATTTCTTCGGCCACTTCTTCCGGGGTCGGTTCGCGACCGTACTCCTGCACCAGCTGTTTCTGGACGCGCATCAATTTGTTGATCGTCTCGATCATGTGCACCGGAATCCGGATCGTGCGGGCCTGGTCCGCGATCGAGCGCGTAATCGCCTGCCGAATCCACCAGGTGGCGTAGGTCGAAAACTTGTAGCCGCGGCGATATTCAAATTTCTCGACCGCTTTCATCAGGCCCATGTTCCCTTCCTGGATCAGGTCGAGGAAGGAGAGACCGCGGTTCGTGTACTTTTTGGCGATCGAAATAACGAGCCGCAAATTCGCTTCGACCATTTCGGTCTTGGCGCGGAGCGCTTTGCGCAGCCAATTCTTGAGCGATTGGTATTGATCGGAATATTCCTCAAGCGACAGCCAAAGAGATTTTTCAAGTTCGTGCGACTTCACGTTGATCGGCGAACGCGAGCCGGCCCGGCGATGTTTTGAGATCTCATGCTGAATCGCGATCAGCGTCGAATAATGTTCGTCTGCAAGATGAACGAACTCTTCCGTGACCTTTTGTTTAAAATAAAACTTGGGGTAGAGGCGTTGCAGACCGGCCAGCGTTTTCTGAAATGCTTTTAGCCGTTTCGAATCCCTCTTCGAGCCGCCGGCGATCTTCGCGTAATTCTGAGTGATCGTGCCGCTCAATTTCTCGACCTGCTTGCACAGGCGCGGCAGGATCTTCATGTAGCGCTCGCGGCTCTCGATCTTTTTATCGAGGATGACGCGATCGAATCGTTCGCGGCCTTCGGTCAGCTTTTGCGCAAGATCGAGATGGGCGCGCGCGGTGAACCCGAAACGGTTGATGTGCTTTTGCACCATGTTTTCCGCTTCTTCGATCCGTTTCGAAATTTCGACTTCCTGTTCGCGAGTCAGGAGCGGGACCTGGCCCATCTGCTTCAAATACATCCGGACCGGGTCATCGAGGATGTCGAGCTTCGTTTCCGGCTTTTCTTCCTCTTCTTCGTCGAGGTCCTTTTTGACTTCTTTATGTCGATCGACATCGGACGCTTCGATCACGTCGATGTCCATCCGGCGCAGTCGGGTAAGGATCGCGTCGAGCTCGTTCGCGTCTGTAATTCCTTCCGGAAGCGCTTCGTTCAAATCGTCGAACGTGAGATAACCCTGTTCCTTGGCGAGCTTGATCAACTCGCGCAGGCGGGTTTGAATTTCATTCGCCGCGTCCGCTTCCGATTTCGTCTTCAACAACGAGTCCGCGCTCGTGCGGCGCGCGCGCACCAATTTGGTGATTGGTTTCGATTTGAACGCGGCGACGGTGTGCCCGTTTTTTGATTGCAACTGCGGCCGCTGGGCGCGTTTAAATTTCGCCCGCTTCGCCGTTGAACGGCGAAGGCCTCCCTTTGCTTTCGAGTGCCTGGCCAAGACTGTAGGTTAAGGTTTGCGGCCTTCGATCAAGATCCCCATAAGATCGACAGTTACCGGCCGGCCTCGGGAACAGACGAAAGCCCGGAAATCTGTGCGAGTTGCTCCCTCAGGTCAACAATTTCTTTCTGCAAATTTACAACCTCGCCCGTGGTCAATTGCGGCAGACGAATCCGGGTTTCCGCGATCTCGAGCTGCCGGCGCAAGGTCGCTTGGATCAGCCCCTTCCACCACCCTTCCGCGACCTCTATGGCGTTTGCAGGCATCTTCTGCATCAGCCAAGCAGAAACCAGACCTTCCTCGTCCGAGCTCAATTGCGCCATGAACGCATTGAGCGACGCGGGATCGTCCGGGCGCAGTTCCGCCTCAAGAATTCGAACCAGCAACTCGGTCCCGGAGATTTGCATCAGCGCTTCCCGCCAATTCTGGTCCAGGAGAAACTTGCGGGCCGCTTCATCCCGCAACGCGAGCAGGCAGAGCACCGCGATATCGTGCCGCGGAGCGACGACAATGTTCGAAATTCCGGTCGGCCGCTCCCGCGCCCCGTCCGATTTCGGTTTTGGAATCAGTTTTTCGAACTCGGACCCCGGAACGCCAAGTCGTGCGCTCATCTTATTCGAAACTTGTCCGCGCATCAGCGGGTCGCGCACCTGCCCGACCGTTTCCGCCAGCTTCCGCGCGAGCTGCATTTTCGCGCCGATCGAGCCTAAATCGACGTTCGCTGTCTCGCGCTCGATCCAATAATCAAAGAAATCGCGAGCGCACGAGACGCGTTGCTCGAATTTTTCTTTTCCATCACGGCGAACCAGCGAATCCGGATCTTCGCCCGGCGGCATATCGACTACGCGAACGATGAGATCGTTGTGCAGAAGCGCGTCGAGCGAATGCGCGGCCGCTTTCTGGCCGGCCTGATCGGCATCGAAACAAAGAACGACTTCATCGACAAAACGCTTCAGAATTCGCGCCTGATGTTCGGTGAAAGCCGTGCCTTGCGGCGCCACCACATTTGTAATTCCAGCCTCGAACAAGGAGATGAGATCGAGTTGTCCTTCGCAAACGATGGCGCAGTTCGCCTCGATCAAGGCGCGCTTGGTCTTGTGTAGTCCGAAAAGAACGCGCCCCTTTTGGAAGAGCGGCGTTTCGGGCGAATTCAAATATTTCGCGACCTGCGGATCGGATTCGAGCAATCGCCCGCTGAACGCAATCACTTCGCCGACGTCGTTACAGATTGGGAAAATGATCCGGCCGCGGAAGCGATCATAAACTTCGTTGCCGGGTTTCTCTTCATCGCGCGGCTTGACCAACCCGCTTTGCAAAAGCTGAGCCCGCGAATAGCCGCGGTCGAGCGCCCACTTCAAAAAACTGTCCCAACTGTCCGGCGCGAAACCGAGCTGCCAGTTTTTCGCAACCGCTTTGTCGATGCCGCGCTTTTTCAAATAATCGCGCGCCGGCTCCGCGAATTGTTTTTTCAGGAGGTTGTCGTGAAACCATTCCGCCGCCTCGGCGTGCAATTTCAGCAGCGTTCGCCGCGCTTCATGTTGTCGATCTTCGTCCGCGCTCGCGCGCTCTTCCACAATCGGAATTCCGACCCGTGCGGCCATTTTCCGGACTGCTGCCGGAAAATCGACGTGCTCGTATTCCATCACGAAGCGAAAAACGCTTCCGCCAACCCCGCAGCCGAAACAGTGAAATGTCTGACGCTGCGGACTGACGTGAAACGACGGCGTTTTTTCCTGATGAAATGGGCAGAGCGCCTTGAAATTGGCGCCCGCGCGTTTCAGGGGAAAATAGGAACCAATCACTTCCACGATGTCGTTCGCGGCCGCGACCTGCTCGATTGTTTCCGATGGAATCACCTGGGCTTTTATTTTTCGCTCGTTTGCTTGCTGAAGCGATGTCAAAATTTACCCAGTGCAGAGCGCTTTCCAAACAATGAAGAAATTGTCGATCCTGATTTTGGCCGCCATCCTCTCACTCGCGACAACCCAAGCGAAGGAAGTCGTTCGGAAAGGCGATGTCGTGGTGGTGCCGCTTCGCGGCGAAATCTCGCCGTCCCTCCTAATGTTCCTCCGCCGCGCGGAAAAGGTCGCGGAGACGAACGGCGCGAGCGCGATTATTTTCGAAATGAACACGTATGGCGGCCGGCTCGACAGCGCGGAGGAGATCTCGAGCGCGCTCAATCGGGCAACTATTCCGACCTACACTTTTATTAATTCGAACGCCGGCTCGGCCGGTGCGCTCATCGCGTTGGCCACCCAGCACATTTACATGGCGCCAGTGAGCGCCATCGGAGCCGCAGCCCCGATGCTCTCGACCGGCGAAGAGCTTCCGGTGACGGCGCGGGAGAAAACGATTTCTTATTGGTCGGCGTTGATTCGCGGCTCGGCCCTGAAGAACGGTCACAACCCGGACCTCGGCGAAGCGTTCATGGACAAGGAGAAGGAGGTCAAAATCGGCGACCGCGTCGTTCACGCGAAAGGAAAGCTGCTGACCTTGAACGCGCAGGAGGCGACGGAGAAGATTAACGGCAAGCCATTGCTCGCGGAAGGCATCGCAGACTCGGTGGCCGATCTAAAACAAAAGGCGGGCCTAAAGGGAAATCTCACTTCGCTCGGGCCGACTGGTTTCGAGCAGCTCGCGTTTTGGATCACATCGCTCGCACCTTTGCTCCTGCTCGGTGGAATCCTTGGCGCGTATCTGGAATTCAAAATTCCCGGCGCGACAATGCCCGGAATCATCTCGGCGGTCTGTTTCGCGCTTTTCTTTCTCGGTCACTATCTGGCGGGGTTGGCGGGCTGGGAAGTGATGGCGCTTTTCATCCTGGGCGTGGCCCTCGTGATCATCGAAATACTTTTCTTCGCGCATTCGACAATCGTCTTCGGCGTTGTCGGGGTGTTTCTGATTCTTGCTTCGCTCTTTTGGGCGATGATCGATCGCTATCCCGGCGAAACATTTTTCCCAACGGGAAGAGCGCTGGCGATGCCGCTCTTGAATCTGTTCCTCGCGCTGATCGGCGCCGCGATTGCGATTGCGTTGCTGGCGAAATATTTGCCGAAGACGAGCATTTATCGGCGGTTCGCGCTCATGACAGCAAATCCGCCGGGTCCGTCGCTGGCCGGCGCGCCGCGTGAGTTTGCCACCGCCCTGGATCTCGCGCCCGGCGCGGAAGGCGTCTCGTTGTCGATCCTGCGTCCGAGCGGTAAGGCTCGCTTTCTCGATCAAACCGTGGACGTCATCACGGAAGGGGAATTCATCCCGTCAAACACTTCCATCAAGGTGGTGGGCCGCGATGGGATGCGCGTGGTTGTCAAAGCGGCGGGTCGTTAAGAACGCTAACCGCCTGCGACAACGCGAACGACCTCGACGCGGTCGCCTTCAGTCAAAGGTCGCTCTTCCCACTCGCGACGATGCAACGCGACACCGTTGTGTTCGATCAATACTGCTTCGGGTAGCAGTTCGAATCGACGGACCAGATCCGCTACCGTTTGCGCGCCTCGCGAATCGGTCGCTTCGCCATTGAGCGAAATTTGCATCATTTTAACAGCGCCTGGTCCCAGTCCTTCCAAACCGGTTCGAAACCGCGCTCGCGCAAGATCGTTGCGATTCTGTCCGGCGGCCGATCGTCGCTGATCTCAAATTGGCCTGTAGCTAGCCGGTCTTCGCCATCCTGAAATTCCGGTGGAATAATTCGTCCACGAACCGTTTGATGAAGGTGTTCCGTGCCACGACGGGTGTAACCGCCCGGTTCGGTGTGGCTGCCCGCGCTCATCATAGTCACGCCTAACGACACGAGCGCGTCACGCAACGCGGGGCGCTCGCGCGTACTGAGCACGATCCCGACCTGGGGAAAGCAGATGCGAAGAGCGCAGACCAGTTGCGCCAATTCGCGATCGCTGATTGAAAAGAGGGGTTTGAAGTCACCCGCCGCCGGACGCAAGCGCGGCAAACTCACGGTGATTTGGGCCTGCCAACATTCGCGCAGCAGATAATCAACGTGCGCCGCAAGAGCGAGCGCCTCTTCCTGCCACCGCCACAAGCCTAAGAGCGCGCCGACGCCGATCCGGCGAAATCCCGCTGCGTATGCGCGCTCCGCGCAATCGAGGCGATAATCAAAATCCCGTTTGGGACCGGCGGTATGAAGTTCTGCGTAAACCGTCCGTTGATAGGTCTCTTGATAAACGACGAGGCCCTCCGCACCGGCGCGAACGATCGGCCGATAATCCTCGGTCGACATCGGACCGACCTCGATCGCGATTGAGGGAAAATCAGGCGCCAAAGCGCGAACACAGTCGACCAGATAATTCTCGCTTACGAATTTTGGATGCTCGCCGGCAACAAGGAGGATCTGGCGAAAACCCTGTTCCCAAAGGTAGCGCGCCTCTGCCACCACTTCCTCGACGTCGAGCGTGACGCGCAAGATCGGATTGTCGCGCGAGAAACCGCAGTAGCGGCAATTGTTGATGCATTCGTTCGACAAATAAAGAGGTGCGAACAGGCGCATGGTGCGGCCGAAATTCCGGGCGGTGAGCGCTCGAGAAGACTGCGCCATCGATTCCAACTCCGCGTCGGATTTCGGTGTTATGAGCTGTTCGAACCGGCGAACAACCGCCGACTTGCGAAGCGGAAGATTATCGAGCGTTGCCGCAAATGACATCGCTCCAATTTCGCGCGGCGAATGCGCTTCGCAAATACATCGAGGCGTCGATTTCCGATCTTCGCCCGCTCCAAAGCAAAACGCCGGAACGCGCACTGCGTTCCGGCGTTTAAATTACGCTTGTCTGACCTTAGTAAGAAAACGTGACGCCAAATCGGACCATTCCGAAATCTTGATTGTCACTGCCGTGACCGGGTACCAAGTTTTCCGCCTTGCTGATAATTACGCTTCTTTCTTCTAGCCGATCTCCAAATCGATCGAAGTCCGTGACGCCCTGTTCGGTGATCAGACGGAACTTGTCGGAGTGATCACTCTGACCGAAAACAAAGTTCCAGGTAAAGTCTGCCATCAAGCCGATATGACAGGTCATCCGGTATTCCAACCCGACGCCGATCTGACCAAGAGCTCGAAGGTGATGGTTGTATACGGGATCGACCGTCCAAAATTCACGTTCGGTGTCAACGACCCCGCCCGCATAGGTGTGTTTCTCGTTAAAGAACTTGTAGAGCGTCGCGCCGCCATCAATAAAGCCGATACCGCCCGTCACGTAAGGAGCGAAGCGGCCGAACGGATAGCGTCCCGTCAAAGTAAGTAGACCGCCGCCGGCGAAGTTCGTCTTCGCGGCTATGCCGACTCCTTCAAGACCTGCGCCAAAGTACCGGCTCCAGAAATATTTAAAGTCAACACCGCCGCCCCACGTATCGTCACGGGCAAACAATTCGTTCTGACTGACCTGGCCGATATTGACACGCTCATTCGGGTTGGTGAGTTGCGGCTCGCCAACCCCCGCAAGCGTTGGATCCTGATCCGGCTTGAAAAATGGTCCTCCCGCGATGCTGGTCGAGAACGGGTCTTCATCCGGCACATCGAACTGGCCGGTATCGGCAGCAAACATCCAGGCGCCCCAAATACTCATGTCCCATTCATGAGCGCGATAGAAATCGCACACAGGCGGTGCCGGCTGCATGACTTCTTTACCGGACATTCTTTCCGGTCCGTCGGCGTAAATCGCCGGCGCCACCACGAGTAGTGCGAACAATGCACAAAAGGTTAAGGTCAGTTTTTTCATAACTTGGCTATGCGTTTAGGGTTTTCGAAGAAGTTGGTCAATAAAAAAATAACAATTTTTCTACAGGCTGTTTCCGAGCTAAATCGAGGCTGTCTTTCAGTGCACCCGTGGTTTTAACACGAAACCGACACCTAGCGTCAAGCACCGAATTTTCGCCGCTTTTTGGGCCCGATTCCGAGGGTTTTAGCAAGCGGTCTCTACCCGGTCAATAGGGAAATCTCCCCGAACAAATGCCAGGCCGGCGAGTGGCTTTATAAAATTCATAACCAGCGTGAAGCCGATCTAGAGCTGGTCGTTTAACTATGCCTTCAATTCAGCGCCCGAGTTCGCGTCGGTCACGATGAATTTTTCGTGATGATACGTCGGGTCGCCGCGAAACATCAACCGGCCTGCGTAACGGCGCTCGAGCTCAATGAGCAACTCTTCGTCCTCCTCTTTCAAACGCTTCAACACGTCCGGATTCAGAATCACGCGAAAATCGTGAACGCTCTCCTGATATTTTCGCATGACCGTGTTGAGCGTCCGGTGCAGCTCCACGCTTGTAGTCATTGACGTTTTGACCACGCCTCGTCCGCCGCAGTACGGACAGTTTTCGTAAATCGTATCGCTCAAACTTTCCTGGGCGCGCTGACGAGTCATTTCCATCAACCCGAGCTGCGAAATCGGAAGCACGTGCGTTTTCGCCTTGTCGCGCTTCAACCGTTCCTTCATCAAATTAAAAACCGCCTGCTGATCTTTGCGGCTCTTCATGTCGATGAAGTCGGCAATAATCAAACCTCCGATATTTCGCAAACGCAGCTGCCGCGCGATCTCGTCCGCCGCTTCCAGGTTGGTTTGCAGAATCGTCTTGTCGACGTCCCGCCCTCCTTTGTTGCGGCCGGTATTCACATCCACCGCAACGAGCGCTTCGGTTTCATCGATCACGATATAGCCGCCGCAGCGCAGCCAAACCTGCCGATGAAACGCGTCGTCAATCTGTTTTTGAATTCCGAGCGATTCGAAAATCGGCGTCGCGCCATCATAAAATTTCAAACGATTTCGTGAGCGATTGGAAATCTTTCCGACGAGGTTGCTCATCCGATCGAGAGATTCGCGGTCGTCACAAAGCACTTCGTCGATTTCTTCGGTGAGAAAATCGCGAACCGTTCGCTCTACCAAATCCGGTTCCTCGAAAACGCGATAGGGTGCGGGTTTGTCTCGAATCAATTGCTCGACTTCCACCCATTGGTCGAGCAGGAACCGAAGATCGCGCACGAAGTAGCGGGCGCGCTGGCCTTCGCCAACTGTCCGGATGATCACGCCAATGCCGTCCGGAATGTCGAGATCGCGCAAAACTTTCCGGAGTCGATTGCGCTCTTTCGGGTCTTCGATTTTTCGCGAAACGCCGCTGCGATCGCTGAACGGCATCAAAACCAGATAGCGTCCGGCAAAGCTCAAGTTCGTCGTCACGCGCGGACCTTTTGTTCCGATGGGTCCTTTGGTGACCTGAACAATCACTTCGGAGCCGACCGGATAGATGTTCGGAATATCTTTCGCCGTGATTTTTTTGCGCTGTTTCCTTCCAGGCCGATCAACTTCTTCAATCCCACTGTCGAGGGCGGCCGGAAGGGCGTCCCAGAAATGGAGGAATGCGTTCTTGTCGAGACCGATGTCCACGAACATCGCCTTCAAACCCATCTCGATGTTTTTGACGCGGCCCTTGTAAACCGAGCCGACGATCTGGCGCGAGCCGCTGCGCTCGACGCTATATTCTTCGAGTCGATTGTTCTCGAGCAACGCCACGCGGCGCTCGAGTTTTTCCACACTGACTACGAGTTTGTTCCCGGTTCGGCGCGCGCCGATCCCTAAAATCTTCTTCACTCTGTCTAACATAAATTTCGAAAGGTTGCGCGATCCCGAGCGGAAATACTTTTGAGAAATCCTTCATTTTGCTCGTTAGATCGACATTTGCTTGTTAACGACGACGCTGAGGAGGTGGCGTCGGCTGAGGCGGCCGAGGCTTCGCTCCAAAGAGTCGTTCAAAAAAGTTGGGTTGCCGCGGTGGCGGCGCCGGAACCGCCTTTGCCACGCGCGAACGTTTTGAAACCTGGCCTTGCGCATCGGGCTCCTGCTCGACATCCGGCGAGGCATTGTCGCTCGCCATTTGCACGTCCGCGGTCGAGGTACCCGCATCTTCTTCATCCTCGCCGCCGCCAACATTACTTCCGGTGTAGCTCACTGATTTGACTAACTGCAGCGGATTGGGGTGATGCGCCGGCGCCGTCCATGCCACTTGCATATCAAATTTTCCGTCTTCCTGCGCGACAATGCGCTCGAGAATGCGCGTGGCGATCGGCCCCGCGACTTCGCCGCCGTGCCCCGACGCGCCCTGCACCATCACTGCGACGACATACTTCGGATGATCATATGGCGCGAAACAAACGAACCACGCCACGTTTTCCTCGTGGCCGCGCTCGGTTGCCTGCGCAGTGCCTGTTTTCCCAGCCACCACCACATCTTTTAAACGAGCTCTGCCACCAGTCCCGCCGTCTTCGTTCACCACTTTCCACAAACCCTTTCGCACCCGTTCGATTTGCTCGGGAGTGCATTCGCGCCGCAAATCGGAGCGCATCCGCGGTGTCTGGGACACCACTGGTTTGCCGCGCTCATCAAGCTTCGGTGAGCCGTCCTGATTCAAAACTTTGTCAATCAAGCGCGGATAGAAACAGGTGCCGCCGTTAGCTACCGCGGCATACGCCATCGCCAGTTGCAGCGGCGAAACCAAAGTGTAGCCCTGGCCGATTGTCACATTGGCCGTCTGCGCACTCGACCATCTTTCCTGGGGATGATGGATCGCCATCCATTCGGGGCCGGGCATGTTGCCCTTTTGTTCGTTGCTCAATTGCAGGCCCGATTCCTCACCGATTCCAAGCATTTTACCGATGACGTCCATCGACTGGATGCCGCCGGCATTCCCATACTGATAAAAGAACGAGTCGCAGGAAACTTTCAGCGCGTCTTCCAGTCCGATTGTTCCGTGGGTATAATGCTTGGACGCTACCCAACATTGAAAGAAGTGGTCGCCGTAACTAACGCCGCCGCCACAGCTGAATTTATTGTTATTAAGCCCTTTTCGCAGACCGGCCAGCGCGGTTATCAATTTGAAGGTCGATCCTGGCGGGAGGGCGCTGACGGCGCGATCGACCAGCGGATCTGCCTCGTCCTTCCGCAGGGCATCCCAATCTTTCTTTTTGATGCTTGGGATAAATGTATTCGGATCGAACGAAGGCACTGAGGCCATCGCCAGAATATCGCCGTTGTTTGGATCGACAATGACCGCTCCCGCGCGACTGACGGCGCGCAACGCTTCGTCGGCTATCGCCTGAATACGAGAATCGATGGTCAGAAAAACGTTCGCGCCTTGCTTTGGCGGATCTTCCTTTAATACGCCGTCGATCGCGCCTTTCGCATTCCGGCGCAGATAACGCACACCGGGTTCACCGCGCAGATATTCGTCCATCCATTTTTCGATGTTCGATTTCCCATCCACGTCGCCTTGATAAAACGTGAACTTGCGCGCTTCCTCTTTGTTCGTGTCGTCCGGTGCGCCGACATAGCCGAGAATGTGCGCCGCGAGCGCGCCGTAAACATAGGCGCGCACCGGTTTGATCGCGATGTCGACTCCTGGCAATCCGACATCGTGCTCGGAAAATTTCGCCATCGTCGGGAAATCGATGTCCTTGATGTAGGAATACGGGACTTCGGTGTCGTTGCGATAATGCCGCTCCAGGTTCTTCGCGTTGTAGTCGCGGGCAAGATCGAGATCGTTCAGACGCGGGACAATTCCGTCGTTCACGATCTTGATGATGTCCGGCTGTTTCACGTCTTTCGGCATGCCGCTGATGATCGCGCGATGTTCGGCCAGGGGCGGAGGGCCGAAACGCTCACGGTAGCCCTTCACCATTTCCGGCAGATAAAAATCAACTTCGTAGCTCGCGCGATTTTGCACCAAGGTGAGTCCATTGCGGTCTTTAATTTCTCCGCGCACCGATGGAATGCGCACAGTTACCTGCGAACTGCCGCGAATTTGCGCCGTCCATTCCGTGCCGTGCGCAACCTGGATCCACCAAAGTTTGAAACCAAGCGCGGCCATGCCCAACAGCATGAGCAAACCAACCATTTGAATCTTCAATCGCGGATTGAGACGACGTCGATTCATTCAAAACTCCTTTCCGGCAAATAGGGATAACGCGTCATCCGCGCGATCCAGTTCAAGATCCAAAAAATCACCGGCGCCATCAGCATTGCCATCAAACCCGGGCCGCCGATTTGCCACCAAACTTCTTTGTTAAACATAAAGGTGCCGCGGCGGAATGTGATCATGAGGTATTGCGCCAGAATGATCGCGGAGGTGCAGATGCCGGTAAGCAAGCAATGAACTTCCCAGCGGCCGCGAATGAACAGAGGCCTAAGGCCATGCATAATTCCCGCCAGCACAGCGTAAAGGAGTATCGACCAGCCGAGCGAGATTTCAACTTTGGCGCCAATGACTTGTACCGTGAGCGCGTCTAGCAAAATTCCGGCGAACAAAGCCAGTCCGAGCATCAATGGAAACGGCAACGCCATCGCGCCGTAAAAAACCAGCACCGGCGTGATGTAAATGTGCGCGTGATACATCCAATCGAGCGGCGGAATGAAAAA
>DATEWZ010000030.1:0-55955 GCA_035257485.1 Chthoniobacterales bacterium
GATTTTTCCAAATTCAGACCGATGCCGCCGCCGGTTCCGTAGAACAACCAGTGCCCCCACGCGAAACCAATGCGTCCGCGAATCGTGGTATAGAAATCACTGTCGGTGCATCCGAAAGTATCACCACCCGGTGAGCCCGGCTCGGTTCCGCAGCCATCAACATCCATGTAACCGAGGTCGCCCTCGATACCGAGGACGAGCCAGTTCCATTGGAAATTGTATCCAACCTGGCCGCCGGCGATGACTCCTGATTGGTCATAGCCCCACGGTTTGGGACCATCGTTGCCAAGCGACGTGCCGAAGTTCCATTCGAAGTCTTTGTCTTCGCTATGGCCCCACTCGCCACCGACATTGACGCCGATGTAGAAGCCGGTCCAATTGCATTCAATCACTGGAGCAGGCGCGACTTGTTTCATTTCTTTTCCGCTCGGCATCGGCTCTGGGCCAGCCACAACGGTCAGCGCCAACGCGGCGCAGGAACAAAATAGAATTGTTAGGCGAATTAGCTGTTTCATGCCTCCGTGTTAGCCGGAATCGTCAGGTAGGGTCAAGCATTTTTACCCTCAAATTACAGGGTTAAAACCGCGATTTTAGGTAAAAGCCAGGACTAACGAGTGTAAGCGCCGTTGCCTTCGTCGAGATAAATGGTCGATCCAACTCTCGAAACACGAAGGCTTTGTCGCCACTCCCCGTCCGGAAATTTCTTCGTCGCTTCCAGGTTTTCGGTCGTCGCTTGCGCCGGCGAATTCTTGGCCGACGCCATCGCCTCCTCCAAAAGGCGACCATCCATCGGACTGGATGGATTAATTCCGAGAATTGAGCAAATCGTTGGCGCAAGGTCGACATTTCCGCTTGGCAACTCGCTCGTTAGGCCATTTTTGAAATCGGGTCCGGCCGCAATGAGCATGTTGTGCATGTCGAACTTGCCCAGCGTCGCGTGCGTCCCCTTTCCTGCCGCGCGCTGCCAATCGCCATCCATCATTCCCGGAGCGCCGAATTGATTTTGGTTTTCGTTCCAGCGAAACGCCATCTCCACATCCGGCGCGTGCGCACTGTCGACCTTCGCTTTATCGAATGTGAATGTTCCCTCCATCGCTTCGCGTGTGAAAATCACTCCCGCGAAATCCGTTTGCTGCAAAAATTCCACGAGCCGGCGCGTAATTGATGCGTCATGGCCAATCACGTAAAACAAAACCGTGCCGCCGTTTCCGACGATCATTATCTGGCCAGGTTTCGGCTCGTTCGCGAATTCGATGACTGCGTCGAATCCGGCGTCGCGCAAAATTTTTGGGACATTGATCGAACGCGCGATCGTGGAAAAGCCGTGGTCCGAAACGACGAAGACGTCCGTTGTCGATCTAGCATTCTTTTTATCCAACGCTTCGAGCACGCGCGCGAGATTTTGATCGCTCGACTTGATTGCAGCGAGCGCGACCGGATCGCCCGGCGCAGTGTGGTGTTCGGTGTCGTCCGGCTCGCTCAGCCAAAGCAGCGAAAACACCGGCAATTTTTTCTCCCAAAGAAAATCCGTAACTGCCCGAGCGGTCCATGAATCGCGGTCGCCCGGCCGATTCGCCGGCGGGAATGCTCCGATCAGTTTCACAATCGAATCGACCGCGTCGTGGGGAAGCGCCGTCCCCGCGGAAATATCTCGGCAGGCGCTCGAGTCACAATGTCGATCGAACAAAAGCCCGACCGTTTTGGCGGTCGCAATCGCGGTTTCGCCGCCGTGCTCGTGGACGAGCTCCGCAATCGTCGGAACCGTCAGATACTTGCCACCACTGACATCATCGCCTTTGCGCACTACGCCGACAGTCTCCACATCGATTGATTTTTGCGCGTGAATTTCTGGCCGGTAATCATGGTTCGCGAGAATGCCGCTCCGGTCCGGATAAAAGCCGGTATTGATCGCCGTGCCGTTCACGATCGTTGCGCTCGGATAAACGGAGTGATGATTGCGGAAAGTCACGCCGCCTTTAGCGAGGTTCCAAAGGGTGGGCGTGTTTTGCTCGCTCACAAAGTCGGGACGCATCCCATCCCAAACCACGATCACGATATGTCGATCTTGTCGCAGCGAAGCAGCGATACCGACCGAGCCCAAATTCGCGAAAGCCGCGAGAATCGTTCCAACAATGAGTCGTGCACGGCCCCTTCGCATGCGCCATGATAATTGAATTCGTTCGGCGCGCGATTGAACTTTCGCGGTAAGTTCCTGTCTCACCGAAAATGAAAATCGTCGCGTTTACCTTCACGCTCTGGCCGATGTTTTGCGTCGCCGCCGACCCGATCTTTCCGAGCGCGGAAGGAACAACCTGGAATTACGAGATGGTCGAGGAACGTCCGAGCGCCGATTTCGACCTGACCGATCCGAATGAAGAGGAACATTTCGCGGTGAGGTATCGAATCGGCGCAACCGAAAAGATCGAGAACAAGGATTTGCAACGCCTCGAGATTTATCGGGCTGACGCACTCGAAGCGGTCGATCTCATCGCGATCGAAGAGGCCGGAATCAGTTGCCCCGCGCGCATGAACGCCGACGGCTCGATTGTAAAATTAGTTCCGCCGCAACAAATGCTCGCGCTGCCGTTGCAAAGCGGAAAGGGCTGGACCTTCGACGGAACAATCGGCGAAACCAAGGTAAGACAGCGCTACGAGATCGCCGGCGAAGAAGATGTCAATGTTCCTGCGGGAAAGTTCCGGGCCTGGCGCATCCGCTGCGGACAAACGCTGCCCGCTCCCGCGACAATCGATCGCTGGTTCGTTCCCGGGACTGGTTTCGTGAAAGTGGAAACAACTTTGAAAGGTCCATCCGGCGCGCTCTTGCAAAAGACATCATTGCGATTGAGGGAGCCGCCGAAGGTCTCGAGCGCTCCGCCGTTGCAAACAAAACTCGAAACGAAAGAATTCAGAGCTGGTCTTTCCAGCGAAGCAAAAAGCGGCTTCAAAACCGAATTCAAATCCGACACCGCCGCGATTTACGCGCGCTGGCGCGGACGCGATTTGCCCGAGCATGCCGAAGTCCGCGCGCGCTTCGTCGCCGAAAATGTGGCCGACGTCTCGGCCGATTACGAAATCGACGAAGCCAGAGCCGCCGCGCCCAAGGCCGACTCCAGTGGCGTGTTCACCCTTTCAAAGCCTGACGGCGGCTGGACGCCGGGCAATTATCGGGTGGAATTCTTCGTGAACACCGAGCCGGCCCAGACGGTGAGGTTCAAAATCTCGAAATAGCGCACCGGCTGAAAATTCTTGAATCCAAACCGCCCCTGGGGCTCATCTCATCGGCAAGAGTACTATTATGAATAAGATTGCGATCGCATTGCTCGGTGGCCTGGTCCTTATGGTTGCCGGTTGCCGCTGGGGCGGGATCATGGGCAACGGCCACATCGTTACCGATAACCGGACGGTCGCGGATTTTTCGGAAATCGAGGCGGACGGCGGTTTCCAAGTCGAGTGGCGAAGCGGCGCGCCCTCTCTCAGCATCACGACGGATGAGAATCTTCTCCGCTACATCACCGCCGAGAACATCGATCATAAACTTCGCTTGCATTCGCGCGGAAATCTTTGGCCAACCCACCACATCAACGTCGCCATCTCGAGCTCGACCCGGACCGGCGCGAGACTAACCGGCGCCGCGCGTCTCACTGCCGAACAACTTTCAGGCCCCAGTTTCGCCATTGAATCGACCGGCGCGGCGAAAGTGAAGCTCGACGGCAACGTGGAGGATCTTGTCACCGATATGACCGGCGCGAGCAAACTCGAGGCGGAGTCGTTGCAGACCAAAACCGCCACCATTTCGTCCACCGGCGCCTCGCACGCCGACGTGAATGTCAGCCAAAGTCTGAAAGTTTCGATCACCGGTGCAGGGAAGGTCGAATACTCCGGCAATGCGACCGTGGAAAAACGGATCAGCGGCGCCGGCTCAATTCGTCACAAGGATTAAGTTATGTCACTCGTGCTTGTCGTTTGGGTTCTGATTCAAAACGCGACCGCGGACTGAGCGCGTCGCTACAGCTTCCGCGCGAGTTGGTCGAGGCGCTCGACCGTTTTGACAATGTCCTGCTCGGTCGTGCGCGGATTGATCGTGCACAGACGCAGTGATGCGACGCCGCGCAATTCGGTTGACGTTAACAAGGCGTAACCGTCGCGCATCAGTGCATCGACCAGCTTGGTCTGCACGTCGTCTTTCTTTCCGAAACGAAAACAAACGGTGGCCATCTGCGCGGGCGAAAGAATTTCCCAGCCTTTGCGCGCGCGCAGCTCGCGCTCGGCGAGCTCGGCCAATTCGAATCCGCGCGTGATCGCGTCGCGAAAAGCGGCCAGGCCGAAAGTTTGCAGCGACAACCAAACTTTCAGCGCGCGAAAACTGCGCGTGAGTTGGACGCCGTGGTCGCCCGGATTGAACTCCGCCACGTTCCGATGCACGTCGCGCAAATAATCCGGCTTGATTTGAAATGCCGATTTCAAGAGCGCGACGTCGCGCACGAGAACACATCCGCACTCGAACGATTGAAACAGCCATTTGTGCGGATCGAGCGAGATCGAATCGGCGCGCTCGAGGCCGCCGAGCAACGCGCGACCGCGCTCGGACAAGATCGACGCCGCACCGAACGCACCGTCGATGTGCAGCCAAAGCTTTTCCTTTTTGCCGAGATCCGCCAATTCGTTGAGCGGGTCGATTGCGCCGGTGTTGGTCGTGCCCGCGTTTGCGACAATGCAAAACGGACGCAGACCTTTCCCGCGATCTTGCTTGATCGTTTCGCGCAAAGTCTGAATCGACAATCGAAAATTTTCGTCGCTCGGAAGTTTGCGCATTTGTTCGCGCATGAAACCGATCACGTGAAGCGCGCGTTGCACCGACGAATGCGTTTGATCCGAAAAATAGACGGTCGCGCCGTCGGTTCGATCCTTGAGCAGCGCGTTCCGCGCGGCGACCAGGCCGGTCAGGTTCGCCATCGATCCGCCGCTCACGAACAAACCGCCGGCCGTTTTTGGAAGTCCGCAAACACGAGCCAGCCAGCGGACCACGCCCAGTTCCATCGCCGCCGCCGCCGATCCGCCGAGCCAGGTGCCGTTGAAAATGTTGAAACCGGCGGAGAGCGCGTCCGCCATCGTGCTCACGAAATTGTTCGGACCGGGAACGAATGCGAAAAAGCGCGGATGATCGACATGAAGGTTGTTCGGGAAAACATCGCGCTCGAGATGCGCGAGCAAGTCATTCGGATCGCGCCCTTCTTCCGGCGGATCGTGATCGAACAACGAAATCATTTTCGCCGGATCGGCCTTCGCGCCAACGCGCTCGTCGCGAATGTTCGCAAAATGCTCGACCAGAAGATCGACCACGCGATAACCAAACTCCCGCATCTCGTCGCGCGAAAGCGTGAGGCGCGGTCGATTAGCGCCCCCGCGTTCAGGTTTCTTTTTCATTCAGCGTCAATCGCTGAATATCAGGCTTCGACCGCAACTTCAACGGGCTCCAAATCGGAAATGGCCGGACCGTTGACGACGCGACCGAGCGCATCGAAGCGCGAGCCGTGACATGGGCAGTCCCAGGTTTTTTCGCAGCTGTCCCAGCGCACGATGCATTTCAAATGCGGACAGACCGCGGAAAATTCGTGCAGCGTTCCCTGGTCGTCGCGATAGGCCGCGATTTTTCGGGCGCCATCGCGCAGGACCGCGCCCTCGCCGTTTTCGATTTTGTCGGCCGAAGGTTCATCGCCTGCGGTAACGTAATCGCGCATCTGCGCCGCGACATTCGCGTTTTCCTTCACGTAATCGGCCAGCGCTTTTCGCTGCAAAGTCTTGCGCGTGGGATCGTAAAGTTTCGCCCAACGATTTTCGCGGCCGGCAATAAGATCGACAATCAACATGCCGGTGATCATTCCGTAAGTCATTCCGTTGCCGGAAAAACCGGTCGCAACATAAACATTTTTCTCGCCTGGATTTCGCCCGATGTAAGCGGTGCCGTCAACGGGTTCGAAAACTTGTCCCGACCAACGATCCGTGATTTCGCCGACGAACGGAAAACGATCGCGCGCCCAACGCTCGAGTTTTTCAAAGCGCTGCGCGCAATCGTCGGCCTGGCCGGTTTTGTGATCTTCGCCGCCGACCATCAGGACATCGCCTTGTTCGTCGCGCGCGAAACGGACGTAGTGATAAGCCGCCGGACCAATCGTTCTTTTTTCCTCTTCCGCCGTCTCGCCCGTGTCCCAAAAGAGCGCGTGCTCGATTTTTTCTTTCACCCGTAGACAAATCACGTAGCTCGCGTAGGGCGCCTGTTTCGAATGGATCACCACCCAATTGTTGATGGGGGAATTCGTCGCGACGACGGCGGCCTGGGCCGTGATCGTGTGGCCGTCGTCCGTTTTAATTTCGACGCGATTGCCGTCTTGGACGCTAACAATGCGCGTTCCGGTGAAAATTTTCCCGCCAAGATCGACAACCACGCGCGCGACGCCGTCCAGATATTTCAGGGCGTGAAATTGGGCCTGACGCAGAAAGCGCAACGCTGCGTCAGTTTTTATTTTCGCGTTTGGAAGTTCGTCTACTCGCTCGACGCTCGTTAGACCGGCGCGATGGATTGCCTCGAGTTCTTGCATCAGTTCTTTGACCGAACCGCCCGGCGGCAAGAACAAATAGCCATCGAGCCGCTCGAAATCGCAATCGATCTTCCGTTCGCCGACGATCTCTTCCATCTTGTCGATCGCGGTGGTGTGACTTTCGGCCATCAGCCGCGAACATTCTTCGCCGAGCATCGTTTCAATTTCGGCGTAACCGTCATCGATCATCGTCGTGAGATGCGCGGTTGTTCGACCAGTCATTCCGCCGCCAACGGGTCCGTCGTCGATCAGGACCACGTTTTTTCCTTCGCGCGCGAGCAAATAAGCCGTCGTCACGCCGGCAATGCCCGCGCCGATCACGCAGACGTCAGTCGTCAGATTTTCCGACAACGGTGCGCTTCGAAATTTCTTACCGGTTCGTTCCCAAAACGAAACGGTGTCCCCTGCCCGTTCGCCCCATGTTTCCATCATAATTGGATCGCGCGAGGGGCCGCGTCATTGTCTGATTATCTTCGGACCTCGCCCGAAATCCTAGTCCGGTTGTCCGCCGGACAAGATCCAGGCCGCGTGAATCATCGCTTCGTGGGTGAAAGCCTGCGGAAAATTTCCGAGCTGGCGTTTATTTACTGGATCGTACTCCTCGGAAAAGAGACCGAGGTCGTTTTGCAAGCCGAGTAGCCGCTCGAATAATTCTTTCGCATCTTCTTTGCGACCGATCAGGTGCCAACAAGCAGCCAGCCAAAACGAGCACGCCAGAAAAACGCCCTCGCCGCCCGGCAGACCGTCGACATTTTCCTCGGCCGGCCGATAGCGCAAGACGAAGCCGCCCCGCATCAATTCGCGCTCAATCGCCGCGATCGTTCCGCGAATTCGCTCGTCTGTTGCGGGCAAGAATCCGAACAACGGCAGGGTCAACAAGCTCGCATCGAGCGCGTCCGATCCATAAAATTGCGTAAACGCTTTCTTGTCGACGTTATAACCTCGCTCGCAAACCTCAGCGTGGATTTGCGCGCGAATTTTTCGCCAGCGCTCGATGTGTTCGGGCTTCGCATGCATGCAGCACTCGGCGATTTTAATCGCGCGATCGAACGCGACCCAGGCCAACACCTTCGATTGCGTGAAATGCTTGCGGCCGCCGCGCACTTCCCAAAGTCCATCGTCCGGCTTGTGCCAATTCGATTCGAGAAATTCGATGACCTCCATTTGCAAGCGCCACTCAGGCTCGGTTGCTTTGAGGCCGTTGATCTCGGCGTGATAAAGGGCGTAAAAAACATCGCCGTAAACATCGAGTTGAAATTGGTTGGAAGCGGCGTTGCCAACGCGAACCGGCTTTGAGTTTTCGTAACCAGACAACCATGGAATTTCAAATTCATCGAGCCGACGTTCGCCGTGCACTCCGTACATGATCTGCGCCTGCTTCGCGCTTCCCGCGATCGCGCGGAGCAACCAAGCTCGCCACGATTTCGCTTCATCGCCATAGCCGGCCTTCATCATTGAAAACAAAGTGAAGCTCGCGTCACGTAACCAGCAGAAGCGATAATCCCAATTGCGAACGCCACCGATTTCTTCGGGCAAGGAAGTTGTGGCGGCCGCGACCAGTCCACCAGTCGGCGCGTAAGTCAGACCTTTCAGCGTGATGACCGAGCGCAAGACCGCTTCCTTCCACTCGCCCTCCCAACGAAAACTTTTCGTCCAATCGCTCCAATATTTTTCGGTGTCGTGTAGCGCGTGGTCGGGAGTGACCGCGCGTGGCGGCGGTTTGTGCGATTGAAACCAGGTCAGCACGAACGGAACGCGTTCGCCTTTTTTTACGGTGAAATCCGCAACCGTAGTGAAGTCTTCGCCACGCGTTCCGACTGGCGTTCGCAAGATGAGTCCGTCCGGTCCGGCAATGGCCTCGAGTCCACCGTGCTCCTTTCGGACCCAAGGAATTGTGCGGCCATAATCAAAGCGGATGATCAGCTCCATCCGCATCGCGACTTCACCGCGCAGGCCTTCCACTATGCGAATGATATCGGGGTTTTCACCGCGCGGTGGCATGAAGTCGATCAAGCGCACCACGCCACTTTCAGTCTCGATCTCTGTCTCGAGAATCAGGGAGTGGGCGCGATACCGACGGTTCGTCTTCTCGACCTTTTCCTCCGTGAAGAATCGCCAGTGACCGTTTTTGCTTTCACCAAGCAACGAGGCGAAACACGCGCCCGAATCGAACCGCGGAAGGCAAAGCCAATCCACACAACCGTCACGACTGACCAGCGCCGCGGTCTGGGTGTCGCTCAGAAATCCGTAGTCTTCAATCTTTGTTGTTTGATGCGGCATCTCCTCTCAGTTTAGGTCAAGTTGTCGATCTTGTATCGTCCGGCCGGCAATCTTTGGCTCGATTCTTCGCCTGTTCTGCGTAATGAAATGATCGATGGTCACCGGCGGTTGTTACTGCGGAAAAGTTCGATTCGCGGTGGACGGACAACCGCGCGTCTCCGCAAATTGTCACTGCGAAAACTGCCGGCGCGCAGCCGGCGCGCAGGCCGTCGCCTGGGTCATGGTGAAGCGCGCCGATTTCAAATGGGAAACCGGCGAACCACGTCGATACAAAACTGACACCTGCGCGTTTCGAACTTTCTGCGACTCGTGCGGCACTTCGCTCACTTACGAAACCGACCGCCGGCCGGACGAGATCGACATTACCGCCGGCAGCCTCGATCACCCGGAAAATTTCCCGCCGTCAAAGGACGTTTATCCTGAAGAAAAACTGCCCTGGGTGAGTTTGATCGGTTAGGAGATTTCTATTATGGCCACTGACACACTTTGCTGGACCGACATCCCGGTCTTGAATCTCGGTCGCGCGATCAAATTCTATTCCGCCGTTCTCGGCAAAGAAGTGAAGAAACTTTCCGAAGGCGGCATGGAATATGGATTGCTCCCGCACGAAGAAAGTAATGCATCCGGTTGTCTGTGTGTTCGAAGCGACAGCGGCGGCGTTGACAATCGACCGTCAGCGAACGGGCCGCTGATCTATCTGCTCGTCGAAGGCCGGCTCGATGAAGCGGTGCAAGCCGCGCGCACGAATGGCGGGAAAATCTTGCGCGACCGACAACAAATCGGTGAACACGGTTTTCGCGCGGTGATCATTGATTCGGAAGGCAACCGAATCGCGCTCCACACTTCGGCCGCCTCGCCTTAGCGCGCCTGAACGCGACAACTAGACACATCCGCCGGGCGGGGGAGAGGCGTCAGTACGTTTGATGGGAGACCCACGAAACGTCGCGCACGCGAAGAAAGTCAAGCAGGAGAAGCATCATAAGGGTGCTGACGCTGCAAAGGGGGCGCCTCAGCCTGCAAAGAAAAATAAACAACAGGCCGCCGGCGAGAATGTCGCCACGCCGCCTGCCGAAACTACGGCCGCACCTGCTCCAAATCCGGACGCAGCCAAGTTGGAGAAGTCGCTGGCTGTTCTCGCACAACTCAAAGACATGGAGTTTCACTCTCGCGCCAACATTGAGAAATTGGCCGAGCTTAGTTTGACGATCGAGGAGGAGCTCAAGCAAAAATCATTGGTTGGATCGATCGGAGATGTTTATTCGGCGCAGGAAGCTTTCCATTCCAAAATCGCCGCGCTTATCGAAGCGTACCAAGCCGAGTGCGACCGGTTAAAGCCGCCAGCTTAGCGCATCAGCGGAAAAGGATCAGTCTATAAATCAGTCCGAGCAGTCCGCTCGCGATAATAATCGGGATGATGTCGATCTTGTAACGCAGGAGTGCGACGAACGCGGCTGCGCAAAGAACGATCGCGAACCAATCGACGCTGCCGGCGGTTGGAAAGAAAACGTGAAGCGCGAACCAAACGGCGAGATTTAAGATCACGCCGACGATTGCCGCCGTCACCGCCGAAAGCGCAGCTGTCAGTTTTTGATTCCCGCGCAGTTGTTCGATGTGCGGGCCGCCAACGAAAATCCAAAGGAAACAAGGCGTAAACGTGGCCCACGTGGTCAGCAACGCGCCCAGAGTTGCGGCGACGATCGGCGAGAGTCCTTCCGGATGTTGCCACGCGCCCATAAATCCGACGAATTGCAAAACCATGATCAGCGGACCCGGAGTTGTTTCCGCGAGACCAAGACCGTCCATCATGTGGCCGGGTTTCAACCAGCCGTAATGAAAGAGCGCTTGCTGCGCGACGTAGGGCAGCACCGCGTAAGCGCCGCCGAATGTGACCACCGCGGCTTTGCTGAAAAATAATCCTTCATTGAAAAGCGTGCTGTCCCAACCGCGTAAAACGCCGGCGAGAATTGTCGGCGCGAGCCACAATGTTAGACAAACCGCCGAAATTGACAGCGCGCGGACCAGGTTTGGTTTTGTGTGCGGCGGCGACTCTTGCTCGTCGCTGATGACCGAGCGTTGCCCTTCCTCTTCGTGCGCAGTCGCGGTTTGAAATTTCGCTTTCCAAAATATCCCGCCCAGAAATCCGATAACTCCGGCGGCGAGCACGATTGCGGGAAATGGTGCTTTGAAAAAGTAAATCGCGATGAAGGCGAGCCCGGCCAGCGCCCACATCACGAAATTTTTCAAAGCTTTGCGTCCGATTCGAATGACGGCGACGAGAACGATCGCCGTGACCGCAGGTTTCAGTCCGTAAAAGATCGCCGCGATCCACGGCACATTTCCAAACGCGGCGTAGACGTAACTCAGCGTCCAAAGAACAAAGATCGACGGGATGACAAAGAAGGCGCCCGCCACGATGCCGCCGCGGATTTTGTGCAGCAACCAGCCAATGTAGATCGCGAGTTGTTGCGCTTCGGGGCCGGGAAGCAGCATGCAAAAGTTCAGCGCATGCAAAAATCGTGACTGGCTGATCCATTTTCTCTTTTCGACCAGCTCGGTCTGCATGATTGCGATCTGACCGGTCGGTCCGCCAAAAGAAATAAACCCGAGCTTCAACCAAAACCGAAACGCTTCGCCGAACGAGGGGCCGCGATGTCGACTCGCCACGCCGTAACCGTCCGGCGCAGGCGGGTCTTGTGTGCCGGTGGCGGTTTCGTTCATAGTCTCCCGAGCTTAATCGCAAACCGAAGATGTTTGGCATTCACGATTTCGGATTGTTTCTGGCGACGGGAATTTTGCTCAACCTCACGCCCGGGCCGGACACCGTCTACATTTTGGGACGAAGCATAGCCCAAGGGCGCGAGGCCGGCGTCGCGTCCGCGCTCGGAATTTCTCTCGGAAGTATTTTTCATACCTGCGCGGCAGCGTTGGGATTGTCCGCGATCCTCGCGACGTCGGCGATCGCGTTCGGCACAATCAAACTTCTCGGCGGCGCGTATCTGATTTTTCTCGGAATCAAAATGATCCTCGACCGGCGAAAACACTTGAGCTTGCCGTCGAACTTTCGTCGCCGCACCACGATGGCCGCATTTCGCCAGGGGATCTTGACCAACATCTTGAATCCAAAGGTCGCGCTTTTCTTTCTCGCCTTCCTGCCGCAATTCATCGATCCCGCGTCGAACATGAAAATCGCGGCCTTCATCATCCTCGGGCTCAGCTTTGTCGCCACCGGAACGGTTTGGTGTCTCATTCTGGCCTGGTTCGCGTCGGTGTTCAGCGAACGATTGCGCAAAAGCGAAACGATTTCGCAATGGCTCAATCGCACCGCCGGCGCGCTTTTCGTTTTTCTCGGTTTGCGCCTCGCCACCGCGAAGTAATTTCTTTGTCAGGCGACATCTCGCGGTAAAAAATTTGCGCCTAAGCGATTGTCGATCTTCGAACACTCTTTGAGGCCGATCAGTCGAAGATAAAACCTATGAAGATACCAAAGCTGTTCACAATCGCAGCGATCAGCGCCGGACTCGCCTTCGGCGTTGCGCAAGCAAAAGAAAAGAAACACGAGGAAGAGAACATCAACGCCTCTGATGTGCCGCAAGCAGTGCAGCAAGCTGCCGAGAAGGAACTCAAAGGCGCTTCAATAGTTCGTTGGGAAAAAGAGGGCGCGAATTATGAAGCAGTCGTCAGCAAGGACGGCAAAGAATGGGGTTATAAGTTCAGCGCCAGCGGCAAAATGCTGGGTAAACACTCGGAAGCGAGTGAAAAGGGAGAAAAAGGCGAGAAATACTAACGGGATGACGTTGCAGCTCTGCCCCGACAGCCTTTCGGGGCAGAACTAGCAACATGACATGAAAAAACTCGCATTGGTTTGCGCGGTCGTTTGCGCAAACATCGGGATTGCTGCGGCCGCGCTCGACAGCGCGAAGATCGATCAGATCACGGGGCTAAAAGGAAAGCTCAACGAAAAAGAGCAGGTCTATAAAGTTACCTGGCCACGTAGCGAAGTGAAGGTGGCTGTCGACGGCTGGACGATGCCCCCGTTCATGGGACTCGGGACGTGGGCTGCGTTCACTGAAACAAAAGACGGCGCGATGGTAATGGGCGACACCGTTCTCTTCGAAGACGAAGTGAACACCGCGATGACGGCCGCGCTCGAGAATGGCCTGAGCGTAACCGCTCTCCACAATCATTTCCTCTTCGATAAACCGAAGGTTTTCTTTATGCACATCGAAGGCGAAGGCAGCATCGATCAACTGGCCGAAGCGGTGAAGAAAATGTACGACGCCGTTAAACAGATCCGCGCCGCTAGCCCGCAACCGAAAGAATCGTTTGGCGAAAAACCGGTGCCGGAGAAGAATTCAATCTCCGCGGACCCGCTGAATAAAACGTTTGGTGTCCAAGGCGAGACGAAAGACGGCATGGTGAAGTTCACTTTTGGCCGAGCGGCGACGATGCACGGAGTCAACATCGATAACACGATGGGCGTGAACACCTGGGCGGCGTTCGCGGGCGCAAACGATAATGCACTTGTCGATGGCGATTTCGCCGTGACCGAAGATGAGCTGCAAGCAGTCCTGAAGTCGCTGGTGAAACAGAAGATTTACATCGTCGCGATCCATCAACACATGACGCACGAGCAGCCCCGGATGATGTTCTTCCATTACTGGGGCCGCGGCCACGCCAAAGATTTGGCCGAGAACATCAAGAGCGCGTTCTACATCGCGGGCTTGCAAAAAGTTAGCTCGCCGAAGTAAAGCCGGGCGATGGATCTGCGCACCGCCGGCTTTTTCCTCTGCTTAATTGCCCCGCAGCTGTTTGCGGCTGATTCGGCGCCTTCAAACTACGAGCTCAAACCAATTTCGCTTCCGGGCGCCAATGGCGCGGTTACGCTGGATTACTTCGCTTACGATCCGTCGACCGAAAAAATCTGGGTGCCGGCGAGCAACCTTGGCACCGTCGTCGTCGTCGACGAAAAAACGGATGCGATTTCGCAGATAACAGGATTCAAGATCGGCGAGATCGAGCGGCGCGGTCAAAAAAGAACGATGGGCCCGACCGCGGCGACGATAGGCGACGGCGTCATTTATATCGGCAATCGCGGCGATGCGACGCTCTGCGTAATCAACGCGAAGACTCTTGAGCGCGGCGAGTGCGTCCCGCTCTCGAGGGATCGGAAGATCACGCCTGATGGTGTCGTTTATGTTGCGGCGACGAAAGAACTTTGGATGACAACTCGGCCGCTGAGCGCAAGCAACGCCGACGCGGCCAAGTCTCTCGAAGTTTTCGATGCATCGGCCCGGCGCCATCTGAAGTGGAAAGCAACAGTTCCGCTCGACAATTTATCCGAAGGCTATGCTGTCGATAACGACCGCGGCCTCTTCTACACCAACGTCGAAGAAACAGGAACTACCGTGGCGGTTGACGTGCACACCAAAAAAGTGGCGTCGAAATGGAGCCACGGCTGTGCCGATGTTGGCGGACTCGCGCTTGATCCTGTGCGCAGATTTCTCTTCAACGCCTGCGGCGACCACGTTGTGAACATGGATGCGGCCCATGACGGCAAAGTTCTCGATTCAATTCAAACTGGCGCCGGCCTCGACAACATTGATTACTCGCCGGAGAAAAAGCTTCTTTACGCTGCCGCTTCGCAGGCTGCCACGTTGATAATTGCTGAAGTCAGTGACGACGGAAAATTTCATCTCAAGGCTACGGTCCCGAGCGTGAAAGGAGCGCGCGGAGTTGTCGCAGCCAAAGGTGAAACAGCCTACTTAATAGATCCTGTCGAAGGCAAAATTCTGAAGTTGATTCACAAATAGGAGCGGCGATAACGAGACAACATCGACAACCTTCGCTTGAACATCCGCCGCGCTCTGATTCTTGCCGCAAATCTAGTCGCGACCACGATCGCGAATGCGGGTCCACCGTTCGTCACCGACGATCCAGAAGTTCCGCCAGCTGGGGGATGGGAAATTAACGTTCCATTCACGATCGAACGAACTTCCGGGAAAACAGAAATGGACGCTCCGTTGCTCGATCTCAATTACGGATTGCCGAATGTGCAACTCAAACTCGAGGTGCCGTTGAAAATTGCCGAAGACGACAAGATGGGAACTTCGGCCGGACCGGGCGATCTGCTACTCGGCGTGAAATGGCGGTTTTTTAATAACGAGCAATCGCAAATCCAAATCGGCGCGTATCCGCAATTACTCGTTCCGACCGGGGATCGGGCCCGCGATCTTGGCGACGACGGCGCGGCATTCGTCTTGCCGCTGGTCGCACAAAAAAGTTGGGAGAAATGGACGCTTTACGGAAACATCGGTTTCTGGTGGCAAACCACGCACCGGACGCGCAATTATTTTTACGCGGGCGCGGCGCTCGAACGCGAAATTAACGATCGGCTTGTTCTGGGCGCAGAATTATTCGGCAACTCCCCAACCGAGCGTGGCGCAAATTCGGAGGTAGCGTTCAATGTTGGCGGCAGTTGGAAGCTGAGTCGGCACTTCAATCTTCTTTTCGCAGCCGGTCGCGATATCTCAGGCGAGACAAACGCGAGGGGCTATCTCGGTTTACAGTTCGTGACAAACTGAGTCCGATCCACGGCTGCAATTATTTTCGCAAGAGAAACAATCCGGCAATCGCCAGGACGATCCCGAGCAGGCGTTGCCAGGACAGCGCTTCGTGAAAAAATAAAATTCCGGCGATGGCCATGATCGCCGCGCCGCCAGCCAGAATTGCGGGGACGGCGGAGAGCGGTCCGCCCTTTTGAAACAATAAGAAAAACGCGATCGTTCCGGCGCCAACGCAGATCCCAGTGAGGATCGAGTAGTTAAAGCCCGCGGCAGTGAATTTCTGGCTCCATCTGCCGCCTAGCCAAAGAATTGCGAGATAAATCAGGATCGACAATGCCGCGCTGGCTTCGACAATAAAGCCACCGAGGCCGTCGCCGATGCGCTCGGCCGCGAGACGTGTGAAAACTTGATGCGCTCCGTAAAGAATCGCGGCAACGACCGCATACCAGAACCACCCGGCCATGGACCCCGAGGCTAAACCGCCAACGCCAAACACGGAAGCGCAAATCAGCGCGCCGCCCGATCGGCCGCTCGCGAAGATCGCGAAGTTTTTCGGGCTGAAACGCAACCTCGCGATTCTGCTGCTCGCGATTTTCGTGATTGGGTTCGGCGAAGAACTCTGGATGCGGTTCGTCCCGAAATTTCTCCAAACGCTCGGCGCGGGCGTGTTTGTCATCGGTCTCTACGACGCGCTGCGCACATTGCTCGGCGCAGTTTACGCCTATCCCGGCGGCGTGGTGGTCGATCGTTGGGGACATCGCCGCGCCTTTCTCGCGTTCAACATCGTTTCGATAATCGGCTACGCGCTCGTGCTTTTGATTCCGCATTGGGGCGCGGTCATCGCCGGAATGTTTTTGTTTCTCTCCTGGAGCTGCTTTTCCTTGCCGGCGACATTCTCGCTGGTCGCGGCCGCGCTCGAAGCGAATCGCCATTCGATGGGCATCGGCGTTCAGATGGTGATTAAACGATTGCCGATCATGGTCGCGCCGTTTTTTGGCGGAATGCTGATCGATCGCTTCGGTGTCGTCGGCGGTGTTCGGATTGCGCTGTTGATTTCGATTGTCCTTTCGACGGCGTCGATTTTCGTCCAACGAGAAATTCAGGACGATGAGAAACCTCAGCCGCCGGAACGACTCAATTTTTTCCAGAGCTTGCGGCAATTCAATTCGCCAATGCGACGTCTCCTCCTGAGCGATATCCTGATTCGTTTCTGTGAGCGCATTCCCTTCGCCTGGGTGGTCATCTTCGCGATGGATTACATCGGCGTGAGCGCAAAAGAGGTCGGCGTGTTGATTACCGTCGAGATGTTGGCGGCAACACTCTGCATTATTCCATCGTCTTACTTTGCCGATCGCTACGGACGCGAGCCGTTCGTCATCGCGACCTTCATTATGTTCACGCTTTTTCCGTTAAGCCTGATGGCATCGCGCACTTTTGCCGCGCTGATGGTCGCATTCGCCATCCGCGGGTTTAAGGAATTCGGCGACACTTCGCGCAAAGCGCTCATCATCGGCTATTGCGATCCCGATCGCTGCGGACAAATGGTCGGCGCGTACTATTTAGTACGGGACCTGATTGTGAGTCCGGCGGCGTTTCTCGGCGCCTACCTGTGGCAACAAGGCGCCGCGCTCAATTTCCTCACCGCCGCCGCACTTGGAGTCGCCGGAACGGTCTTCTACATCAAAACGATCCGCGACCAGCGCCTGGACGAACTCGCAGACATCAAAGAAGAAATCTCGCGCCGGCGCTTTCGTTAGATCGACATCTACCTTTTGCTCGGAGCAAGCGGCGGCACGTCGCTCGCGTCGCCAAGATATTCCCAGCGTTGGAGCGAGATCGGCACGTTGCCGTTTTTCCAAACGAAATCGTGGAAGGCGCGAAGACTGAAACGGTCGGCCTGTTTCATGCGCGCTTCGGCCAAAAATTTTACGATCTGAAGTTTGCCGATCTGATAATCGATCGCCTGACCCGGTCCCGTGGCGAAGGCGATCGCTTCCTGGCGCGCGGTTTGATCATCCATCGGGACTTTGTCGTGCAAATATTTCGCGGCCTCATCGAGTTTGAACTGTCCGGTCGCGAGCTTCACGTCCACTTCGACCCGGAGCGCGCGCAGCCGCATGAAATTGTAAATGATTTCGCGCGTGTGCGGGCTGTCGTCGAACAATCCGGCCTGCAACATCATTTCCTCCGCGTAAAAGCCGAGGCCTTCGTTCGAGCCGGAATCATAGTAATGCCGGCGAACCGGATTCTCGTGCTTCCAGGAAAGACAAAGTTGGAAATGGTGGCCAGGAATTCCTTCGTGCACACAGATCGGGCGCGGATCCATTGCGGTGGCGCGCCAGAAATATCCGAGATTCGGTGACGGCTCCGGCACGTAACGAATGCAATTCTCGTTCAAACGCGAAGGCGAAGTAAAATCGTCCGTTTCGGTAAAACCGACCGCGCGCAAATAATCGGGCGTTTGGCGCAGGGTCCAGTGCTGGACCCAATTTGGAACGGTCACAATGTCGTGGCTTTCAAGAAATTCGCGGACTTGCTGTTCCTTCGTGGCCGCGTCCTTGACCCAACTGTCGATATTGTCCGCAAGTTTGAGCGGCGGCACGTTTTTGTTTCGATTCGTTTCGTAGGCTTCGAACACGACCGCGCGGTTCCATTCCTGACGCCCCATCGCGAGCAGTTCCTCGGGTGAGTACGGCATCAACGCGACGTTGCGCAAGAACCAAATGTAAGCGTCGCGGTCGAGCGCAGTTTCGTTTGGAAGCGACGGGATCAGCTGCTGCAAATGAGTGCGATATTTTTCGAGCGCGTCCGCCGCGCGATCGGTCGCCGCGTAAAGATCTTGTTCCTTGAGCGTGGTCGATTTTGCGAGCGCGCTGGCCATCTCATGCAGATGCGGCCGGATATTTTCCAGAGCCTTTACGGCCACGCGCGCGAAAGGCGCAGGCGGCTTTTTCAAATTCTGAATCCCGGCGTCGACGATCGACGGAATGTTGTCGATCCGCGCCAGAATCTCGCGGCTGCGCGTTTCGTCATATGGCGCGGGAACGGTCAACGCTTCCACCAACGCGGTCAGCGTTTGTGAAATGTAAAATGTTGGATCGCGCTTCCAGCTCGGGTTGACGTCGAGCTCCCAGCGCACGCGAGACAAGGCAGAACCGACCAACCGGTAATCGACTTGTTTCGCGATCGGCCATTTACTGGCGTCAATTTTTTTCCAACGCGCTTCAAACTCGGCCAAATCTTTGCGGCGTTGGTCGATGCTCGCGCGCGACCAATCACGCACGCCGCCAGGACGCTCCATTCGCGGCACATCATCCCCGTTGAAGGGCGCGTATTTCGGGCGCCAGGTCCAAAAATCGTCCGCCAGTTTATCGAGCGCTGACGTGTCCTGCGCGCGCAACGGCGCCGCCATCGCGATCAGAAACAAAACCGTGAAAATGCTCCTCATTGTTTTTCAATCTGCGTTTTGCCGAATGGTAATCACGGCCGGCGTTTTGTCCTCTCGGTACATTGACGCGCCGTAAAAACTCGCCGCCGCCTTTGGCTTTGCGTAGCGGACGTTTTGAAGCTGGGCATCCCAGTGTTCCAGATAAGACGAGTTGGCCGTCTTGGCGCTGTTTGCGATGGGCACGTAACGATTTTCGGTGAGCGTCAGAAAATTCGATTCGCCCGGCAACGGCACGGGCGCCGCCCAATTCGGCGACAAACGCACGAACCGTGGACCGTTTAGATCGAGCGCGAACGTCGTGTCGCCGTCGGTACTATTTAGATGCAAACCAAAAAACGCGACGCGAAGAAGACCTTCGAAAAGAAAGTGTCGATCCGGATTTTGCCGATCGTGCAAAATTTCGTAAGCGCCGACGAATCCCGGCAGCATTCCAAAGTCGGCCTGGATGTTGGTCTTCAAATAACGAAGCACGTAATGTTTTCCGTGCCGCTCGGCGTTGGCCTTATCATCGGGGTCGCTCGGATCTTCGCGCAAAATCAATTCCGCCGATCCATCGGGCGCCTTATAGCTTCTCCGCACGCCCATCATCCCCGCGGCATTTGGTGACGCCGAAGGCGATGGCGATTCGCTTGCGTTAGATGCCTCGCGATTTGTAAAATAAGACGAGATTTTTGTTTTCTCATACCAATCCGGCGCAGCACCGAGTTTGCCGGCAGGCCCACCAAGCGGGTGCGCGATCCAAAATTCCAGCGGCGCGGCTTCTTTCTCCCGCGTGAAAACAATTGTCTCACCATCCGCGGCGAAAACTGGATCGACATCCTGCCCCTCGTGATCGCTCGTGAGCTGGCGAAGAAACTTTCCATCCTCTCTAAATAGATAGAGATTTGAATGGCTCGTGCCCTCTGCCTGCAAATAGCGGATCGCGACAACGACTTCGGACGCGGCGTCAAGGTTGATCGAGAAGAGTGAAGCTGCTGCTGCGATCAGGACTCGCGCGAGCAAGCTCATCAGCGCAACGGCAGATCAATCGCGCTCGCGTGCTCGGCGTCGTGATAAACTTTCACGTGCGCGGTGCGCGCGTCCTTTGCCGTTTCGTCCGCGACCACGCCGCCGGAATTGTAATTCTTCTGCCAATTGATTGAATTTGGCGAGGTCACGACGAGCCGGAGACGGCTGCCCTTCATCAAACGTCGCGCGATGAATAAGCCGGGATCAAAATCGCATTTCACGATTTCGCCGGACTTCGCAAGCTTTCCTTCGCGCATCGATTCGCGATAGCGCAGTCGACGATTGTCGCTCCAAAGACCAATGCTAGTCCCGTCCGGCTGGATCTCGTAAAGATCGGCCTCAAGATCGACATCAGGCGTGTCGATCGATACCCAGAGCGACACTCTTGGACAACCGATCATTGGCGTCTCAGTGACCAGCGGTTCGGTATGATAAACCAAACCGTCTTTCCCGATGCTGAGAGGAAGTTTTTGATCGAGCCCGGCCGTCTTTTCATTCGACTCAACGCCTTCGACATTCTCACCGCGGCTTGTGTCCATCGGGTCATTCACGAATTCGTCCGCGCCTTGGGCTGGAGTTTTTTGCGTAAGCGAGCCGGAACGGAAAACGCCGTTCGCGTCGCCATTTTTCGAGTCGAGATAAAACGCCTTCGGGTTGGCGATTAATTTTTCGTAGCTGTCAGTATATTTCCATTCGCCATTCGCGCCCGAGTTTCCGGGGGCGAGCAAATAATACGCGACCCGGTCTTTGAGAAACTGCGGCTTCGCGCCGTTCTTCATCGTCCAGTCGTACCATTGGCGATGGAGATCGTTCAGATCGACAATCGCGCCGGGTCCGAACTTTACTCCGGCGACTTCGTCGGTCGGGGTGCGTGTGCCGGGATGGTCCCACGGCCCAATTATCAGGAAATGTTTCGCGCGAACATCGGGCGACGCATTCGCGACGTGATCGCGATAGTACATCATCGCACCCATCTCATCGCCATCGTACTGGCCGGTGATGGTCAGGATTGGCAACGCGATTTTCTTGAACTGCTCGACCGAGGGCGTCATCGCATCGTAGTAAACGTCGGGCGTTGGATGTTTCAGGATTCGCTGAAAACTCGGTAACGGATTTCCGACGGCGAGCGAGTCGAGCGTGCTAAACGCGATATGTTTTTTGTAGGCATCGAGAAACTTTGTTCGCCAGAATTTAGAATCGCCGAAGAGGTTTACCTGGCCCGCTTTGCCGCTGGTGTAGGTGAACCATTGGACGTCATAAGCGTAGCCGATGTTATTCAGGACCGGGTAATCGTATCCAGGATGCGCCGAGGCCACGGGAACAATCGTCGCCAGATGCGGCGGAAATTCTTTCGCGGTCGCCCATTGATCGAACCCCGCGTAGGAGCCGCCCCACATTGCGACCTTCCCATTGCAAAACGGTTGTTGCGCAAACCATTCGACGACGTCGTGACCGTCCCGCGGTTCCTGGGCAAAGGGTTCGAACTCGCCGCCGGAATTTCCGCGACCGCGAACGTCCACCAGCGCGTAAACGTAACCATGCGACGCGAAATAAGCGGCGCGCGGATGATAGGTGTCCGAGATGTAGGGCGTGAGGGTGAAGACAACCGGCGTTTTCGGCACGGAACCGTCCGGTGTTTTCGGGAGATAAACCGTCGCGTTCAGCTCAACTTTGTCACGCATCGGAATTTTCACGCCCCAGCGAACGTCATAATCGGTCGCCGGCACCGGAGTGGCTGACGCTTCCGCTTTTGGCTCCGGGGACGGACCCTTTGACGGATTGGTTTGGGCGATTGCCGATCCAAAGATCGACATTGTCAGCAGAGTCGTAATTGCAAGCGCGCGAAGTGCGGTCATGCCTCGCATTCAATCAAACAAACCGTCCAAAACAACGATCAAATCACGCTCGTGCCTTGCCTTCCCGGCGCAAAATTCCTATACCGCTGGAATGAAATCCCCTGCTCTCGCTCGCTTTGCTTTTGCCCTCCTTGTTTTTGCTGCGTCCGCATTTGGCGCGCCGGCGCCTGATAAAATCATCGTGCTCAAAGCCGCGCGATTGTTTGACGGAAAATCCAAAGCGCTCCTCCAAAACGGCGTAGTGATTGTTCAAGGAAACAAGATCGTCGATGCCGGCAGCAATTTGCCGGCGCCGGCTGACGCGCAGGTGATCGATCTCGGCGACGCAACGCTTTCACCCGGATTCATGGATGGGCACACGCATCTGGCCCACGACTACACCGATTACAAGAGGGAGCGGATGGAACAAATCGATCTCAACGTCTCCGAAAAAGCTTTGCAAGCGATCGTGCACACGCGCGCGACCGTGGAAGCCGGTTTCACGACGGTGCGAGATCTCGGCAGCCGTTTTCCCGGCAGCAAGGAATTTGTCGATGTTGCATTGCGCAATTCAATCAACCGGGGCGTGATCGTTGGCCCGCGAATGCTGGTGGCAACTTACGGTGTGGGCGCGACTGGCGGACATTTCGATCCAACGAGCGGTTTTCGTGACATGCTCTTCGGCCACGAACCGGACTACAGCGAAGGAATTGCTGACGGGCCGGACGCCATTCGTAAGGCGGTCCGCTTTGAAGTCAAAAACGGCGCGGACGTAATTAAGGCCGCGGTTTCGGGCGGCGTATTTTCGCTGGCAGATGAAGTGGACACTCCGCAATTCACACCCGCGGAAATGGCGGCGCTGGTCGATGAATCGCATCGGTTGCGCAAGAAAGTAGCGGTGCATTGCCACGGCGATCAGGCCGCGAAGGAAGCGATCGAGGCCGGCGTTGACTCCATCGAACACGGTTCGTTTTTGAAACCGGAAACGCTCACGTTGATGAAAAACAAAGGCACCTACCTAACTCCTACGTTGATGGCGACGGAATATATTATGAGCAAGATCGACAGTTATCCGCCGGCGGTTCAGGCGAAGGGACGGGCCGCTGCCGCCGCACGTTCAGAGATGTTCCGGAACGCGGTGAAGATGGGAATTAAGATTTCTTTCGGCACTGATGCCGGGGTTTTTCCACACGGCCAAAACGCGAAGGAGTTCAAGCTCATGGTCGATTTGGGATTACCCGCGATCGATGCACTGAAAACGGCAACCGGAAATGCAGCCGATCTTTTCGGCATCGCTCAAAAGGTAGGAACGTTGGAGAAAGGAAAGCTTGCCGATGTCATCGCGATGCCGGGCGATCCGACATCGGACATCACCGCGACCGAACGCCTGTCGTTCGTGATGAAGGAAGGAAAGATTATTCGAAACGGGCCTCCGAGCGCCTCGCCTGTCGCCGAAGCAGGCGAGACGCCGACGGAAATTCCCGGCGACTAATGAGGGCTATTGATCAGCGCGACTCCAACGTCATTCGGAACGACCGCGACCCGCGCTGATTCGCTGTTTGCACTAATAAAATAGAGAGACACGCCGGGCCCGACGTAAACCGGATAAAAGGAGTACGGCTGCCCATCGATGAATTGTGGATTTCTCCAATCGATCGCGATCGCGCGCGAAACCGAGCGTGAAGTCACGGCCACGGAGTCGCTGAAATTAATCGAGCGAGGATCACGAACATCGCCGCGATTGTCATAATCATAAAGATTGTAGGGCGTGAATCGCCAGTTCCGAACTCCGTTTGTCGGAAACCAGTTGGCACCAAAGGCATCAACTTCGCTTTCCAGTGGAATTGTTCGGCTAACGATCGTTTTCGTGCCGACTTGGTCGATTAAAGCCGGCATGATGTGATCTTCGCCGGCGAAGCGGTACGAATAAAACGCGATCTCGTAATCCAGGCCGCCCCATCGGCTTAAATTAATTGGATGACCGAACGCAACCTCAAATACGTCGACGCGCGGAATATAATTTTGATCTTCCATCGTCGCACTATTGGCGTGATGCGCCGCAGTCGCCTCAGCTGCAGCCGCTTCTTCTTTCGAAACAACGAGCTTTGAATCGCGCAGGGATTGGATCAACGAATCGCTTGCCCCTTGCGATTTGAGGAGACCTTCCTGCGGTTGAGTCAAAGGATGGAGAAGCTTTCGGTCGGCGACGTCGCTTTTGATATCGGCTTCGGATTGATGCATCCGGACCATGAGCGAGAGCTCGCTGAACCCGATCGGTTTAGCAAAGAGCTGGTTGGTTATGAGCAGGGAGAGGGCGGCGCTGGCAGCCAATAATCTATAATGAGTGGGGCTTTTCATAACCCCTGGGTTTTACCAAGATCAGTAGAGGTTTTGCAAGATTAAATACCGCTTAGACAGCGATTTCTTTGGTCGCCTCAGAATGGTTTGACACCCGCCGACACTGCTTTATTGTGCGCTCCCCAATTGATAGCAGGAGAGCCAAAAGCTCGTTCGGACTGCCCAAAATTATGCAACAGAAACGCAGCAAACGTTATCGCGCGGCCGCCGAGCAGGTGAACCGCAAAAAAGCTTACAGCATCAACGACGCTGTCGCGACTCTGAAGAAATTTCCGCCGACGAAGTTCGATCAAACGGTCACGGTTTCATTCCGCCTCGGGGTCGATCCCAAACAATCCGATCAAATGGTGCGCGGCACTTGCGCGCTCCCGCATGGCAGCGGCAAATCAGTTCGCGTTCTCGTTTTCGCGGAAGGCGCCGCCGCCAAAGCGGCCAAAGAGGCGGGCGCGGAGCATGTCGGGTTCATGGACTTGGTGAAGAAAGTTCAGGAAGGATTTCAGGATTTCGACGTCGCCGTCGCGACGCCGGCTGCAATGGCCGAAGTTCGTAAGCTTGGAAAAGTCCTTGGTCCGCGCGGATTGATGCCGAATCCGAAGGCCGGAACTGTCGCCGAGGACACCGCGAAAGCCGTCCAGGAAGTGAAAGCCGGCCGAGTTGAATTCAAACTCGACAAGAACGGTAACGTCGCGGTGCCGGTTGGAAAATTTTCGTTCGAAGAAAAAGCGCTGGTAGAAAACAGCAACGCAGTGATCGAAGCAGTCGTGCGCGCGCGTCCGGCGACGGCGAAAGGCCGTTACCTTGACGCGGTGACGTTAAGCGCGACAATGTCGCCCGGCCTGAAGCTCGATCCGTCGCCGTATCTCGCCAGCCAAGCAGCCTAGATCGACATCATGAGACCAGAAAAAGCCAATATTGTTTCGGATCTCTCGAAGGAATTGAAGGATTCGTCCTTCGTGCTGGTGACCGATTATCAGCACATGAAAGTCGACGATTTCAGCGAGCTGCGAAAACGGCTCGCGGCCGCCGGCGCCGAAGTTCACGTCGTTAAAAATAGCTTTTTGAAACGCGCGATGGCCGATTCAGGTCTCGCTCCGAGCAACGGCGAACTGACCGGTCAAACCGCGGTCATTACCGGTGAGAAGGATGTTGCCCCGGTTGCGAAAATTTTGAAGACCTTCGCGTCGGAATTCAAGAAAGCGATGTTGAAGCTCGGTTTCATCGATCGTGCGCAAGTTGCGACGAAGGAAATCGAGCAGCTGGCGGATCTTCCGCCGCGCGAAGTTTTGCAGGCGCAATTGCTCGGCTTGCTGCTTTCGCCAGCGACGAAGTTGGTCCGGTTGTTGAACGAACCGGCCGCGTCGCTTGCGCGATTGCTGAAAGCGAAGAGCGAAAAGGAGGGCCCGCCCGCGGCGGAAACGCCTACGGCGTAAATTTTCCGCCGCGCGAGATGGCGCGGTGGAGCAAACGAAACACTGTCCGGATCGTCGGCTGTCGATCTTAAATTTCCGGAAGCTTCCGGGAGCGGCAATTGGAGGAAAACAATGGCAGATACAGACAAATTGGTGGAGCAACTCAGCGGCCTGTCCGTTCTCGAGATTGCTGGATTGGTGAAACAACTCGAAGAAAAATGGGGCGTCAGCGCAGCGGCTCCGGTTGCGATGGCGGCAGCGCCAGCAGCGGGCGGCGGCGCAGCAGCTCCGGCAGCTGAAGAAAAAGCCACCTTCGACGTCATCCTTAAGGAGATGGGCGCGAACAAGATTGGCGTGATCAAGGAAATCCGCGGCGCGGTGCCGGGACTCGGTTTGGCCGAGGCCAAGGCGCTCGTCGAAGGAGCTCCCAAGCCGATCAAGGAAGGCGTGACCAAGCAGGAAGCCGAAGACATTAAGAAGAAAGTCGAAGCGGCCGGCGCGAAGGTCGAAATCAAATAAGGAAGAATTTAATCAGCGGCCGCCCTGCAAAAAAGCTTGCACGGCGGCCGTTTTGTTTTAATCTCGCCACTTGTTAGAAGTAGGGAGACTTATTTTTAACCGCAGTTTGACTGAAAAAATTGGAGTGGCAGCAAAACGGTGGGAGTCGATTTGACAACCCGCTGCTTTGAGGCTATTTTTGCACTCCTCGCTCTCCGGTGACGCAGTAGGTTCTTGTACCCATCCAAGCACCCAAGGCGCCCGCATTTACTTGTGGGCCGGCGCGAGAATTAACCCGTGGCCTGGTGATTATGTCAGAACGAAATTCGGAACGCATCCACTTCGGAACAATCAAGGAAGCCATCGAGCCTCCAAACCTCATTGAAGTCCAACTCAACTCCTACGTCGATTTCCTCCAAAAAGACGTCCAGTTCTCCAAACGGAAGAACCATGGCTTGCAGGCCGTGTTCAAGGAAGTTTTCCCAATCGAGAGTTACGACGAAAAAGCCGTCCTCGATTTCAGCCATTACGAAATTGGCGACCCCAAGCTGAGCGCGCTCGAAGCGCAGCGAGAAGGCCAGACCTATAGCGCGCCGCTCCACGTCACTTTCCAGCTCCGCGAAGAAAAAGGAACGAAGGAAGAAAAAGTTTACATGGGCGAAATCCCGCTCATGACACCGCAGGGCACTTTTGTCATCAACGGCGCCGAGCGCGTAGTGGTTTCACAGCTTCACCGCTCTCCGGGCATCGCTTTCGAGTCCACCGTCCACCTCAACGGCAAAGTTCTCTACAGTTTCCGCATCATTCCGGATCGCGGTTCGTGGATCGAAGTCCAGTTCGATACCGCCGATCTGCTTTACATTTACCTCGATCGCCGCAAACGCCGCCGGAAATTTTTGGCGACGACATTCCTGCGCGCTCTCGGCTACGGCTCCGACGAGGACGTCATCAAACTTTTTTACAACATCGAGACCCTGAAGCTGAGCGAGAAACTCGATGAAGAGAAGCTCGCGACCAAAGTTCTTACCGCCGAAGTTCGCGATGGCGAAGTGACTGTTGCTCGCGCGTTCGAGCCACTCACGCTCGCGACCGTGCGCCAAATCATGGGCCTCGGAGTCAAAGAGGTTAAGGTCATCGACATTTCGAATGACGACACAGTCGTCAAAGCGCTCCGCAAAGACCCGGCGCACGATCAGGAAGAAGCGCTCAAAGATATTTATCGCCGTTTGCGGCCTGGCGATCCACCGACGGTGGCGAACGCCCGCGCGCTCTTGAAGCGATTGTTTTTCGATCCGAAGAAATACGATCTCGGACGTGTCGGCCGTTACAAGATCAATCAGAAGCTCGGCATCGATGTCGATCTTACGGAACGGATCCTGACGGACAAAGATTTCATCGCCGCCATTAAGTACTTAATTAATCTCCGCCGCGGCGAAGGCACGCTCGATGACATCGATCATCTCGGCAGCCGTCGCGTGCGGACCGTTGGCGAGCTGCTCGCCAATCAATGCCGCGTTGGTCTCGCTCGCACTGAGCGTTTGGTGAAAGAGCGCATGACCTTGTTCGACATCAACGTCGACGGCATGACGCCGCAAAAACTGGTGAATCCGAAGGCGCTCAGCGCGGTGATTCGCGATTTCTTCGGCCGCTCACAGCTCTCGCAGTTCATGGATCAAACAAATCCCCTCGCCGAATTGACGCACAAGCGCCGTTTGTCAGCGCTCGGACCGGGCGGTCTCTCGCGCGATCGCGCAGGATTCGAAGTGCGCGACGTTCATCCGTCGCACTACGGCCGGATTTGTCCGATCGAAACTCCGGAAGGTCCGAACATCGGTCTGATCAGCTCGATGTCGACCTTTGCGCGCATCAACGAATTTGGATTCATCGAAACCCCCTACCGCAAGGTTCACAATGGGCGGGTCACCGACGACATCGAGTATCTCACCGGCGATAAGGAGGAAAACTTCCTCGTCGCGCAAGCGAACGCGCCGATTGATGGGCGCGGTCATTTTACCGGCGAAAAAGTTTCCGTGCGTTATCGCGGTGACTTTTTGGAAGTCGAACCATCGAAGGTCCATTACATGGACGTCTCGCCGAAGCAGCTCGTTTCGGTGGCAGCGGGATTGATCCCGTTTCTCGAACATGACGACGCGAACCGCGCGCTCATGGGTTCGAACATGCAGCGCCAGGGCGTACCACTGATCGTTTCGGAAGCTCCGCTGGTCGGAACCGGTTTGGAAGGAAAGGTCGCTCGTGACTCTCACGCGGTCTTGCTCGCTCTCGACAGCGGCAAAGTCGCGTCCGTTACCGCGGATCAAATTATTGTGACCAAGGACGGACACGTTCCGGAGCACCGGAAAAAGCTCAAGAGCGATCCCGAGGACGGCGTTTACGTTTACGAACTGCGCAAGTTCATGCGTTCAAACGCGGGCACGTGCGTGAACCAGAAGCCGATCGTGAAAAAAGGCCAGCACGTGAAGAAAGGCCAGATCATCGCAGACGGCCCGAACACGCAGCACGGCGAGCTCGCGCTTGGCCGCAACGTGCTCGTGGCGTTCATGCCATGGAACGGATACAACTTCGAGGACGCTATCATGATCTCGGAGAAGGTCGTGAAGGACGATATCTACACGTCGATCCACATCGACGAATTCGAGATCGGCGCCCGTGACACCAAGCTCGGCCCCGAAGAGATCACGCGCGATATTCCGAACGTCAGCGAAGAAGCTTTGCGAAATCTCGGACCGGACGGCGTTGTCCGCGTCGGCGCGGAAGTTAAGCCAGGCGACATTCTCGTCGGCAAAATCACGCCGAAGAGCGAGACCGAGCTCGCACCGGAAGAACGGTTGCTTCGCGCAATCTTCGGTGAAAAAGCGGCCGACGTTAAAGACACGTCGCTTACCGTTCCGTCGGGCACTTACGGCATCGTCATGGACGTGAAGGTGTCATCGCGCAAAGAAGTTTCGCGCGAGAAACTGACGCCGGCGGAAACCAAGAAACAGATTAAAGCGATTACGGAAGAGCATCGCCGTAAGAAAGAAGAGCTGACGGAGCAACTGACCGATTCGCTTTCGAATATTTTGTTGGGCGAAAAAATCCCGCTCGACGTGGTGAACGCCGAGACTGGCGAAATTATCATCCCGGCCAATCGCAAAATCACCAAGACGCTGCTGCGCAAACTCGCGAACGTTTACGATCACATCGAGATCGATCCTTCGCCGATTCGGAACAAGATCCGCGAAATCATTGGTCACTACGAACACAAGTTCGCGGAGCTCGAGCTCGAGCGTGAGCGTTCGATGGACCGCGTCGAAAGCGGCGACGACATCGATCCTGGCATCATCAAGCAGGTCAAAGTTTACATCGCGTCGAAGCGAAAACTCTCAGTCGGCGATAAGATGGCGGGACGCCACGGAAACAAAGGCGTGGTCGCGCGGATCGTTCCGGAAGAAGACATGCCATTTCTGCCGGATGGAACTCCGGTGGAAATCGTGTTGAATCCGCTCGGCGTGCCAAGCCGAATGAACGTCGGTCAGGTTTTGGAAACCCACCTCGGCGTCGCAGCCAAGGCGCTTGGATTCAAAGTCGCGACTCCGGTTTTCGACGGAATCAAAGAGAGCAAAATCCGCGATTACCTGAAGGACGCGAAGAAGAAAGAAGGCTTCAGCTGGGTGCAGGAAACCGGCAAGGCGAAATTGTTCGACGGTCGCACCGGCGACGCGTTCGATCAGGAAGTTGTCGTTGGCTACATCTACATGATGAAGCTCGGCCACCTGGTCGCGGACAAAATTCACGCGCGCGCGGTCGGTCCTTACTCACTTGTCACGCAACAGCCGCTCGGCGGAAAAGCGCAGTACGGGGGTCAACGCTTCGGCGAGATGGAAGTTTGGGCGCTCGAAGCCTACGGCGCGGCTTACACGTTGCAGGAACTTCTCACCGTGAAGTCCGACGACGTCCAAGGGCGCACGCGCATCTACGAGTCGATCGTGAAAGGCGACAATTCGCTGGAAGCGGGCACACCTGAATCCTTCAACGTTTTAATCAAGGAAATGCAGAGCCTGGGTCTCGACGTAAAAGTCGGCGGCCAGGCCCCGCAGACAGTTTTCGAACATCTTGCTTAGTTTTAGAAATCATTTGGAGAATCAATGAACGAACATTCCTGGCGTGAGTTAGTGGGCGAAGAGCGAGCGGTCGGTTTCGACCAGGTCGCGATTGGCGTGGCCTCGAGCGATACGATGCGCTCGTGGAGCAAGGGCGAAGTTAAAAATCCGGAGACGATCAATTATCGAACGTTCAAGCCGGAGAAAGGCGGACTTTTCTGCGAACGCATTTTCGGTCCGACGCGCGATTGGGAATGTTCGTGCGGAAAATACAAGCGGATCAAGCACAAGGGCGTGATCTGCGACCGTTGCGGCGTCGAAGTGACGCTGGCCCGGGTTCGCCGTGAGCGCATGGGACACATTGAGCTCGCCGTTCCCGTTTCGCACATCTGGTTTTATAAATGCATGCCGTCGCGCATCGGATTGATGCTCGATATGAGCGCGCGCCAACTCGAGCGCGTGATCTATTATGAGGACTACATCGTCATCGATCCAGGCAAGACGCCATTGCAAAAGGCGCAGCTCCTGAACGAAGTCGAATATCGCGAAGCGCAGGAACAATATGGTGACGATTTCACCGCCGGCATGGGCGCGGAAGCGATCAAGAAACTTCTGAGCGAGATCGACCTCAACAAGCTCAACAAAGAGCTCGAGAAGGCGATGGGGGCGACAAAATCGAAACAGATTCGCAAGAAACTCGCGAAACGTTTAAAACTCGTCGGTGGCTTCATGTCCTCGCACGCGCGTCCGGAATGGATGATTCTCGATGTGCTGCCGGTGATTCCACCGGACCTGCGTCCGCTCGTTCCGCTGGAAGGCGGACGGTTCGCGACCTCGGACTTGAACGATCTTTATCGTCGCGTGATCAACCGGAATAATCGTCTCAAAAATTTGCTTCAACTGAAAACGCCGGACGTCATCATTCGAAACGAAAAGCGAATGTTGCAGGAAGCGGTCGACGCGTTGTTCGACAACGGCCGTCACGGCCGCGCGGTTACTGGCGCGGGCAATCGCCCTCTAAAATCACTTTCCGACATGCTCAAGGGCAAAGGCGGACGCTTCCGTCAGAATTTGCTCGGCAAGCGCGTCGATTACTCGGGCCGATCGGTCATCGTCATCGGTCCGGAGTTGAAACTGCATCAATGCGGTTTGCCGAAGAAGATGGCACTTGTTTTGTTCGAGCCGTTCATCATTCGTCGCCTGAAAGATCTTGGCTACGTCCATACGGTGCGCAGCGCGAAGAAAATGATCGAGCGCCAAACGCCGGAAGTTTGGGACATTCTCGATGAAGTGACGCGGGGCCATCCCGTGTTGCTGAACCGCGCGCCGACGCTGCACCGATTGTCGATCCAGGCTTTCGAACCGCAATTGATCGAAGGCGAAGCGATCCGCATTCACCCGCTCGTTTGCACCGCTTACAACGCGGACTTCGACGGCGACCAGATGGCGGTCCATGTGCCGCTTTCGGTCGAAGCGCAACTCGAAGCACGCATGCTCATGCTCGCGCCAAACAACATTTTCTCACCATCGAGCGGAAAGCCGATCACGACGCCGTCACAGGACATTACGCTCGGTTGTTATTACATGACCCAAAATCCGCGCGGTCAAAAGAAGGATGGCCATTTGCCGCTCTTCGCCGAGCCGGTTGAAGTCGAATTCGCGATGTCGGAAGGCACGATCAAAACTCACGATCGTATCCGTTTCCAAAATCCTGACTTCGGCAAGCAGACCATCTACGGAAAGTCCGACGTTAAAACGATCGAGACGACCGCGGGGCGCGTCGTTTTCAATCAGATTTGGCCGAAGGAACTTGGTTTCTTCAATCGGGCGGCTGGAAAGAAGCAGCTCAGCGACATTATCTGGCGTTGCTATCAAGTCGCCGGCCCCGCTGCGACAGTCGCGACCCTCGACAAATTGAAAGAGCTCGGATTCACCGAAGCGACGAAAGCCGGAATCTCGATCGGAATCTCGGACATGATTATTCCGAAGGAAAAAGAGACCGAGCTCGAGAACGCTTACAAACAGATCCGCCAGGTCGAGCAGCAATATCGCAAGGGTATCATCACGGACGGCGAGCGTTACAACAAGATCATCGACATCTGGACACATGCCGGTGACGAGATCTCGAACGTCATGTTCCGCACATTGGAACACAACGACGGTCGCAAGGAATTGAACCCGGTTTATCTGATGGTCGATTCCGGCGCGCGAGGAAATCGTCAGCAGGTCCGTCAGCTCGCGGGTATGCGCGGTTTGATGGCGAAACCGAGCGGCGAAATTATCGAGCGCCCGATCACCTCGAATTTCCGCGAAGGATTGAGCGTGCTCGAATACTTCATTTCAACCCACGGCGCGCGAAAAGGTTTGGCCGACACCGCGCTCAAGACCGCGGACTCCGGTTACCTCACGCGAAAACTCGTGGACGCGGCGCAGGACGTAATCATCAACCTGGAAGATTGCGGCACGGTCAACGGCATCGTTGTTCGCTCGATTTACGAGGGGGACGAAGAAGTTGTCGATCTTGGCCAGCGCATCATCGGCCGCGTGAGCTGCGAAACGATCGCGGACCCGGTCGATAAGAAGAAAAAAATTGTTAAAGCGAACCAACTGATCGACGAGAAGATCGCGGCAGATCTGCAGCGCATCGGCGTCGAAGCGTTGAAGATTCGCTCGGTGCTGACCTGTGAATGCGGGCGCGGCGTTTGCGCGATGTGCTACGGACGTAACCTCGCGAGCGGACAATTCGTGAAGATGGGTGAAGCGGTCGGAATTATCGCCGCGCAATCCATCGGCGAACCCGGAACGCAGTTGACGATGCGAACATTCCATATCGGCGGAACCGCGAGCCAGACATTCAAGCAACCGATCATCAAAGCGAAGAACGACGGGCGTGTGCAGTTCAACGACCTCCGCACAGTGCAGGCGTTGGACGGCAGCTGGATCGTGCTGAGCAAGAACGGATCGATCAGCGTGCATAACGCTGAAGGCCGCGAGCTCGAGCGTTACAACGTTGTCATCGGTTCAATGATTTCGAAAGACGACGGCAGGAACGTAAAGAAAGGCGAAACGTTCGTGCAATGGGACCCGTACAACGTCCCGATTCTCACCGACAAGAGCGGTAAGATTGAGTTCCGCGACATGATCGCGGGCGTCACGATCAAGCGCGATGTCGATGAAGCAACCGGCCTCATGGGCACGGTCATCATCGAGCACAAGGAAGATCTGCACCCGCAAATCGTGATCGTTGGCGACAAGAAAGAAGTGCTGGCCAGCTACTCAATTCCAGCCGGCGCCCACGTGATCGTCGAAGAAGATCAAAAGATTCGGGCGGGCGCGTTGCTCGCGAAGACTCCGCGAAAAGTCGCGAAGACCAAGGACATCACGGGCGGTCTGCCGCGTGTTGCCGAATTGTTCGAGGCGCGCCGACCGAAGGACGCGGCCGAGATCGCGAAGATCGACGGCGTTGTCGAAATGGGCGGCACCGTCCGCGGCAAACGTCGATTGATTTTAAAAGATCCGGAGACCGGCGCCGAAGAAGAGCATCTCATCTCGCTGACGAAACACATCATCGTGTTCAAGGGCGACTTCGTGAAGAAAGGGCAGCAATTGACCGAAGGTCCAATTGTGCCGCACGAAATTCTCGAGGTCTGCGGTCCGCAGGAATTGCAGGAGCACCTCGTGAACGAAGTGCAGGAAGTTTATCGACTCCAAGGCGTCGAGATTAACGACAAGCACATCGAGATCATCGTGCGCCAAATGTTGCGCAAGGTGAAGATTACCGATCCGGGCGACACCTCGTTGCTCTGGGGCGACCAAGTTGACAAGCTCGATTTCGAACAAGAGAACGCGCAAGTCGTCGAGAAAGGCGGCAAGCCTGCCGAAGCGGTCCCAGTGTTGCTCGGAATCACCAAGGCCTCGCTCGAAACCGATAGCTTTATTTCAGCGGCATCGTTCCAGGACACGACCCGCGTGCTCACCGAAGCCGCGACGCTCGGCAAAGTCGATCGTCTCCGCGGATTCAAAGAGAACGTGATCATGGGCCACTTGATTCCGGCGGGAACTGGATTCCCGCAGCATCGCGAAGTGCGTCTCATCGAGAAAGGCGAGCCAATCGGCGCGCCGGCGATGGACGAAGCCGAGATGGCTCCAGCGATCGGATAGAGTCCGTATAAAGAAACTTTCAAGCGGCGAATCGGCGGTTAAGCTGATTCGCCGTTCTTGTTTTAACGCATGTCTATCGTGACCAAAACCGGCGACAAAGGAGAGACCTCGCTCATGTACGGGCGACGTTTGCCAAAAAATAATCCGCGATCCGAAGCTTACGGTGCGGCAGATGAACTCACCTCGGCGCTCGGCCTCGCGCGCGCGAGCTGCGACGACAAATTCGTCACCGAACAAATCTTCGCGGTCCAGAACGATCTGATCAACGTCATGGGCGAGCTCTCAACGCTGCCCGAAGATCGACAACGTTACGCGAAAGACGGGTTCCAGATTGTTGACGCGAAAATGGTCGACCGAATTGGCGCGGTGATTGTCGATCTTGAAAAGGACAAATCGCTTTTTCCAAAAGATTGGGTGATTCCCGGCGAGAATGCAGTTTCGGCGGCGCTCGATCTCGCGCGCGCGGTTTGCCGTCGCGGGGAACGGAACGTTGCGGCTTTGAATGATCCCAATCCCGAAATCCTTCGCTACTTGAATCGCCTCTCGGATTATTGTTGGATTCTGGCTCGTCTAGTGGAGGCGCGTCACAAAAAAACACGCTAACATCAGGCATGAACAGCCTTCGAATCGCGCCAATCCTCGTTGCCCTAATCATTGCGACAAAGGCGCTTGCCGCGAGCGGCGACGAGATTCGACCGGCGAATGCAGTCGGACCCGCAAATGCATCAGTCACGATCGAATTCTTCAGCGACATGCAGTGTCCGCAATGCGCACGTTACGAGCCGATGGTGAAAACTGTGCGCGGTGAGTTTGGCGACAAAGTACGAATGGTGATTCGGCATTTCCCGGTGAGCACACACGAGCACGCGGAGTTAGCGGCATGCGCTGCAGAAGCGGCCGCTAACCAAAAGAAGTTTTGGGAGATGGCGGAAGCTCTCTACAAAACGCAATGGATGTGGGCGAAGGCTCCCGCGCCGCGCACCATCATCATGGACCAGGCCAAACAATTGGGTTTGGACACGGACCGGTTCGAAAAGGACATGGACGGCAGCGACGTGCGCGAGCGGATCGGGAAAGATATGCAGCGCGCAAAATCACTCGGAGTGAAACTTCCGCCCTCTGTCGTGATCAACGGCTACAACGTTCCAAATACCGAGTTCAACGAGGACGGTCTGCGGGCCGCAATCAAAAAAGCTTTGGCCCAGGCCGGTCAGTGATGTGGTCGAGGCGAATCGCGATCATCGCCGCGGCGGTTGCGTGCTTTGGCTTGATCGATAGCGGTTACCTAACGATTAAACATCTTCAAGGCGCTTATATTCGTTGCGACGACGAGTGCTCGGCGGTTTTGGGAAGCAAATATGCCGACGGAATTGCGGGCGTGCCGCTGGCCGGCTTCGGGGCCCTGGCGTATTTAGCCGCGATTGTAACAGCCCTCTTGGCGGCCCGGGGTTCGATTTGGGCGCGCAAGGCCTTTCCCATTCTGGCCACGGGAATGGCCCTATTCAGCGTCTGGCTCGTTTATCTGCAAGCCTTTGTCATCCATGCCTTTTGCAAGTACTGCCTCGCTTCAGCGGTCACGTCATTTATCCTTGCTGGTCTGGCGTTTATTGACCGATTAATGCCCGACCGAACCACGGTTAATAAGTCGTAAAATGCGCGAATTTAGGGTTGCGATCCTCGCATACCTATAGCATCTTCCACGTCCGCCGTTCCCCCTCTCTCGCGGCGGTCATTTTTGTATGGCAAACACAGTTGAATTAGTGCCTGAGCTTTTGGAAGCAGGCGTGCATTTCGGTCACCAGACCAAGCGCTGGAACCCGAAGATGAAGCCGTTCATTTTCGAACAGCGGAACCAGATTTACATCATCAACCTCGATGAAACGGTGAAGCAACTTCACCGCGCGACCGCGTTTCTTCAGGACGTCGCGCGACGTGGCGGCAAAATATTGTTCGTCGGTTGCAAGAAGCAGGCGCAGGAAGCAATCAAGGAAGCGGCGCTCGCGTCCGGCCAATTTTACGTCAATCAGCGCTGGCTTGGTGGCACGTTGACCAATCTCACGACCATTCGCAAGAGCATCGGCCGACTCAAGTACATCGAGCAGATCGAAAAATCCCCTGAGTACAAGAAAATGGGGAAACAGGAGCTGGCCGCACTGAATCGTGAAGCAGCCAAGCTGCGCCGCAATCTCGAAGGAATTCTCGACATGGCGCAGCTGCCGGATGCGGTCATCGTGATCGACACGACCCGCGAACAGAACGCAGTCAACGAAGCGAAGCGTCTCAACATTCCAGTTGTCGCGATTGTCGATACCAACGCCGACCCCGAGATGATCGATTATCCGATTCCCGGAAACGACGACGCGATTCGCGCGATCCGCATTGTTTTGCAAAAGCTCGTCGATGCGATTGTCTCGGCCAGCGGTGAAGCGCGGATTCGCGAACAAATAGAAATGGCCGGCGTTTCCGCTTAGCTAGCGGTTGGCGTCCGATCCTCAAATTTTAGTCCAATGAGCACCAAGACCGCTATTGATCCCAAAGTCGTTAAACAGCTTCGCGAAAAAACGAACGCGGGCATGATGGATTGCAAACGCGCGCTTGAAGAAGCGGGCGGCGATTTCGACAAGGCCGAAACGATTTTGCGGACCAAAGGAATCGCGAGCGCGAGCAAGAAAGCGTCGCGCGCGACCAAAGAAGGCATCGTCGCCTCCTACATCCATTTGCAGGGGAAAGTCGGCGTCCTTGTGGAAGTAGATTGCGAGACGGACTTTGTCGCGAAGAACGAGAATTTCCGCAGCTTTGTTAAGGACATCACGTTGCACATCGCGGCGGCACATCCGCTGTATGTCAGCCGGGAGGACGTTCCTGGAAAATTGATCGAAGCCGAGCGCGAGATTTACAAGGCGCAGGTGAAAGGAAAGCCGGCGAACGTGACGGAAAAGATTGTCGATGGGAAACTCGACAAGTTTTACAGCACGGTCTGTTTGCTCGAACAGGGTTTTATCAAAAATCCGGACGTGGCGATTAAAGATTTGCTCAGTTCGAAAATCGCCGAGCTCGGCGAGAACATCATTATTCGCCGGTTCACGCGCTATCTCGTGGGCGAACCGCTTCCTTCCGAAGTCTGATCGGTTCGCGGTCGCGCGAAGATGTCGATCTTCGAAGCGACTTTGATCTCGTCAAACCGCGATTAGATTTGCGGCAGATGGGACTGAAGAAATACAAAGCGAAGCGCGATTTCTCGAAAACGGCCGAGCCGGCCGGCGGCAAGCCGCTTCCCAAGCAAGTGCGCGGGGCTTCTCGTTTCGTAATTCAAAAACACGACGCGAGTCGATTGCATTACGATTTCCGGCTGCAGATGGAAGGCGTTCTCAAATCCTGGGCGCTGCCCAAAGGTCTTCCGTGGGGGAAAGGCGAAAAACATCTCGCGGTCGAGGTCGAAGATCATCCGATCGAGTATGAAACCTTCGAAGGAATCATTCCGGAGGGTCAATACGGCGGCGGCACGGTGATGGTTTGGGACCAGGGCTCCTACTACGTTTTCGGCGAACAACCGGTGAAATCTTTGCGCGAAGGCAGACTTCACATGGTGCTCGCGGGAGAGAAAGCGCAAGGCGAGTGGACGCTGGTTCGGATCCGCGGACGCGACGGAGAGAAGAACACCTGGTTGATCATCAAAACCGGCGACAGCATCAAAGCGCTGTCCGCAAAACGGGACGATCAGTCGGTCAAGACCGGCCGGACGATGAAACAAATCGCCGACCAGCGCGATGCGGAATGGGAATCGAACCGGAAGGACGAGCCAACGAGCGAGAAGTCTAAATTGAACGCCCGGATCAAGGCCGCGCTTAAAAAAAAAGCCCAAACGCCAAGGGTCAGCGAAGATGAACCGGCGCCTGCGACGGCGCGCGCGTTAAAGAAACTGCCAAACGCGAAGCCGCGCTTCATCGAGCCGATGAAAGCGCGACTGGAGGATGAACCGCCGACGCACGGCGATTGGCTTTACGAACTGAAGTTTGACGGCATCCGCGCAATCGCGATCAAAGACAGCAAGAAAGTGTCGCTGATCTCGCGCAACGGCAACAAACTCGACAAACGATTCCCGGAGATTGCGGATGCGGTGAAAGATCTCCCGGTCAACGACTGCGTGATCGACGGAGAAGCGGTCGCGCTCGACGAGGAAGGGCGCTCGTCATTTCAGCTCCTGCAGGCGCTCGAGATGGAAGGACGAAAAGCGCGGTTGCGATTCTACGTTTTCGATTTGCTGCAATTGAACGGTAAGAGCTTGCTCGAGTCGCCGGTTGAGCAGCGAAAGGAAGTCCTCGCGAAAGTTTGTGAGAACGTCGGTGATCCAATCCGCTACTCCGGCGAAATCAGCGGCGACGTGAAAACATTGCTCGGCGAAGTTAAGAAACGCGGCTTGGAAGGGTTAATCGGCAAACAGCGCGGCTCGAAATACGAGCCCGGCCGGCGCAGCGGCGCTTGGATCAAACTCAAGAGTCTGAACGAGCAGGAATTTGTGATCGGCGGCTACACCCCGCCGGGCGGCGCGCGAAAATATTTCGGCGCGATCCTGATTGGCTATTACGAGAACCGGAAGCTGAAGTTCGCCGGGAAGGCCGGGAGCGGTTTTACCGAGAAGTCCTTGTCGACCTTGCACAAAAAATTTCGAGCGGAAGAGCGAGACGATTGCCCGTTTGTCGATCTTCCATCCAAAACCGCCGGTCGCTGGGGCGAAGGCATCACTCCATCGATGATGAAGAAGATGCATTGGGTGAATCCGAAATTTGTCGCCCAGATCAAGTTCGCCGAGTGGACGCGCGACGGAAGTTTGCGGCAACCGGTGTTCATTGGAATGCGCGAGGACAAGAAGCCGACGGAAGTGAAACGCGAGGCGTAATTCACCGGAACGCCACGTGCTTCCAGCCCTGGTTTCCCAAACCACGTCGCCGCCTTCCCTAATCGGATTCGCGCAAAGCTCACGCATGCCTTCCCAAGGCATGTCGCCAATTTCCCTAGATCGACAACCTGCGGTTGCGATCTCCCATCGTAGAGTTTTCTCCCGAAAACCGCTCCCGGCGTAGAGTTTGCTCCCTGCAAACCGTGGAAGTTATTGACAATTGTTCACAATTGGCGGAAATGGCACTCCCACGCCTGATCTAACAACAAAGGAGACACGATTATGCGTCCAACTTGGAAAGGCAGCATCAGCTTCGGCCTGGTTTATATTCCGATCTCGGTTTATCCGGCCACTCGCGAAGAAAAGCTCAGTTTTCGGCAACTGCGCAAAACCGATCTCAGTCCGATCAAATACAAAAAAGTCGCCGAGGCCGACATGAAAGAAGTCCCGGCCGATCAAATCGTAAAGGGCTACGAGTACGAAAAGGGCCGCTACATCGTTTTGAGCGACGAAGATTTCGAGAAAGTGCGGATTGAATCGACCCACTCGATCGACATCACCGACTTTGTCGATCTTGAAGACGTCGATCCGAAATTCTTTTACAAGCCATACTTCCTCGAGGCGCAGAAAGGCGGCGAGAAAGCCTATGCGCTTTTGCACAAGGCGTTGAGCGGCACCGGAAAGATCGGCATTGCGAAGGTCGTGATCGCGAACCGGGAATATTTGGCGGCAGTGAAGCCAGATGGATTGTTTCTGGTTCTCGAGCTGATGCACTTCGCGAGTGAGGTGTTGAAGCCGGAAGAATTGAATCGCCCGAAGACGGATCTGAACGACAAAGAGCTGAAAATGGCGAATGCGCTGATCGAGAGCATGTCGTCCGATTGGCAGCCGGAAAAATATTGCGACGAATATCGCGATGCGGTGATGGAGATCATCGAAACCAAAGCGAAGAACAAGAAACTTCCGCCCGCACCGGCGGCAGCTCCGCGGAGCACGAACGTCGTCGACCTGGTGAAAGTTTTGCAGGAAAGCATCAACCGATCGCAATCAGTCGGAGCAAGGCGCGGCGGAAATGGCGCGAGCGGCCGGCGAAGATCGACATCGACACTGGTAAAACAAAAGCGCCGCGCCGCGGCGTAATTAAGTCGGTTCCACTTCAGACTGCATGCGTTGGACCATTGCCACAGCGGCGATGAGAATGATGGCAGCAATGACCTGATGTGGGCGCAAGCCGGCACCAAAGAATCCCCAAGTGATGCAAACCGCTGCGAGCGTTTGCATCATTTCAAAATAACCGGCGGTAGAAGCGCGAGTTCGTCGCAGGCCTTCGAAATAAATCAGGAGTGGAATGCCGCCTGAAATTGAGGCGAGCAAGACAAACAAGCCAATTACTTTTCCAGTGTGATCCTGCGCTGCTGCAGGCCAAAGCGCAGCTCCGTGGATTTTTCCATGAATGAGCAGGATCAAAGTCATACAAACGAGTCCGACTACAATGCGCATGCTGGATGCAATCCGAAGTGGCATACCAAGCATAACGCCGCGGCCGGCTACGGTTGAACCTGCCCAAAAAAAAGCGCAGATCAGCGCGTAACCAGTGCCGAGCGTCAGCCCTGCTTGTTGAAACGAAACGCCAATCATGTCGGGACGTTCGACCGAAAGAAAAACGCCGGCGAGAATCGCGATCGCCGCGTAAATGAAGAACCGCCGCGCGAGTCGATCTCCGAACAACAGGAATGCGCCCAGCGTTGAAATTACCGGCTGAATATTCAGGATTACATTGACGACGGTCGGATTCCCATACTTGAGCGCGAGGGTGAAAAAAATCGTTCCGACCGCCGACCCGGCGAATCCCGAGAAAAGCAAGTAGCCCCACGCGCGTCGGTCGATCTTGCGAAGCTCTCCCAGATTCGGGAGCAAAATCGGCAGGAACATGAGAAGGATGAGCACGTGTTCCCAAAAAACGATGACCTCGGCGTCGAACAGTTTGTTGAGTGGGATACGCCACGCACTCTCTGTCCCCCAAAGCGCGGCGCCGAGCCCGACCAGCCAAGGTCCGTAGCGCGCATGAGCGCGACTGTCGTTCGAAGAACTGTTCATCCGCGATCGGGAACAGCCGCTTCCGCAGCGGCAATCATTTCATCTTTCGTTCGGCGAAAAATCATCCAAACGCCTATGAGCACGACAGCGGCGCCAAGAAGCGACCAAAGCGGAAATTTTTCGCCACCGAGGGCCCAGCCGAGCATTACTGCCCCGGGTGGCGTGATGAGCGAGATCGTCTGCAAATTGGTAACCGACATGCGCGGCAGCAACCAATAGAGCAGGAGAAAAGTGAACGCGGATCCAACGATTGCGAGATACAACAAACAGAAGATCGACATTCTGCTCCAATGAAACCGCGCAGGATTCCCGTCCACGACGAGACCGAGAAGCAGTAACGGCACAGCTCCGAAAAACATTTGCCAGGCTGCGAGCATGGCCGGCGCGAGACGAATCGCGCGTTTCTTAAGTAGCACGTTCGAAAAAGCCGCGGCCGCGCCACCCAGCGAGATTCCCACACCGCCCCAAAAGGCCCAGACACCACCGAAATCGAGGAGCCGGCCGCAGATTAAGGCGACGCCGCCGATGGCGAGCAATGCGCCGGCAAACTTCTGCAATCGGATTGGTTCTTCCGGCAACATCCAATGTGCGAAAAGCATTCCAAAGATTGGAATGGTCGTCTGCAAAACCGCGGCGAGGCCGGAGGAAACGTACAACTCGCCCCAAAACAAGAGCCCATAGTTCAGGGCGAACATCAGAACGCCGGTCACAGCGAGAATCCAGTAATCGCCAAACGTCGGAGGAAGCAAACGGACGCGGCCAAGCGACACCACAACCAGAACCGCGGTGGCAATCGCGAATCGAATGGCGACGAAAGAAATCGGCGGCAAATCGCGCAGCCCGACCTTGATTGCGAGCCAGGTTGAACTCCAAACGATGCAGAGCGTAAGCCACGCCGCGGGAATTTTCCAATCAGCCAGTCGCATCGGCGACCTTCGCGCGGATCGCTAGCGAGGTAAAGCTACAGCCGAAGAGTTCGCTTCTGCGAACCGCTTGTTGCGGCGCAAATCCGAGTTAGCGTGTTCGCGTGAAAGTGAATGTGATCGTGAAGCCCAAAGAAGCCGTCCTCGATCCGCAAGGAAATGCCGTGCGCGATGCGATGCGCCACCTTGGGATGCCCGAGGTGGAAAGCGTCCGGATCGGCAAATACATGGAAATTAAATTGAAAGGCGAGAATCTTGATCTTGAAAAGCGATTGCGCGGTCTTTGCCGCGACTTGTTATCGAATCCGGTGATCGAAGACTACGAATTGCAAAAGCCGAACGGAGAGAAGAATAAGAGTAAAGGAAAGAAGAAGAGTTCGAAATGAAAGCGCTACGATATTTTTTCTGCGTCGTGTTACCGCCACTGGCCGTTTTGATGACTGGTCGGATCGCGAGCTTTTTTCTAAGTATCCTGCTCACACTCCTTGGCTGGATCCCGGGAGTCATTCATGCCGCGCTGGTGGTGAATGATTATCATGAAGAACAACGCGCTCGAGGAATGGCCCACTAGATCGACATGAAATTCGGGGTCATCCAATTTCCTGGCTCCAACTGCGATCAGGATTGCGTTGCCGGCATCAACAGCATTGAAGGCCTGCAGGCCGATTACGTCTGGCACAAGGAAACATCGCTTCGCGATTACGACGCGATCGTGCTCCCCGGCGGCTTCGCTTACGGCGATTATTTGCGCTGCGGCGCAATCGCGCGTTTCTCGCCGATTATGAAGGCAGTGATCAGTGACGCGCGCGCAGGAAAGCTCGTCCTTGGAACTTGCAATGGGTTTCAAGTTTTATGCGAAGCTGGACTTTTGCCAGGCGCGCTTGTTCGGAACCGATCGCTTCGGTTCGTCTGCGATCTCGTGACGTTACGCGTTGAAGTTCCTGATTCCGCATTTACGCATGGCTGTTCGGAGGGAACGCTCCTTCGAATGCCGGTCGCGCATGGCGAGGGCTGCTATTTCGCGGACGAAAAAACATTGCGCGAGCTCAACGAGAATCATCGCGTCATTATGCGTTATGCCGATCGCAGCGGCCGAATCACCGCGGAAGCGAACCCCAATGGATCGATTCAAAACATCGCCGGGATCTGCAATCGCGAAGGGAACGTCTTTGGACTGATGCCCCACCCCGACCGGGCCTGTGATGAGCGCATCGGCAGCGCCGACGGGGCGAAGATCTTCCAGTCGATGATGCAAACGATTGAGGCGGCACAGGCTCGCGCGGCCTAATTTAAACGGCCTTTAAAGCGCCAAATTTGGCCCCAGAATGGGCGCAAATCCCGGCTCGGTAGCAGACCCCGCCCCTGTCTGGCAGGCTGACACAACTGTAAACTAAATTGACACATTTTGAGGGGCTCCCGGGGCCTCTTCCAAGGTAAACGCGGTCAGGTACCTCCATTGCTAAAGAGGATTGGCATAACCAATCCTACTAATATGCTCCTCGAAAAAACGTTCCATATGCGTCAGCCACTGGCTGAATCCAAGGCCCGGTTGACCAGCATTCAATCCTACAAACGCCAATTCCTGATGGTGACCAAGGCAATGGTGACCTCGTCGAAAACGGTGGACTTCAGTTTCCGCGGTCCGCTCGGTTTTGAAGCGCGCACCACTTTGCTGTCAGTGAATTCAGAATCCGAAGATCAATGCGCGTTCGAATCGGCCGGCGGAAACATCGAAGTGCTGGGATTGGTCGATTTCACCGAAATTCGCCCGACCTGCACCGAGATCACGATCGCGATCCACTACCGGATCAAGAACCGTCTTTTCGCGTGGCTCGATCGCCACTTGCACTTTGTCGATACTTTCGTGAATGCGGAATTGCGCAGCATCCGCGCTCATTTCGGAGGCATCGCGACGTCGTATGTCGAGCGCATGCCGATCATGCCTTTGTTCGAGACAGCTGCAGCCGCGTAAAATTTCCCAGCCCTAAGTCCAAAGCAAAAGCACGGGGTCTCGACTCCGTGCTTTTTGTTTTACTTGATTCGGACGGCGTGCGTTTTGTCCAAACGCAGGATCTGTCCCGGTCGCAAGGCGACTTTCGATTTTGGGTCGACAATCTTTTCGCCGTCGAGCTGCACGCTGCCTTGCTTGATCAATCGGTTTACTTCGGCACGCGACTTCTTGACCTGAAAGCCTTGCGAGTAGGCGTTGGCCACGATTGTCACCGCCTCATCGCTGACCGGGGCAAGCTCTGGAAGGTCGGCTTCATCCAATCGCTTCTCGCTGAAGCGCGAGTTCCAATCTGCGAGCGTCTTCTCCGCCACTGGCGTTGAGTGATAGGTCTGCACAATCTCAAAGGCCAATTGTTTCTTTGCCTGAAGTGGATTGGCATCTCCTGGGATCTCACGCCCGAGGACGAGTTCATAATAACGGCCCATCAGGTGGTCCGAAATGCTCATCAACTTACCGAACTGATCCGCGGCCGGCTCGCTTACTCCAACGTAATTGCCCAGGCTCTTGCTCATCTTTTTTACGCCATCGAGCCCTTCGAGAAGCGGCATTGTCAGCACGACCTGCTGCGGCTGGTTCTCTTCTTTTTGGAAATCGCGCCCGACCAGAATGTTAAAAAGCTGGTCGGTCCCGCCGAGCTCCACGTCCGCCCGCACCATCACCGAATCCCACCCTTGCATGATCGGATACTGAATTTCATGCGCGTGGATCGCGTGCTGATTGTCGATCCTCGCCCGGAAATCCTCGCGTTGGAGCATTTGCTGAAGAGTAACGCGGCTGTTGAGGCGAAGGACATCTTCATAAGACATGCTCCGAAACCAGTCCCCGTTGCAGACCGTCTCCGTCTTTGCGGGATCGAGAATCTTGAACGCTTGCTCGCGATACGTCTGCGCGTTCGTCATCACTTCTTTATGCGTTAAATGCGGTCGAGTGGCTGAGCGCCCGCTCGGGTCGCCGATCATCCCGGTAAAATCCCCGATGATGAGCACGGCCTGATGGCCGAGATCTTGAAATTGCCTCAGCTTTCGCAACACAACAGCGTGCCCAAGGTGAATGTCGGCCGTCGTTGGATCGACCCCGAGCTTCACCCGAAGCGGCCGGCCAAGCGCGAGTTTATCGCGCAGCTCATTTTCGCTGATGATTGTAACGGCGCCCTTTTTTAGCGGGGCCAGCGCCTCGTTAGGTTGCATGCGTGCTTAAGGAATAATGCAACCGTCGGTCTGCGCTATTTATTTTTATTTAGCAGCTCGCGCACTTGATCAATCGTCAACGGCGGATTCTGACGGTCCAACGATTTTTGGCTCTTACCTTTTTCGGTGAATTGACGCTGCTCAGCGTATTCGCGGCCCGACGTAGCTTTTTGCGCGTCATAGGCAGGACGAACGTCGTGAGCAAACGAACTCGCGCCAAACGCAGATTTGTTTGAGCTCCGATTTTGCATTGTCGTAACGGGCCGCGCACCAGAATCAAACGATCGGGAGCTGAATTCCGCTGTCGAATAGTCGCGAGTATTGGCGAACACTTTCTCCGAACGGTTGGGCTGCAGATTAAATGTTCCGACAGTTCCTCGACGCTTGACGACGGTGGCACTGGCCCCCGAGAATTTTTTGCTCTGCGCGTCGTTTTGCAATTCCATGTTCGGTCGTAACAGGCGATCGACCAAGCTCGCCTCCTGCTGTTGGGCGGGCAGATTGGCGAGGCAAAGAAAGGCCGTGCAAATTGCGAGGAGGCAGCGCACGCTTTCAAGCTCGCAACCGACATACTCCTTTGTAAAGAAAATTTATCTTCGGATGGAATTGGACGAGACATTCATGCGCGAAGCCCTGCGGCTCGCCGAGAAAGCGCGCGAAGCCGACGAGGTTCCGGTTGGAGCGGTCGTGGTGCGCGAAGGAAAGATCGTTTCACGCGCGTACAACCAGGTTGAGTTGTTAAAAGATGCGACCGCTCACGCTGAAATGCTCGCGTTGACCGCGGCCGAAGCGGCAATGGGGGATTGGCGACTGACCGAATGCGATCTTTTTGTCACGAAAGAACCCTGTCCGATGTGTGCCGGGGCGATCGTCCATACCCGTATTCGGCGGGTGATATTTGGTTGTCCCGACGTGCGTGCCGGGGCCGGCGGGACGGTGATGAATTTGCTCCAGCACAACGCCCTCAATCATAAATCGCAGATCACGCCGGGTATTCTCCAAAACGAGTGTGCCGCGATCCTCCAGGATTTTTTTCGCAAAAAGCGCAGCCGACCCGACGATTCTCTTAAATCTGAGCTCTGACAGTTGAGTTCCGGCTCGCCCTAAAACAACACTCGCGCAAAATTGCGAAGGTTGAGCTTGCGTTATTAACGCTGCGCCTCTGATGCTGTCTCTTTTTGCTTTTCAATGTTCGCCGAAATGAGAGCGGACTCCGGCAGTTTATGCTTGAAATCGTGGACCAGCCTTCCATTCAGAACCTTGGATAGGTCAACATCGCACACGTGCGGCGGCCGCGTCGGATTCGATGGAGAAATTACCGCCTGGCCATAATGCAGGCGACAAGGATTCTGTGGGAACTTGTTCAACGTGAACACACCGTCGCCGTTGAGCAAGATGAACTTGTTGTGTGAATTGGCGCGGCGCTCCACAATCGCGGTAAACCCGTTGACTGCGCACGTAGCAATGGCTGTCTTAATTCGCACGGTCCCCGCCCCCTTGGGTGCCGATATCAAGATCGCGCCGCTCCCAAGATCGTAGGTTCGCGTAACTGGGTTGAAGCTAAACACGGTGTCGGCGCCAAGACGAGTTATGCTGAGATCGGTGAAAGTCAGTTCGGCACGTGAATCGGTGCCGGTCCGGACGGCTGCACCTTCACGGACGGTGGCATTGACGGTCGCCGGCCGCGGTGCCGCCTGACTCTCAAGCAGGTGCACCTGACGGACTACTTCGGTCACCCGCGCCTCCTGTTGGTTCGTCGCGTGGGCGAATTGCCCTACGACAACGACAAAGACAAATGCGACGCTATATTTTTTCATATATTCTCCCACACCGCCACGCGCCCAATTATAATCGATCGCTAACGCATCTGTCAAGAGGACGTGCTGTTCATAAACCTATAGGTATGTTGATTTTATGATTGCCGAGATTCGGCCGGGACGTTACCCTACTTTTTTGGGGTACTATGAGCGCATTATTATCTCGGCCTGTGCGGGTTTGGACTTTCGGGGGCTGCCTTCTTCTTAGTCAAGCTGCAGGGTTGGTTGCAGCCGATCTCGTCTTGCAAAGGGTCGCTCTGACTAGTGATCTATCCACTCCCAATCACGAAAGTGTCCGCTTTTCCCCTGTCATCCAAGTTGAAACCGTGTCTCAAGATCCGATCGAAGGTCTGGAGAAAAGCTCAAAATCGGAGAACGATGGGTCGACAGTTGTCTATCGCGTGTCCAACGAAAGCACGACTCTGTTAGCCTCGCTCTCGAAAATTGAAATCATTGACGGCATTGGCTTTCACAACAGCGGTGCGCAAGGGAAAGTCCTAATCGCGGTCTCCAATGCCAAATTGCCCGCCACTAGCCCACAATGGCATCAAGTGATGCAACAAGATCTGAGTCCGGGCGTGGTCATGATCAAGGTCGCCCCGACTGAAGCGAAATATATCAAACTCACTTTTAAGGTTACAAAGACTGGCCGAGTTGCGGACTTTGGTATTTATCCGATTTCCTTAGTCTCGAATTTTGCGGTGCCGCAAGAAGCCAAATCCGCCGGCCGCGCGCAGATCAATCATAATTTCGGCGACATTTGTCCACGAGCTCGGGCCATCTACGTCAGCTCCGGAGATAACCTAAAGCTTGCAAACAACATGATCGACGGGCGACCTGCTACGAGCTATGGCTTTGCGGCAAACGATATCAGGCCGACCGCCATAATCGATTTGGGCCAAGACACAAGACTCGGTCGCATTTCCAGTATCTTCTCGCCGGCTAAGAGCACGGTCGACGTTTACGTACTGAAAACCCTACCAAGAGACGCGACGTCGATCACTCCAAACGAAGCAAACACTCTTCATATCAGCGAAACATTACTCGGCCAATTGAAGCCAGTTGGTTCGACAATCAACAACGACACCGGGGTTGCGATTGATTTTCCCGCAACCACGGCGCGTTACATCATACTGAAATGGAATCCGACGACAGATCGAGGAACCCCTTTCCGTGTCGCGGAGATCGCAGCATTTCGGAACAGTGGGGCTCAGTCAACGACGTTAACGGTGGCAAATATCAGCCTGACTGAAACTGATGGAAAATCCGCTTCCGATGGCAAGGATGTCGCCATTTCGGATGGCAAGGATGTCGCCATTTCGGATAGCAAGGATGTAACCATGGACCAAAAAGATTTCCAGGAGTGTTGCAACGAACCCGAGCCCCCCGCGGAAGGCCCCCCGCCTCCTGCCGAACCCCCGTCGTCGATTATTACTATACCCTTCGTCAGTCCATAATTCGCGCAGCGTTATCGACCACACAGCTCGGCTGCCTCGCTAGGACTCGAACCTAGACAAAGAGCATTTACCTGGGACAGCGCGGCAGTCAGAACGGTTCACCCAAGGAAAGTCAGAACGCGTCCACCGATTTCTACGTCATTTATCCTTGTCCATGCAGCTTGCTAACTTCGGAACTTTGGACCGACGCGGCGAGTAGACTTTACGCTGCCTGCAGTCTTCCGCGTCGTTCGTGAGGTGGAGTTACCGGCCCCTAATTTGCGAAGGCCGCGAGCCAACGAACGCTGGAATTTTCGCCAATCGCTCGAGAGGTTTGTCCGTGAAGTAATTATCGGCTTACGGGCGCTACGCCTAAGAGCGCTCCTGCTGGACTGCCCAGAACTGGTCTGTTTGTTGCTGCTCGCATTTTCAGCACTTGAAGCCGTCGTTCGCGAGCCCCGTTCTGGTGCACCGGTATCCGAACGCAGCGGACTCGCGGGACTTTGGTCCTCACCGAATAGCGCAAATGTCGAGAGCGTTGGACTTTGTTTCGAATAAGCTACCTGGCTCGGCCTTGGCAAGAGGTTCCAGAGCGAAACGTTGTGATCATGTCGAATTAAATTCCGGCCTCGAACAGACAACGTCATCCGATCGACATGCCCTTCGCCGCGAACATTCGAAGTATCGAAAATAGAAAGGCAAATGACGCCAATCAAACAAGATCCGAGGACGAAGCAGATGTTCGCCCATACAAGCGAACTGGTGGCCGTGTCGCCCACATCGAGAGACCAATCGATCGAGTCCAGGAGAGCATTTCGCGATTCCACCTCTTCCCTCTCGACCTTATCCCGTCGAATCAAGATTTCCGAAAGATCGACTTCGATCTCCCAGGAGGCTGGATCTTGCTTGTGGGGCGACATCCTAGCAATTCAGCAGCAGGAGGTGTTCCGTCCATAATTGCTTGATTTGTAGATACTTTGGGGTCGGAGCTAGAGGAAGCCATGGGGGTGCGAACATGAGGAAACGTGGTCGGTGTCGTGTCTGCCAAGCCTGTGCCGGAAATCCCGCCTTATTGAACCTTATCGAATCGGACTTGGCCCACGCTAGACGATGGGCCTGACAATCGATGCGCTTTATTTCGGGGCGGCCCGTTGCCTCGTCCTGGGAGCGGTTTGAACATAAACAAGCAAATCCCAAACCGCCCCCGATGCTCACTCAGCGCGCCGGCGCTGCACCTCCCCACGCCGAGGGCGACGGGTTGAGTGGAGTGACCGGCGACCGGGACGCGAGCGCATTCATTTCCGTGCCCGCCGCTTTTGTCGGCGGTGTGCCTGTGACGCGAGCTATGAATCCGTGGGCAATGCCGGAAGCATCCAGGTAACGACCACAGATAAATCCCTGGTCATTGATTCCGTTAAGCGATGTAAAAGTTGACCCGGGATAATCGAAAGTGAAGAAATTGTTTGGCGGGACAAAGAAGAGTCCATGAGTCACGCCTGAGGCGTCGGCATATCTGCCCACCACCCAGTTCCTATCGTTGAGTCCAAACAGGACTGTCCCAACGGAGCCCGAAGGATCGATCGGGAAGTGCAGCGCCCCATTGGCGTCCCGGTAGTAGCCGTGAAGGACTCCTAAGATATAGTATCCCACCACCAACTGATTTGAATTATTGGTCTCGTAAGCAAAGGTCGAGGCAGCTCCCGGGACGCTAAACGACGTTAAGGTTCCGCCAACGCTGACGAACGCCTGGAAGATCCCGCTGCCGTCAGGATCAAACCCGCCGGTAAAGTCGCTGGCATCGGTTATCGAAAGCAGATTGGTTTCGAGCGCGCCGGGAACATCGTATTGGGTGAAGGTGCCGTTCGACAGGAAAAACGAGTGAAGCTCATTATCGCCGCCGACGTAGTCACCGCAGACTGTGCGTGAGTTATTGATGCCGCGTCCTTCGGTAAAACCCACGGTATCGTTAGGGTCGACGATCGGATCGCTAAAGCTACCGTCGCTGAACCGGACAAAGGCTCGCGTGACCGCGCTCGAATCGACGAAGATGCCAACGACGTCGCCTCTCTCGTTAATCTTTTGCGGCAAGGTCGAATTTCCGGCCCCGGGATAATCAAAAGTCATGATGACTTCGATAGAGCCTGAGTTCAGTGCTTGCTGAGCGAACGTCCCCATCAATGGGAACACGAATAGAACTGCCAGAATGCTGATAAATATTTGTTTTGGTTTCATGATGCTTATTGCCTCCTTAATTGAATTGCCCATTGCTAAAACGCGGATGTGGCAAAAACACAATATCCAGTTAGCGAATTTCGATATGGCCAGTTTGCGTGTTATCTGGTTTCGGTGGGCCCGCTTTTGGGTTGCCGGCACATCGAAATGAGTAGAGCCGAGAGCGCCAGATGCAACAGCCTGCTGGTGTGGTCGTGCGTCCGGCTATAAAACACGTGCCCCGTTCTGTTGTTTGTGATGCGCACGAGCGGATAGTCCGCTGCGGCTTGGGGATCGTCCCCGTAAGCAGCGAGACCGAAGACAAATTTGAAGACGCAATGGAAGTGACGGCAAGCTCACCACTCTTACAAATCGCCCTTGTGTTCATGCGTCTCAATCACGGTGCCAGCGTCATCGTACACGCGGATGACGGCAGTACGTGAGCGGCTGTAAAACTTTGCGTGGCCGATTGCATCCCTGATTGCGTTTAGCCCACGATACCACAGCGGACCGTAGGGAAGCGCATCACTGATTAGATCGACACCGCGTTTGTCGGCTCGTGGCCGAATCTCGTAAACGTGTGTAGAGGTCGTCGAATGCTTATCTCGGTCTGATTTAGCCCAGCGCTGCTGAACGAATTTCATGGGAGCCTTTAGCAGGCGTCCGGCTCGTTTCGTCAAGCGAACAGCCTTTTGTCGTCGCTGCGCGAGTGTTTTCATAAGAGCCGGGCGAACTTCGCGTATCCGATTGCATTCGCGATTGCGTCTGGTTCGCCGTACCACAGACGGCCGAACGGCAGCGCATCGGAAATCAGATCGACGCTGCGATGATCCTTGCGGGGTCTGACTTCGTAAAGCGTTGGTTGGAGCGATTGGTTAGACATCGTATTTGCTTCGCAACTTGCGCTCAAGCCTATCGAGGGGAGAGAAGATGAGACACGCCAGCTCGGTGTTCTTTCCAAAGAGAACGCCGGGGATCGCCATGAGTTCGCAACCAGAAACGCGGCGCACGCCCACAATCACCAATGAGGTACCTAGGAACGTGACTGCTGCTAATTGTCCCTTCCCGCGCCCAAGAATCGGCAAGGCAGAGCCACCGGCAACATATAGCGCCACGAGCAACCCTAGCCCAAGGACCGCGCCGGACAACGCGCCAAAGCGAACGATTTGTCGCGATACAACGATATGGATTAAGCTACAGACGCCGATTAACCCGAGCATCAGCAACAATGACGCCACGGCAACTCGCGCCGGGACTTGGAAGTAAACAGGCACCACGTAAATCATCAGCACGAGGCCGAGCAGGATGCGCACCACGCGTCCCACTGGCGGGGCCTTATCCGGGTGTGGGCGAATTTCGTAAGCGTACATTTGATTAGCGGCAACCGCCACAGGCGTCGCCCTTCAACGCTTCGATGCCTTCACGCGTGATGATAGGAACCATGAGGATTGCGGCTATTGAATCTGCCCACCACCATCCAAAAAGCGCGTTGAGAGTAAGTCCGACAAACAGGAGGCCCGACAAGTAAGCGCAGAGATCGGTCTGGCGTGAGTCCGCCACAAGCGCACGGCTGTTCAATCGTGCCGCTACCCGGCGCTTGGCGCGAGCAAGAAGCGGCATCACGATAATCGAGACGGCAGCAAGACAGACACCTACGATGCTCGTGTCCGATGGTTCTCGCTGAATCAGCGTCTTGGTGGAATCAATCGCGACATAGGCCGCCAGCACAAAAAAACTTATTCCGACAAGCTTAGGAGCGACCTGCTCACGCCTCTCTCCAACTTCGCCGGATTGCAAACGCCACAGCAGGCTCGCACCGGAAAAACTCTCGATAATTGAATCCACGCCGAAACCAATAAGCGCGATGCTGCCAGCTATGAGACCCGCGCCAATACCAACAACCGCCTCGGTGAGGTTCCAGCCAAGCGTGAAGTACTCCAGTCGGCGACCCTTACGCGTATCGCTCTCGCGCAAGTCAACGTGTGCAGAAATCGTCGATGGCATCATGGCCGAATCATTTGCCGTACGGCAACCATAAACGATTCTAGCGCGGTCTAGCGAAGCTGGGAAGGCGGTCAAAAATCGGTAACGAAACGGCAACGTCACAATCTCTCCCTAGCATAACCGTGGATTTTTGAGTCCAGCGCGTCTGCCAATTCCGCCACGCCGGCGTTGTAACACAGGCGTCCTGCCTGTGAGTCGGGCTTCCGAGCCCGCGCGGGCTAAGTTCCGATAAATTCGAGCCCTTGCAAGCCGCGTGGTAACCCGAGAATTTCGCGAAGAATCATTGCGTTGCGCAAGCCGGACGTCGATGCAAGCAAGGTGCCGATGTCTGTTCTTCGTTCCTCGGCTTTAGCAATTGTTGGCGTCCCTCCCGCGTAAGCTTCCGCAGGCGCTTTGAAGATCGACGGCTGCGCGATCGGCAACGGCCCTTCGTGAAGTTCGAAGGTGGGTGGAACCATTTTTTCTGCGTCCCTGACAGTCCGCGGCGGAGGAATTTCTTTCGGAGTTGTCTCGCGCTTGCGCGACTTTTCTCGTCGTAGTTGCGAAAACGGTGAAATCGGCGGCTGCACCGGCGCAACTGGGCGAGGTGGAATATCTGTCCGAGGCACCACGGGCGGCGGTGGTCTTGACGTTGGAGGTTGTCCAAGGGCTTCCAATAATTTGCGAATCCGATCTTCATCTGACTCCGTCGGCGGGCGCCGCATTGGCGTCGGCGTTCTTGGAATCGGTGTCGCTGTTCGCTTTGTCTGATCTTTGCCTGTTTTGGCTGCTATCTTCGCCAGGAACTGGAACAAGACAGCGACCGCGACAAGCAAGAGGAAAAGCAGATTATCGAGATGCGCTGCAATCATTGGTTAAGTGCCCGTCAAAACGTTGAAACGTTAAAGCGGTGTTAAGAGGTATTGTCATTCTGAGCAAAGCGAAGAACTTCTGATTAATTTCTTCCGCCAACACCGTAGGACCACAATCTGAGATTTTCCGCTTTGCCCAACATGACATGACTACGTTGTCCGCTTTCTACGCAGTAACCCTTCAACGAATCACGTTCCCTCAGTCCGCGGCTTTTCGCCGCCTGCAATTGATTCGCGCATCGACGTATCCGCCTGCACGTTTTTCATCCGGACGTAATCCATTACGCCAAGATTACCCGAACGAAATGCGTCTGCCATCGCCTGGGGAACGAGCGCCTCGGCTTCCACGACTTTGGCTCGCATTTCCTGCGTCTTTGCGCGCATTTCCTGCTCGACAGCGACAGCGGCGGCGCGACGCACTTCGGCTTTCGCTTGCGCAACGCGCTTGTCGGCCTCGGCCTGCTCGGTCTGCAATTTCGCGCCGATGTTATCGCCGACATCCACGTCGGCAATATCGATTGAGAGAATTTCAAACGCGGTGTTGCTATCGAGACCTTTGGCCAACACTGTCTTCGAAATGCGGTCGGGATTCTCCAGCACTTCCTTGTAGGAATGGGCCGAACCAATCGCGCTCACAATACCTTCGCCGACTCGGGCAATGATAGTTTCTTCAGTCGCGCCACCGACGAACCGATCGAGATGCGAGCGCACCGTGACTCGCGCCTTTACTTTCACGCCGATACCGTCCTGTGCGACGCCGTCGATCGTTCCGCGACCCATCGCGGGATTGGGTGCGTCAATCACCTTTGGATTAATACTGGTGCGCACTGCCTCTAACACCGTCTTGCCGGTTCCTTTCGTTGCCAGGTCGATCGCGCACGCTCGGTTGAAATCGAGCGTAATGCCTGCCTTGTCAGCAGCAATTAGGGCGAGGACAACATGGCTCACGTCGCCGCCTGCCAGGTAGTGAGCTTCCAGGGGATCACTTCGAACATCCAGGCCGGCTTTCACTGCCGTGATTCGATTGTCCACGATTAAACCAACCGGCACTTTGCGAAGCCGCATTCCAATCATCTTACCCAGACTGACCGGCGCATTTGCGATCCGAGCCCGAAGCCAGAGACCGAAAAAATTGAAAAGAACAACAGCCAGCACGAACGCAAAAAGCGCCAGCACTGCGACGCCGACAAGATAAAGCGATTCCATATTGCAGCGGAGATTATCGGAACCGAAACACCGCGGAAAGTTCTAATTAGGTGGAACGCGTTGTCCTCAACGCGTTGGCAAACCGCGTGCGGCTTTGCCGGCCTAACTCATCGTCTTCGGAAAAGCCGATCCGCCTGTAGAATGCCTGGTTCGAGAAGCGGTGAGTTTTTTGCTCGCTTTACGCAGCGCTTTTCGATAAAAGAGCAATTCCCATGATTTCGCTTTTGCCAGGGGCCCGTTAGACATCTCTACATTCACTCCCAATGCATACGCTTCAAGAGTGGCAGCAGTGGTATCAGTCGGCTAACGTGACAGGATTCGAGGAACCTCTACTCGAAGCGTGGGACAACCGTTTAACCGCGCAGAATGTTTACTTTGATATGTGCGTCGCTAAACACATTGGCCATGGACACGTTGCTGATGAGAAAAACGTCGCGTTTCTTCGAATTGATCAAGGATTGGCGAAGCCGGCGATAGAAAAGGCCGTGGCGGCGTTTATCCGGGAGGGCTCCTGGCCCGCTCTGACACATCGTGAGTATTTGCATCTGATCGTCCGCATTCAGCTCGCTCGAAAAGTTGTAGCAGCTATTCGGCAGGGCACGCCTCAGGGCATGGTTGTTAAGAGTCTAATGCCCGATCTTGGAAATCGTGAGCACGCTATCCGGTGGTTCCTTGTGGAGCTTTGGAATTGGGGAGGCAAAGCGTTCCTTGCCGCGATGGCTCGTGATTTCTTGGGAAAGCGAACGGAACCTGTAAGCGATAAAAGCCAGGTCGAACAGCTGGCTAGCGAACGAACAAGTTGACCTCGCGATTTGGTGCTCGGGGCGGGACTTGAACCCGCATGCCTTTCGGCATACGCCCCTCAAACGTACGTGTCTGCCATTCCACCACCCGAGCCTTACTCGCGCGAGCGCCAAAACTTTCCGCAGTCCGCAGCGGCTGGCAAGTATCGTTTCGTGCTCGTGCTCATGTTCGTAATCGTGATCGAAAGTCTAAAACGAATCCCACTAGAGCATGATCGCGACCAGGAGAATGAAATCCTTGCCACTCACGGCTAAG
>DATEWZ010000031.1:0-24986 GCA_035257485.1 Chthoniobacterales bacterium
GCACATCTGGCGACATTCCGCGATTAGGCTTGCGTCCGCCGGGCGCATTATTTTGGAGGCGCACCAAAAACGTGCGCGTTGCAAATCGTCCAGCCAACAGGCAATCACGAGCCGATCGCCAAGTTTTGCCGCCCGCCGGTAATCGATCTCCGTTTTCACGACGACCGGATATTTTTGAGTCTTCGCCATTTCCGCGAGCAGCAGCCCGAGCTTTTCCGCGAGCTGCGTCCGCGCGATTTCGATGAAACGCAGATAAGCAATGTTCGAAACGACGCCGCCGCAATCGGTGTCGAAGAACATTACTTGCACCTCGGTTTGGATCCGCGGCCGTTCCGCATTCATCGCAAGATCGACATCATCGCATCGACGACTTGTTGAGTCGTGACTTCTTTCATACAGCGAAAATCGATCGGGCATTCGCGCAGAAAACACGGGCTGCATTCGACATGGCGGCGGACGATCACGTGCCCGTTGGCCATTGGACCGGTCAACGCAGGCTCCGTCGAACCAAAAACGGCGACGACCGGAAGGCCGAGTAAAGCGGCGAGATGCATCGTGCCCGTGTCATTGGTCAGAAGCGCACGGCAAGAGCGCAATTCCAAAATCAACTCCTCCATTGTCGTTTGACCGATTCGGTTCGTGCAATTGTCCCCCAGCGCGGTTGCGATTGTCTCGCCGATTGATTTATCTTTGTCCGTCCCGACCAAAATCCATTTTTGTTTCGTTTTTTCGGAAACCGCGGTCGCGACCTCGGCGAAACGTTCGGGCAACCATCGCTTCGCCGGGCCGTACTCGGCCCCAGGGCAAAGTGCGAGCGATGTTCGATCTTTGATGCTCGAAGTTTGAGGTAAGGAAAAATCACCGATCGGCTTTGCAAGATCGACATCCGCGCCGCAATCCTCCGCGATCCGCAAAAAGCGGATCGCGTGATGTGCGGGTGGTCCTGGCTTTCGGGGCTCGCGCACGATTTGATTTAACAGCCAGCTGCGGTTGTGCCCGCGATAGCCAACTTTTCGCGGGATCCGCCATGCCTCGAGCGCAACCCGCAAGGAATTAGGAAATAAGATCGCGACGTCGAACGGTTTCTGTTTCGCGATCACTCGCAAGGCCGTGAAAAGAGATTTGTTCGGCAGCGCCAGGACCTCGTCCACTTCCGGAATCAGTTTCCACATCGGCGCGATCTTTTCCGGGGCGAGAATGGTGACGTGCGCGTCGGGGCGGCCTTTCTTGATTGCGCGCACTGCCGGCACGCTCATGACTGCATCGCCGAGCCAGTTGCTGCTACGAATGAGAATTCGAAAGGACTGCAACGAGATGTTTTTCGGGACGAAGACGCCGCGCTTGTAACAGGTCAGCAGGAAATTCGGCCGCGGCGTTTTCCAGCGATTGTGCACCCAGAACCCGTCTTCCGGCGCGTACCGGATCTTTTGTTCGATGATTTCATTTATTTTTGAGGTGAGCGCCTCAATGGACGCGCCTGGAATATCGAAGCGCTCTGTGAAGACCATTCGCCAGCGCGCGGTCCCGGTGGTGTAGACCGCCGCGGCGATCAATCCCGCTCGGCTGCGCTTAGCCAGCAACGCTGGCAGCGGCGAAGTGGACGCGAGCTTGCCAAAAAACGGGGTCCAAATGCCCTGATCGCCGGCGTGTTGATCGCTCAGGATTCCGACGCCGCCGCCGGAACGGAGCAAATCGATTACCGGTTGGAATCCCTCCCTGCGGTCGAACAATTCCAGTCCAGTGCGGCTCCGACTCGCTCGGACGTGAGCGTCGATGAAACGATTGCCGAGCTTCTGATACACACTCGAGTTGCGAACAAAACCGACGAACTTCGGCATCAAGGGCGCGAACAATTCCCAGGTGGCGAGGTGACTCAACACCAGCACGACCGGCTTCCCCGCGCGAAATTCACGGGCCATCGCCTCGATGTTTTCCACTACGACATTTTGCAGGATTTGCTCCGGTGACAGTCGCATCAGCTTTACCGTGCAGAGAAGATTTCCGCCAAGGCGTTGAAAGTGACGACGCACGAGCCGGCGCTTTTCGCGATTCGATTTTTCGTCGCCGAACGCGATGTCGATATTATGAAAGGCGAGCCGCCGATAATTTCCGAGAATCAGCCACGCGCAAAAGCCAAACGCATTTCCAAATGCGAATGCGACGCGCAACGGCAAAAGACCGATCAAGGCGAACCCTGCGCGGTAAACTAGGTAAACCAAATACTCCAGCATCGATTTTCGGCCAGCGCGCTACCGAAGCGTCCAGCGTAAATTTGCCTGCGTGCCGCTGCAATGAATATAATGTGGCGGTTCGCGTGGAGCTTCGTTAGGCATGTAAACGGCTCTGGCGAACGACGATGAACAAAAAGGATTTGTGGCTTGGCCTGAATGAACGCGCGAGAAAAGCGCTCAGCGCGCGCGATTACAAAACCGGAACGCTCGCGCAACGAGTTTCCGGCCCGGGCGTAGACGCGGGAGAAATCGCGGGCAGTCGCGCTAAAACGTCGCTGAAGCAGGCTTGGATCCCCGGTGTCGAGATTTTTGTCAGAGAAATTCATCCGCAACGGCATCGTGGCAGCTTTGGAGAATTGGCGCGCGAAGGGCAGGGGATTGTGGGCAAAATCAAACTCTCGCCGAAACAATGGTCGGCCGCGCGGATGTTCGCAAATAGCGCAAAAGGATTTCACATTCATCCGCCGCACGTGCCGGCCGACAGCACCGCGGAGAAATGGATGCGGCGCCTGTTTGTGAATCAGGCGCAAAATTATTCGCTGCGTCCCTACGATCGCGAGCAATGGGACGTCATGTTTTTCCTCACCGGCCGCGCTGAGATTTTTTTACGTGACGTTCGCGCGGGTCTTCCAACGCGCACGATGCGCTTTTTTGTCGACGGCGATAATCACCGCAGCCGCAACAACGTCGGCGTCGTCATTCCGGCCGGCGTTGCCCACGCCATTCGCGCCGAAGGTTCCGAAGACGTGATCATGGTTTACGGAACGAGCACCACGTTTCAGCCGGAGTTCGAAGGACGGATTGCGAGCGAAGTAGAAACCGCGGACTTGCCGGAAAGCTGGCGAAAATTCTTGAGTGACAAGTGACGTGTGACGCGCGTCACTGCTTCGCATGAAGCGAAGCTTTGATCCGAGTGAGCTCGAGTTGATGGATCGGCCGCAACCGGTCTCGGCCGAGCTCGAGCGTGATCTCGAAAATATTCGCGACCTGAATCGCTGGTTCGGCAGTTACGCGCTGATCGCGATGTTTCTCAGTCGCTGGATCAAGCCGGGCGCAGAACTCCGCATTGTCGATCTGGCAACGGGCTCGGCCGACATTCCGCGTTTCATCGCAGAGTACGGAAGAAAAGTTGGCGCGGAATTGCGGATCGACGCGTTGGATCGACAATCGTCAACGCTGGAGATCGCGAAAAAGCTGAGCGTTCGTTATCCGGGAATCAATTTTGTCGAAGGCAACATGCTCGAATGGAACGCGCCGCAGCCGTACGATTTGGTCCTCTGCACGCTCGCGCTTCATCATTTCAGCGAAGATGACGCGGTGCGGGTGCTTCAGCGTTGCCTCGAGCTTTCGCGAAAGTTTGTCCTCGTCTCGGATTTGCGGCGCGGCTGGCTGGCCACTCTCGGTGTCCGATTTCTGACCGCAACGATGTTTCGGGAGCCGATGACGAAGTACGACGCGCGGCTCTCCGTAGTTCGCGCTTTTACGTTTTCAGAAATGAATCTGCTCGCACAGCGGGCCGGCTGGAAAAACTTCCGGCAAAAAACTTTCCCGTTCGCGCGCCAGGCGATCTGGCTGGGCTAGCGCTCCGGATTTTCATTGAAAGAAAGTTCGGCTCGGAGCGTAGAGCCATTATGAATGAACAAGGATCAGCTTTTCGCGTTCGTGGCGTGACCGTCATTTTTTCCGCGCTTCTCCTCGCAGTCGGAATTTATGCCGGCGGCTTTTTTATCGGCCAAGGCATTTCGAATTGGAACAGCGGCCGTCGAATCATCGCAGTCAAAGGATTGTCGGAAAGGGAGGTGCCGGCGAGCGTCGCGACGTGGACCATTGGCTATTCCGTAACTGGAAACGATCTGGACGCGATCAATCGGAAACTTAACGAAAGCACCAAAGCGGTGGTCGCGTTTTTGAAGTCGGCCGGGTTCGAAGAAAAAGATATGTCGGTGCAACCGCCGGCTGTGCACGACGCGAGCACCGAGCCTCGCGAGAAAGATGTGCCGGCGCCGCCCGAACGATTTCGGGCCGAGCAATCGGTCCTTCTCCGAACGGCGAAAGTTGATTTGATCAAGCCCGCGCTCGCATCCGCGTCAACGCTGATGACGAACGGCGTTCTTCTCAACGCGGGCTGTCAGCCGAACTACGTTTACAATCAGTTGAACGAGATCAAGCCGGCGATGATTCAGGAAGCGACCAAGAACGCGCGCATCGCCGCCGAACAATTCTCGCGCGACTCGCAAACGCGTTTGGGAAAACTGCGCAACGCGTCGCAAGGTTGGTTTCAGGTGGAAAATCGCGACGTGGCGACGCCAGAACGGAAAGTTGTCCGCGTGGTTGTCGATGTTGATTACGAAATCAACTAGTTCATCATAGCGGCGTGCAAATCTCCGAAACGATTGGCGACGTTCCGCCGCGCGAACCGGGAAAGCGTCGAGTGCTGGTGCCAACGATGGGCGCGTTGCACAACGCGCACGGCGAATTGATCAAGGTCGCGCGCGAAAATGTCGGTCAAGGTGGCGAAGTCGTCGTCAGTATTTTTGTAAATCCGCTCCAGTTTGAACCGGGAAGCGATTACGAACGTTATCCGCGTCCGGAAAAGGAGGACGAGGAATTTTGTCGCAGGTTGGGTGTCGATTTTCTGTTTCGGCCGAGCGCGGCGGAAATGTATGCCGGCAATCGATCGGCATTCATCGACGAGGATTCACTTTCAAAGTTGCTCGAAGGAAAATCGCGGCCCGGACATTTTCGGGGCGTTTGCACGGTGGTGGCGAAACTCTTCAACGTTTTGCAGCCGAACGCCGCGGTGTTCGGCGAAAAAGATTTCCAGCAACTCGCGATCATTCGCCGAATGGTGCGCGATCTGAGTTACAAGATCGACATCGTTGCGGTCCCGACGGTTCGCGAGAGCGACGGGCTCGCATGTAGCTCGCGCAACGCCTATCTAAATTCGGACGAGCGAAAGCAGGCGGCCGTTTTGCGGAGGGCGCTGCTGGCCGCGCGCGACTCGAACAAGAAGTCCGCAAAAGAAATTGTCAATCTTGCGCGGCAAACTATCAGCGAAGCGCCGCTCGTACGGATCGATTATGTCGATCTTGTGGATGCGGAAACGTTGCAGCCAATCGATTCGATCAAACCAAACTCACTTCTCGCGGTCGCGGTTTATTTTGGAAAGACGCGTTTGATCGACAATATTATTCTTTCGTGAAGGAATACGATTTTGTCGTCATCGGGAGCGGCATTGCCGGTCTGAGCTTTGCCTTGAAAGTGGCGAAGCACGGGTCGGTCGCGGTGATTACGAAGCGGAAAGGGCCGGATACGAACACGGCCTGGGCCCAGGGCGGGATTGCGTGTGTGACGAGCGATGAGGATTCGTTCGAGCTTCATGTGCGCGACACGCTCGAAGCCGGCGCCGGTTTGTGCGACGAAAAGGTGGTGCGCACGATCGTGACCGAAGCGCCGGCGCGGATTCAAGATCTTGTCGATCTCGGTTTGCAGTTTGACGAGCGCGAAGTTTCCGGCCATCGCGAGTTCGATCTTGGTCGCGAAGGCGGGCATTCGAAACGACGCGTGTTGCACGTGCGCGACGAAACCGGCAAGGAAATCGAGAACACGTTGCTCCGCGAGCTCGCCCGGCAATCGCACGTCGATCTTTTGGAGAACCACATGGCGGTTGATCTGATTACCGCGGCCAAACTTGGTTATTCGGCGGAAGATCGTTGTCTCGGCGTTTACGTTCTCGATGAAAACAACGGTGAAGTGGAAACGATTCGCTCGGACCGGATCGTGCTCGCGACTGGCGGTTGCGGAAAAGTCTATCTTTATACTACCAACCCCGACATCGCGACGGGCGATGGCGTGGCGATGGCCTGGCGCGCTGGAGTCACCATCGCCAACATGGAGTTCGTCCAATTTCACCCGACCTGCCTGTTTAATCCGAAAGCGAAATCGTTTTTGATTTCTGAAGCGGTACGCGGTGAGGGCGGGATTTTACGGAACAATCAGGGCGAAGATTTTATGAAGCGCTACGATCCGCGCGGGTCGCTCGCGCCGCGAGACGTCGTCGCGCGCGCGATTGACGCAGAGATCAAGCGTTCCGGCGCGCAATGCGTCTTTCTCGATATCACCGACAAGCCCGTGGAATTTTTGCGTGAACGCTTCCCGCACATTTACGAAAACTGTTTGCGGTTCGGGATCGACATGACCAAGCAGCCGATCCCGGTTGTGCCGGCGGCGCATTATCAATGCGGTGGAATCATGACCGATGTGAATGGCGCAACGAGTCTGCCCGGTTTGTTCGGGATTGGCGAAGTCGGCTGCACCGGATTGCACGGCGCGAATCGGCTGGCAAGCAATTCATTACTCGAAGGCCTAGTCGTGGCGCATCGCGCGGCTGAAGCCGCAGTGCGATGTCGATCTTCGGAAAGGCAGCGCGCAATCTCGTTGCCGGAGTGGAAGTCGGGCGACGTGCAGGACGTCGATGAGTTGGTTGTGATCTATCACAACTGGGACGAAATCCGGCGCTTGATGTGGGATTACGTTGGAATTGTGCGGACGGACAAGCGATTGCAACGGGCGAGCGCGCGCTTGCGCAACCTTCAGCGCGAAATTCGTGAGTTTTATTGGAATTTTAAAGTGTCGGTTGATTTGCTCGAGCTCCGCAATCTGGCCACGGTAGCGGCGCTGATTGTCGATTCGGCATTAAGCCGCAGGGAAAGCCGCGGTTTGCACTACACGCTCGATTATCCGGAAAAAAATGACGGGGAATACATCCACAACACACTCATCAGCAGAATATAAGGTGGAACAAATAGTGCTTTGTAGATTGTAACCGCCAGCAGCACTGGTTTTTCCATAATGGAAAAGCCTTGCGAAGCGCGGTAAAATCGACTAGAAACAGCCCGCCTTCGGCCCATGAAACGAACTCTTACGCTTGTCCTCATCACGGCCGCTTTCGCGGCGACGCAAGCTGAAGAGCAATCGAGCTCGCCATACGCAACGGCGGCCGATTTTGCCAAGTATGCGATGAAGCTGCGCGAGCAAGCATTGCTCAAAGTCGAACCGCAAGTCTTCGTCCCAACCAGTTCTCGTCCTGCCATGCAACGTTTCCCTTGGAAAACGAATATCGTGACCACGGTGTTCTGGATCGGCGAGTCAGCCGGTGGCAACAATCCGGTTCCGAATTTTCGCAGCTCATGGGATTTGAATTGGCAGGCGAATTACGGCGGATTCGATACGCCGGAAAGATCAGATCGCCGCAACTACATCCCGGTCTCGTTCATCCCAAGACAAAATCCGTTTTACTGCGCATTGCCTTATAACGACGTGACGCATGGGCAATTCAAGCCGGAAGCGCCGCTGGTCATTCCATGGTTCAAACAGGCTTACATCGGGCAAGGTCAATCGGTTTGCTGGCACCGTTGGATTGCAATTCGGAAAGGCAATCGCACCTGCTACTCTCAATGGGAAGATTGCGGCCCGTTTCGCACGGATCACTTCCAATATGTTTTCGGCAACGAAAAACCGAAGCCGAACCTCAACCACGGTGCGGGTCTCGACGTTTCACCGGCGGTTCGTGATTATCTTGGATTGCAGCCGACAGACGTGACCGATTGGCAATTTGTGAACACTCAGGAAGTCCCGCCAGGTCCATGGCGCAGTTACGGCGACAATAATCATTTCGTCATTGCCCGTCGCCAGTCTGAACAACGTCTGGTCCAGCAACAGGGCGGCGCTGCGACCAACACCAAGAAACAATCGACGCAATAACGCCAGCGGCTTGCTAGCCGACGCGCGACTTCAATCGGGCGAGAATCGTTTCCATTTCGCTCGTGCGTTCTGACCACGGCTGATATCGGCGCAGTCGGGTCTGGCAGATTTCTTTCAAGGTCTGGATCTTTTTGCCCATTTCGGCGCAGAACGAATCGATTGCTTTGGCGAATTGCTTTTCGAGCGTTTGGCTGAACTCCGCGCGCTTCGGATCCAGTTGCTGTTCATAAACGCGGCGGATTTTCCGGTGATGATTGAACGCGAGAACAATCGCGAGCAGGACGCAAATTCCGGCGACAACCAAAGAACCGCGGCTGACGAGCGGGATTTTCACAAACGCTGCCCCTGCCCCTGCTGCCAGAAGGATCGCAACGACGATGCGAAGCCACATCGCGGACTGCGCGAACGAACGCGCGACCTGCTCCCGCAGCGATTTGCCGGCGAGAATGTCGATAAAAGCCGTTTGGATCGAATCCGAAAGCTCGCGGCGTTGCCCGGCGAAATCCGGAACGCTTTGGCGCGCTTCCTTTTGCAAGTCGGCAGAAAGCTGATTTTCGAGCAAATCCTGCATTTGCGGCCAGAGACCGCGCAGATCGGCTTCGAGGGTGCGGATCGCCTTGTCCATTTGTGGCTGCATCAACTGCCGCAGCTGAGTCTCGATGCGACCATGCAATTCCTCCTGACCGGTGCTCGATCGCAAGATCAAGCTGAAGCTCCGCCACCAGCTCAATCTTTTGCGAAGAAGTTCGGCGCGTTCTTTCGTCGTTTCGTCATAAACCTGCTCAACTTCGCGCACGAGGGCCGCGACTTGGCGCAGCATTTGTTCCCGACGCGTCGCGAGTAAGCCATCGAGCCTGTCGAGGACGGCTGCGTCCGCCGAGATTTTGTCGATGTGGCCGCGAATTTCGCGACTCAAATCTTCGAGAACGGCGCGCGCCGCCTGAAATGTCGATCTTAGCTTCAACATTCGGGTGCTCGATTCGGTAACGATGAAACTGATTTGTTCTTCCAACGGCGCGAAGGCGCTTTCTTCCCAAAGCTTTTCTTTGTCCACGCCGCTGGTGCGGGCGAGCAGGGCTTTGCGAGCGGAGACGGCAAAAAGCGGGGGAACAAATCGGAGCCGCCGCATGGCCGTGTCCTGAAGATGTCGCTGGATGACGTCGACCTCGGTGGGCTCGCGCAAGTCGATCTGCTGCAGAACGATGATCACGTTCTTGAGCCACGTCTTTTGCAGAAAATCGAGAAAGTCCCAGTTCGATTGCGTCCAGGGGTTGGCGACCGAAAAAACGAAAAGAACGATGTCGGCGCGCGGCATGAAATCCTCCGCGACCATTTGGTGTTCTTTCACCATCGTGTTGGTGCCGGGGGTATCGACGACATTGAAATCGCGCAAGAAGGGGATGGGCAGATAACGCTCAGTCAATTTCGGCGAGACTTCATTGGTCTTGTCTTCTGGCCCGTGCCGAAAAATACAAACGCGGTCGGTGGCAGGGAGCACGTCGACCTTTGCGAACTCGTTTCCGAAAAGCGCGTTTAATAACGAAGACTTGCCGGATTTCACCTCGCCAACGACGACAAAGAGTAACGGTTCGGTAATGTCGCGAAGAAGCGATTGGAGCGTCTCGAGCTGTTCGCCGGAACACTGCATGTCCGAAGCGACCTTGATCAAACCGGCGAGAACGCTTTCGAGCTCGCCTTTGAGCTGCAAATATCGGTCGGCGATCATGCCGGCGGGATCAATTGTGCGGGGTCGGCGAACGAGATGTCGATTTTGCGGGTGTCGACTTCGGGGCGGCGGAACCTTTCGGCGACGGCGAGGGCTTTGGAGTGGGGGAAGGTTTCGGCGGAAGCGGAGTTTCCATCGCGATCAATTCCGACACGGTCACGAATTTGAAACCTTTTGCTTCAAGATCTTTCAAAACGCACGGCATCGCTTCGATCGTGCCCGGGTGAATGTCGTGCGCCAAAACAATCGAGCCGGCGCGCGTATTTTTCACGATCCGATTGCAAACAGCGGCCGGGCCCGGTCGGCGCCAATCCAAAGGATCGACATCCCAAAGCACGATCTTGTAACCGAAATCCTGGTGGATCCATTTCTTCTGCCGGGGTGTGATCGAGCCGTAGGGCGGCCGCATCAAGGTCGGACTCTTGCCCATTGCACTTTTGATTGTGTCGTCGGTCTTGCGCAATTGGCCGCGCACGCCGTCGTCCGACATTTTGCCGAAGTTCGGATGCGACCAGCTGTGGTTGGCAACCTCATGTCCTTCGCGTGTTTCCCGCGCCACGAGCTCGGGATTCTCGGCGGCGTTCTCGCCAATCAGAAAGAAAGTGGCTTTGATGTGATGCTCGGCGAGGAGGTCGAGAAGCTTCGGGGTCAGTTTTGCGCTCGGTCCGTCATCGAAGGTAAGCGCGACGTAAGGGCCATCGACATGCACCCAATCGAAAGTGATCCCGGGCTCGACCTTTTCCGGGGTAGGCTTCGGTTTTTCGGGCGTTTGCGGAGCAACCGCGTCGTCTGCGTTCAGTCGAACAGCGCTGAACGAGACAAACAGGCAAAAGAGAAAAATTCGAACCGTGAACATGGATTTTTGCAGGTGCGCCAAACTTTCGCTGTATCTAGCAGACGCCGAATGTAACGCAAGGTGCAGGCGTGCAAATCGAAACGCACGATCTCGATATCTAAGAAAAAGCCTGATTCTGTTTTTCGCCGGAATCTGAACGGCTCTGGCAATCAACCTGCTGCGAATCCTAAAGCTGACCGGTCGAGCTTGCGCATCGACTGGTCACTGGTTTTGGGACTTGCAGAAATGAGAATTCTCCTTGTGGAAGATCATCCGGAGAGCCGTCGCGTCTTGCAGCGATTGGTCGAACGGCGTGGTCACGAAGTTGTGGCGGTCGGTAGTGCCGAGGAGGCGGAGCTCGAGCTGACCAGGCACTCCTTTTCGTTTTTGATTTTGGACTGGATGTTGCCCGGCAAGAGCGGGGTCGATCTTTGCCGGGAACTGCGCGCCCAACCGAACGGCGAACAGTTCTTCATTTTGATCGTGACCGCCCGCGACGACGCGCAAGACCTCCAGGACGCGCTGGATGCCGGGGCGAACGATTATCTGACCAAGCCGCTTGATGCCGCGCGATTGAACGTTCGAATGTCGGTCGCGGAGCGGCGTATCCGCTCGCTCGGCGAACGAAATCAGGCGCGGACGGAGTTGCAGGAGACAGTTCGAAAAATGACCGACATTCTCGACAAGACGAGCGACGGATTTTTTGCGGTCGATCGTGATTGGAAATTTACTTTCATCAACCCGCAGGCGGAAAAACTTCTCGGGCGCCGGCGCCAGGATTTGCTCGGAAAAGATTTTTGGATCGAATTGCCGGAGTTCACGGCGGCCGCGTTTGAAGAGAATTACCGGCGCGCTATGTCCGAACAAGTCGCGGTGGAATTTGAGGCCAGCGACCGCAGCGGGCGAGTTTGGCATGAATTGCTCGCTTATCCGAGCGGCGGCGGCGTTTCCGTTTTCTTGCGGGATGTGACGGATCGTAAGCGGATCGAGCAGGAACGTCTCACCACGAGCAAGCTCGAATCGCTTGGAACTTTAGCGGGCGGAATCGCGCACGATCTGAACAACATTTTGACGGTCATCGCGGGCAACATTGGGCTGGCACAAATCGAGACGCCGTACAACGCGACGCACCTCCTTTCCTTTTTGTCGAAAGCCGGACAGGCAGCCCAACAGGCCGCTCAGCTTTCGAGTCAATTGCTCACGTTTTCGAAAGGCGGCACCCCGCTCAAGCGCGTCGCGGCGATCTCAAGTATCATCCGGCAAACAACCGAATTCTCCCTTCGTGGTTCTAATGTTCGCGCCGAATTGAATCTGGCGGACGATCTTCGGAAAGCATCCATCGATCCCGGCCAGATCGAACAAGTGATGAGCGCGCTGGTTATGAATGCACGCGAAGCCATGCCACAGGGTGGAACGGTACGAGTTTCGGCACGCAACATTGAAATTGACGCGAATTCCGGGCTGCCGCTTCGGCCGGGTCGGTATTTGAAAGTCTCCGTCGCCGATGACGCAAGCGGAATTGATCCGGCCATAGTGACGAAGATTTTTGATCCTTACTTCACAACCAAAGCAACTGGGTCCGGACTTGGTTTATCGATCAGCTATTCGGTTGTGAAGAAGCATTCCGGTTTGCTTCATCTCGAGAGTACCTCGCCGGCGGGATCGACGTTTGCATTTTACCTGCCCGCAACGGATGCCGAAGCGCAGATCGCGGAACCGCCGATCGCCGGACCCGGTTTTAAGTTCAATCATCAGCGCGTGCTGGTCATGGATGATGAAGCGGCCATTCGCGATCTGACCTCGGAATTGCTCGGAACTCTGGGTTACCAGGCCACGGCAGTGCCGGACGGCACCGAAGCATTGAAAACCTACGAACGTGCAATGCGGTCGGGCGAAAATTTTCAGGTCGTTATTCTCGACGCCACCATCCGCGGCGGTATGGGCGGCCTGGCCACGATCGACCGACTGCGAAATCTCGATCCGAACGTCACTGCGATCATTTGCAGCGGTTACTCCGACGAAGCGGCGCTGGCGGAGTTTTTAACTTACGGGTTTTGCGCGGCTTTGCCAAAGCCGTTCACCAGGCATGAGCTGGCGAACGTGCTTCAGCAAGCGTTCGACACCAAAGAGCGCTAGGTCGGCGAGCTAGCCTTTGTGGATCTTGTCCAATTCGGCGAGAAACGCGGCGATTCCGCCGGAGTAATAACCGTCGTAACGCCAGACTGTTTTTCCGTCACCGTCCAGTACGACCAATGTAGGAAACCCTTCAATCTGGTAGCGCTGGGCCAGTTCCATGTTTTGCTTTTGGAGTTCAGCGGGCTGCGCTTTGCGATGCGGGAAATCGATTTCCGCGAGAATCAGGTTTTTGTTCGCGTATTCCTTGAACTCAGGTTTGGAGAGGATCGCCCGATCGAGCTGGATGCAATAACCGCACCAGTCCGAGCCGGTGAAGTTGATAAACAGGAGTTTGTGCGTCGACTTGGCTTCCTCCTGAGCTTTTTTGTAATCGGTGACCCAGCCCGATTCCGCGCGTAGGCAAGCCGGCGACAACAATGCAAACGCGAGCAGAATGCCGAATAGCAATTTTTTCACGCGCAAAGGTCGATCAAGGCAGGCTGCGGCGCAAGTCTATGCGACTTCCAACGCACAGTCATTCTTCAGCCGGCTGCCCGCTCGGCAGCTTTCATATTGTCCGCGTATACGCGGAGCGGAACTGCAATTCGCGGCCTAGCTGATGTGGCCCGAGACGAGTTTCGTCATCTCGAACATGCTCACCTGGCTCTTGCCGTTAAAAACCGGCCGGAGCGCATCGTCGGCGTTGATTTGCGTTCTCTTCGTCTTGTCCTGAAGACCGTTCTTCTTGATGTAGTCCCAAAGCTTTTTGGTGAGCTCGGAACGCGGCAATGGTTTCGAACCAACGATAGCGGAGAGCTTGTCGTCTGGTTGAACGGGTCTCATGAAGGCGGGATTGGGCTTGCGTTTTGAAGGTGTTTTGTTTTTCGGCATACAGGCTGGTTAATGCTTCGTTTGCACCAGTGCAACACTAATTTTCGCGGAGAAAATTTTTTCTTGCTAATCGGTTCGCCGCACGACAACCGCCGCGACATCGTCCGGCGGTGATTCGCTCGCCTCGGGCGTGGCCGCTTTCAACATCAATTCGAGCAATGCATCCGCGCTCGACGCAAACGGATTGACCATTCCCGCAAGTTGGGTTGGCGTTGTTCGCGGCTTTCCGCTTGTCGTCACGCCAAATAATCCGTCGGTATAAAGCGTGAACGCGTCGCCCGGATTCAACTGAAGAACGGTTTCGACAAATTGCGATTGCTCGACCAGTCCAAGCGGTGGCGCAGAAGACGGGACTGCCTCGGTTCCGCGACCAAATCGCGTGACCAACAATGGCGGATGACCTGCGCCGACAACAGTGGCCTCGCCTGTTTTTGGGTCGAGCGCAACGCACATCGCGCTCATGAAAGATCGTCCGGCAAAAATTCCGCGCAGATCGTTGTTCACGGCTTCCATGATTTTGACCGACTGGTCGTGTTCTTCGTGGCCATGATGGAACAAAAGCTTGGCCAGAGTGGTCATTAACGCGGCAGACGCACCGTGGCCTGTCGCGTCTGCGATCCAAAACAACCAGCGTCCGTTCTTAATCGGAAGCCAGCCGTAAATGTCGCCGCCCACTTCAATCACCGGGCGATAACAAGCGGCAATTTGCCAGCCCTCGAGCTTCGGTGCTTTTTGGGGGATGAGGGATTGTTGAGTGAGCCGCGCGGCAGCGAGATCGCGTTCCAGGTTCCGGCGCCAAGCTTCCAATTCCTGGTTTTGCTGTTGCAGCTGTACCCGCATTGCGTGCAGCCTTAGCTGGGTCTCGATCCGCGCCTGCAAGACTTCGGCATGGATCGGTTTGACCACGAAATCGTCCGCTCCGGCAGAGAGACAGGTCACTTCGCTCTCGCCGTGGCCCGTCAACATGATCACCGGAATCTGCGCGACTGCCGGAATCGGGTCCGCGCGCAAGCGTTTCAGCGTCTCCGCGCCATCCATCTTCGGCATGAGGTAATCAAGCAGCAGCACCGCCGGTTGCTCCTGACGAACGAGCTTCAGAGCATCGCCCCCATTGTCCGTTTCGCGGCAAACGTAGCCTGCGGCGGTCAACATTCGGGCAAGCAAATTCCGGCTGGTCGCATCATCGTCGACGATCAGAATTTGGGCGCCGGCCTCCATTTACTGCAACAGGTTCGGAAATGACGGCCAGATTGGCTTTTGCAAAATGGATTGCGATTTGCCGGGCACTAGTATTGAAATAGAACCAGTGTAGATTCCGTCCAAGAAAATTATGAAACTGTGGCTCTTATTGACGTTGCCTGCCGCGTTCTTCTTCCTTTCAGCTTGTGGCGGTGGTGAGGAAACCGCCCCTATGGGCGCACGGCACACGGGAGCGCGTTATCCTGAGACGACGACCGAAAATCCGCCAACGCAACAGCCGTTCAATCCAAATGCGCCGCCGGAGAACGCCGACGCCACTGCGAGCGCACAAACATCCACCTCCGCCCCGGCGCCCGCCCCGAGCGCGCCTCCATCAAAACCGGCCAAGGGCGACTATCCCTATGGCACGCCGGTCCCCGGAAAACCAGGTTTTGTGAAAAGCCCCTATGCCTCCGACCAGGGTCTCGTTGATGTGCGTGGGTTTCCGCCCGGCACTGAAGTAAAGGACCCATTCACAAACAAAATCTTTCTCGTTCCCTAAGAGCAGTTGCGGCGCATGCTGGATGCTAGATACTGACGGCAGCATCGCTTTTTTCTAATGGGTTATGGAATTGCGCGTAAAACGAGCGCCTCGAGTTGAGGCCGAAATTACCGTTCCGGGGGACAAGAGCATTTCCCACCGGGCCGCGATTATCTCCGCGCTTTCCAACGGAATTTGCACGATCCACGGTTTTTTGCCGAGCGACGATTGCATGCATACGGTCAACGCGCTTCGCGCTCTGGGCATTCAAATCGAACAACCTGAATCGGACGTTCTGATTGTTCACGGCAAGAAACGCGTCCTCAGCCCGCCAAAAGAGGAAATCGATTGCGGCGGCTCGGGCACCACGATGCGGTTGCTCGCGGGATTGCTCGCCGGCCAGACCTTTGAGTCCCGTTTGATCGGCAATCCGTCACTTACGCGCCGTCCGATGGATCGCGTCATCGAGCCTCTCCGAAAAATGGGCGCTGACATAATCGCGGAAGGTCCCGAACAAACTCCGCCGTTGCGGATCAGGGGCGGATTATTGCGTGGAATTCATTATCGCTCGCCGATCGCCAGCGCTCAGGTCAAAAGCGCGATCTTGCTCGCCGGTCTTTTCGCCAAGGGGAAAACCACCGTAGACGAGGCGCTCGCGAGCCGGAACCACACCGAACTCATGTTCAATTACTTTTTGATCCGCACCGCCAAGGGCGAGGACGACACGGTCAGCGTTTTTGGCGACCAGGTCCCCGAGTCGCGCGATTTCACAATTCCGGGCGACATTTCATCGGCCGCGTTTTGGTTGGTGGCGGCTGCGGCGCAGGGTGGCGGTCATTTACTTGTCCGCAACATCGGATTGAACGACACACGCACTGCGTTGCTCGGCGTTCTCGTCCGAATGGGCGCGCAGGTCCGCGAGGCGGTTGAAGATGTCGATCAATTGGAACCGCGCGGCGTTGTTGAAGTGACCGGCGTGCCACTCAAGGGCACGGTGATTCACGGGAAGGAAATTCCGCAATTGATCGACGAATTGCCGGTGCTCGCGGTCGCAGGCGCGCTCGCGAGTGGGACCACCATCATTCGCCATGCGAACGAGTTGCGCGTGAAAGAAACCGATCGCATCGCGGCAATCGCGCACAATCTGCGCGGCATGGGCGTTCAGGTGATTGAGCTCAACGACGGCTTGGAAATTCACGGTCCTGCGCCGTTACGCGGCGCGCGGTTGTCCAGCTTTGGCGATCACCGAATCGCGATGGCGTTCGCGGTCGCCGGGCTTTTTGCCGACGGCGAAACGATTATTCAGGATGCGGAGTGCATTCGTGAATCGTATCCGGGTTTTGAAAAGGTCCTCGACGAATTCATAAGTCCGCGCCGCGTGCGCACGAGCACGCCGGTGATCGGCACGCTGGTCCCCGCCGCCCCGGCCGAAGAATAAATCGCGCGCTTGCTTCCGCGCGGCTCTCGCGAAAAACTGCGCTCGGCGCGAGCGCGTCAAAGATGCCAGCACAAGATCGACATCACGTAATTGCCATTGACGGTCCGGCTGCTTCTGGAAAAAGCAGCGTGGCCCGCGACCTCGCGCGACGCCTCGGTTTTGTTTACGTGAACTCGGGCGCGATGTACCGCGCAGTCACCTGGACGGTGCTGGACCGCGGCCTTGATCCGAATGACAAGACGGCAATCGAAAGACTCATCCGTGAGTTGCGCTTGGCCGGAAAGTTTGTCGAGAGCGAATTTCATCTTTTGATCGACGATGTCGATCTAACCCCTCATCTCCATGAGGATCGTGTGAACGCAGAAGTCTCGCGCGTTTCCACCGTGACAGAAGTGCGGAAGCTTCTCGTTCAACGAATGCGCGATTACGCCGGCGACCACGATCTGGTCATTGAAGGCCGGGACATCGGCTCGGTCGTTTTTCCCGACACGCCCTACAAGTTTTACATCGATGCGTCCCCGGAAGTGCGGGAACAACGTCGCGCCGTCCAGGGTCACCGTGATGAAATCGCCCAGCGCGATCGCGCCGACTCGTCGCGCACGGCGTCGCCCTTGGTGATCGCGAAAGACGCCGAGGTCATCGATACATCGAAGATGTCGATCGATGCTGTCGTTGACGAAATTGTCGCGCGATTGAAAGGCAAAGGTTTCGACGCGAGTTGAGCCCGTGAATTTCTACTACTGGCTCGGTTATCATCTTAGCCGCTTGCTCGCCCGTTTGTTCTACGGGTTTCGAATCATTCACCGAGAGCGCATGATTCAAACCGGACCGGTGATTTTGGCGAGCAATCACCAAAGTTTTTTCGATCCACCGCTTGCCGGCAACGCTTGCGACCGGCCGATTTACTTCCTCGCGAAAAAATCGCTGATGGCGGTCCCGCTCCTCGGCTGGGTTTTGCCGAAACTGAATGTCGTTCCAGTGAACCTGGAAGGCGACCGCAGTGCGCTCAAGGCGCTGATTCGCATCTTGAGCGCCGGCGAATGCGCGCTTGTTTTTCCGGAAGGGACACGCACGCCGGATGGAAAGTTACAGGCCGCGCAGCCGGGCGTCGGTCTGGTCATCGCGAAAACGCGCGCGCCGGTTGTGCCGATGCGGATCTTCGGCGCCTACGAGATCTGGCCGATTCATGGAAAAATGCGTTTCTCTGGCAAGATCACGATCGTGGTTGGCGAGCCGATTTATTTTTCAGAAGCGGATTTTGCGGGCGAGGGGAAAGATCGTTACGCGCGCTTGAGCCAGCGCGTGATGGACGCGATCGCCGCGATCCAGTTGCCAGAAGAAGATTTGCGCGCTTAAGATCGACACCGATAGTTTGGAGTGAGCTCCGGGCCGAAGGTTTCGAAAAATGTCGGCCGTTTAATGGTCGGCATCGTCATCGGTTTCGCGCTGATTGCGCTATACGCGAACATCCAAAAGCTGCGGCGCTCCGCGCTTGAGACCGTGGTCTTTACGCCGGGTAAAGCTCAAGTAACAACGACGCCGCCGACACCGTCGCCGTCACCTTGAATAATCAACCAGGAAAGGTGTCTAACACTCGCCATGAAAAAGTTTTTTGTTGTTTTAGCCGTGGTAACCACGGCAGCCGTTTTCGTTGCCTGCCCGAAGCAACAAACCGAAGAGGAGAGAAAGGCAGAAGTTGAACGACAGGTTCAGGAGCGCCTCGCGGCCGAACGTCAAACGCAGCAACAACAGCAGCTCGATCAGCGTCAGGCCGATCTCGATGCGCGTGAAAAAGCGCTGGCCGGAAAAGAAAACGCAACGCCGGCTGCGCAAGACCGAGAAGAGCAAACTGAATCTGAATCCGTCGCATCACGTCCGCGAACGACAGCGCCACGCGAGCGCGCCATCAGCGTTGGCTATTCCACTTTTTACAACAAGCTGGAGCCCTACGGAGATTGGATTGAGACCGGTGATTACGGTTACGTTTTCCATCCCCGCCAGGCGGAAAGTTCACGCAGTTGGCGGCCTTACACGGACGGTCGCTGGGTTTACACCGACGCCGGTTGCACCTGGATTTCGGAGGAACCGTTCGGTTGGGCAACGTATCACTACGGACGCTGGACCCGTTTGCGCGGAATCGGTTGGGTTTGGGTCCCCGGCAATCAGTGGGCGCCTGCCTGGGTTTCATGGCGTAAGAGCAACGATTACGTTGGTTGGGCGCCGTTGCCTCCCGAAGCCCGATTCGATCAGCGTACCGGCATCCACAATTGGTCGGACAATTATTACGATATCGGTCCCGACCAATATTGTTTCGTCGCGTCGCGTGAATTTGGCGCGCCGCGGGTCGAGCAAACGCTCCTGCCGCCGGAACGTAACGTCATGATCGTCAATCAAACGACCAACGTGACCAATATTACCTACAACAACACGACGATCGTGAACGAAGGGCCGAACTATGACGAGATGCGTTCGATCAGCCGCGAACCGGTGCAACGTTATCGTCTTGAGCGAAACGCGAATGTTGATCTTTCTTCGGGAGCGCCGCGGTCGGAAATGCGCGGTGAAACCGTCGTGATCGCAGCGCCGGTGATTGCAGCACCCGCTGCCAACGAACGGCCGCTCACGGTGAAACAAACAATTGCTACCGCGACGGTCGATCTCGGCTGGGCTGCGATTACAAATCAGGACGAAGCGAAAAAATCGCGCCAGAAAATTAAATCCGAAGCAGCGCCGCCGCCGAATGCACCGTCGAAAAAATTCGTGAAGGCTGAAACTACGACAACGCAAAACGCGCAAACATCGAGCGCCTTGTCGCCAACAACGGCGCCGACCGCAACCGTGGCGCCAACTACTGCGGCAACGACAACGCCAGTTGCAACTGCCGCGGCAACTTCCGCGCCGCCAACAACGGCGTCTGCTTCACCGGCGGCATCACAACGACGCGGACGATTGCTAATGCCAAGTCCGTCAGCCTCACCGCAGATGACTACTACGAATACAACGCCGCAACCGAGCGCCGCAACGTCGGCGGTCGCGCGGGACACCGTCCCTGCAACTCAAATTACTCCGCCGCCTGCAGGATCGCCCCTGGCGCCGACCGGTTCGCCTCAAGGCGAAATCAGTAAAGGAAAATTCAAGTCCCAGGCGCAACGTTTCCAACCACAAAAAGGGGTTCAACCAATGCCATCGGCTTCGCCGTCGGCGAGTGCGACAGCCGCCTCCGCTACGTCGACATCTGCGCCGAATGCAGCGCCAGCCGAAAAGTTGACCCGGCAGGAAAAGAAAGAACAAAAGCGCGAAGAGAGACGCGAGATGAAGCGCGAACGAAAAGAAGGAAACGCACCAGCTTCGCCGACGGCGACGCCCTAACTTTTTTCCTGCGCGGCTAGCGCGCGCGCGTAGGCAAGCGTGTCGATCGCGTCGATGTTCTTGTCGCGCCGAATCGCTTTGATCCGCGGAAATCGCAACGCGAGTCCGCTCGCGTGCCGGTTGCTCGGCTGAATCGAATTGAATGCGACTTCGAGCACGACCTCGGGCTTCACTTCGCGATAGCGGCCGTGATCGACAATCGTATTTTGTTTGAAATGCTCGGTTAGCTCAGCGATCTCGACATCCGTCAGCCCGCTATAAGCTTTTCCGATCGGCAACAACTCGCCGCTGTTTTCGTCGCGCACCGCGAAAGTGTAATCGCTCAAAACGTTGTGGCGTTTGCCGTGACCGAATTCCGCGCCGACGACTACGACATCGAGCGTCGCGAGCTCCTTCTTCAATTTGAACCAGGACATTCCGCGCGCGCCTGGCGTGTAGAAACTTTTCGGGTCCTTGATCATTAATCCTTCATTCAACCGCCGCCGCGCTTCTTGAAAACGTTGCTCGATTTCGAACGCGGAATGCGCCGGGAAAACTTCGGCCACTTGAAATTGCGAGGGCAACTTCAAATCACGAAGCAGTGCCCGCCGTTCCTCGAGCGGAGTCTTTAATAGGGAACGGCCGTTCAGCCAAAGGAGATCGAACGCGATGAAGACCACCGGTACATCTGCGGAAGCGACCTCGAACAAATCGGCGCCTTCGCTTTTTCGACCAAGCCGTTTTTGTAAGTCGAAAAAGGTCAGTTTGCGTCCGTGTTCGAAAGCGACAATCTCGCCGTCGAGGATAAGATCGACCTCGTACTTACGCGCGCGCGCGGCGATCTCCGGAAATTGATCGGTGATGCGGCGCAAATCGCGCGAGTAAACTTCTGCGCGCTCGTAATTGCGGTGAAGCTGCGCGCGAATGCCGTCAAACTTGTCTTCGACAAAAACCGTCGTCTCGTTTTGTTCGGCAAATCGCTCCCAGATCGCTTCCGCGCTCGGCTCCGGCGTCGCGAGCATGCATTTGATCGGCCGAAAGATCGACAATTCGGCGCGATCCAGTTCTTTCTTCGAAGCAAGCAGTGCGGTCGCACCAATATCGCCGAGGAGCATGTTCGCCTCTTTGACTTGCTCGAGCGAAACTTCGAACGCGCTGGCGATCGCTTCTTCGACCAAACCTTCGCGCAAACCGATCCGGAGATCGCCCGTCAAAATTTTCACCACATATTGACCTTCCTGCGCGGAAAGTTTCGCGAAGCGAGCTTGCAAAAGTTCGGTTTTGGTAATCGGGCCGCGCGCGCGATGAAGCTCGTCGAAAAGTTTCTTCGAATCCAAAATCGTGAATGGCGCGGGAGTTGTTCGGGCTTCAAGAACGTCGAACGCGGTTTTGCCCAGGTCGCCATGACTCGCGGCAATGTGATGGAATTCTGCTTCGCTGATTTTCGTCGCGCCGACGAGCGCGCGGTAAATAACCGACCAGCCGACCTGTAACGTGCGGAGATCGCTCTGCGCGAAAGCGCGACCGGTCAGATACGTCGCGACGATTGGAAGTTGTTCCTGGCTGAGAGTGCGCAGGTAATCGCCGAGCAGCCGAACCTTCTCGAGCTTCGCGGGAGTCGCGCCGATCGATTCGCCGACGTTGGCGAAGTTGAGGAACTCGGAGTCGACTTCTGACTGGCAGGGTCGGCGCGCCGCACCGACCGGACGCCGCAGCGCAGCGTCCCTACCCATTTTGAATTCCATCTGGTTCTCTTCGCTCAAAGCCCAGGCTTCGATTCCGCGCTCGCGCAAGTCGCGCGCGAACTCCGCCGCAAACCCATGCAGAGTCAAGACGCGTTCCGGTTTTACAAGATCGACATACCGAATCAAATCGCAATAGTCCGCGTGATCGGAGAGCGGAAAAGCGGCATCGACCTGATAACGATAGATCGCGCCGGGCTCGACTGCCCAACCGCTGATAATCGCCACGCGTTTGCGTGGAAGCTTTTCGATTATCGGAGAATGGCTCGCGCTCGGCGGACAGATGAGAACTTTTCCGGCAACGTCGTTCTTATTGTAGCGAACGTATTTGCAGAACGATTGGCCGAACTGCTCGTAAATCCGCGTCATTTGAAAAACCGAGCCATGCAGCATGGGCGTGAGTCCAGCGCCATCAAGCGCGCATAATATTTCCTGCGCTTTGCCCAAAGAGTAACCGAGCAGAACAGGAACGGCGCCGTCGTCGATCGCGTCACGCGCAAAGCCGACGATTTGCTCGATCACTGTTTCGGTTGGCGGAAATTGATAGCGCGGCAACCCGAACGTTGTCTCCATGATCAGCGTGTCGGCTTCGCGCCATTCCGCGGCTTCTGCCGATTTGCCATGACGCAACTTGAAATCACCGGTGTAAAGGAGCGTTTCGTTTTCTTGCGCGAGAAACAATTGCGCCGAACCAAAAATGTGGCCGGCCGGCAGAAGCATTAGATCGACATCGTGCACGCGGTGTTGCTCACCGAACGGCAGCACGTGTTCGATGCGACTTCCCGGCATTCGCGCCTGCATCAAACACGCGGTCCGCTCGGACAAAATCATTTCCCGATGCGGCGCAATGTGATCACTGTGGGCGTGCGAAACGAAGGCGAAGCGCTTGGGTTCCCAGGGATCGAGCCACAAATCGTGCGTCGGGAGATAAACTCCATGGTCATAACGCACTTCGATCATCGAAAGAGTCTAGAGTTAGAGGACGGCGAGTGCTATAGGTCGCATGCGCCCTATGCGACCGCTAACGACCCTGTCGCTGTTATTTCTGCTCGCGGGATCAACCGCATTCGCCCGCGCGCGCGAGGAGCCGCGCATCATTGAGCGAGTTGTGCCGCTGCCGATGGCGTTGAGCGACGATTTCCAATTTCGCAAAACGAAGCTTTATCTGCTGACCGAGAACCTTCCCGGCCAGGGGAAATCGTCCACCACAGATCAAACCGCGCAAAGTACGACCAAGAGCGGAAAACTTTCCGGGACCGCGCCCTCGAGCAAGACCACGACGGTTCAGGACGCGTCGATCCGATTCGAAAGACAGTATCGGTTGTGGGGCGCGGTAACGAAGCTCGATCAGCGCGAACGGTTCGGAAATTACTTCGATTTTTTCTGGAAAGCGCGCCGCGCCGCAAATTTGACCGTGCGGCTCGAATATCGGCAGGAAAAATTGCACGCCCATGTGCAGGCGCAGGAGATTTTTTATCCGAACGCGCGCGGGAGTCGTAAAACGGAATTTAAGGTCGTGGGAGACGATTACTTTGACGACGGCCGGGTGACGGCGTGGCGTTGTTTATTAATCGAAAACGGGACGGTGGTGGCCGAGACCCATTCCTACTTGTGGGAGTAGGCAACCCACTGGGCCGAGCCAGTGCCGGGTGTCGTTTGACAGTCCCGATGTCGATCTTGTATCCTTAAATAATCAGCTGTGCAGTCATCGATTCTAGTGGGCGTAAACGGTCCCGCCGTTTGGGTGCGAATAGAAGGGAAGGGTAACTTCCTCAACAGCGGGAGCCTAAAGGAGTTCGCGCAAGAGATGGTCAATCGCGGTTATCGCGAGTTCATCATTGATTTGGAGCATTGCGCGATGATGGATTCCACTTTTATGGGAACGATGGCGGCGGTCGCGCTGCGATTGAGGGAATTGGGGCAGGGCCATCTTCATGTCGTCCATGCCGGTGAACGCAGCCGCGAACTCCTATCCGGACTCGGGCTCGATCAGATTTTCGATATTCACGCAAACGGCGCGCTCGCCCCGGAATGCGAAGAGGTGAAAGAGAACGCGCATGATCGCGCGGCTGCCGAAAAACGAGAGCGCACGGAAACCATGTTGGAAGCGCACGAAGCTCTCTGCCGGGCCGCTCCGGAAAATCTTTCCAGGTTCAAAGACGTTCTCGATTACTTAAAACAAGACCTTCATCAAACGACGGCGGGGAAGTAATTGGCTAATCTCTCGCCAACCGTTCTCTTCTGGCTGCTCGTCGGCTGCTTGGTGTTGTGGATTTACACCCTGCTGCGGCAACGCCAAAGCATTCGCAGGCTCGAACGTTCCCAGGAAGAAATTCAGGTCGAGGAAACACTGGTCTTCGATTTCTTGCACGGACTCGGAGAAGCCTTCAGCGAAACCATTCGGCCCGGCGATCTTCATCGCTTGATTGTTGAGGGCGCAACGCGTGTGCTCGATGCCCAGGGCGGCGCGCTTTATCTGGTCGATCGCAGCGGAACAAAGCTGGCGCCGACATTTATTTCCAAAGGTTGTCCGCCACTTGTCGATGTTCCGGCGCACATTTTGCAACAGGCCGCCACCTCCACCGCGCTCGAAAGTTTTCTGCGGCTGCACACGATCAGCGCCGGCGAAGGACTTCTCGGCCGGACATGGCAAACAGTCGCGCCAATCTGTGCCAATGAGTTTTCCGAGTCGCCGGAGCTGGCGAAACTTCGCGATAGTTCTTTTGGAGCAAGCTCGGTGATGGTCGCGCCGCTCCTTTACGCAAAACAAAACATGGGTGTGCTCGCATTGGCGAACAGCCGGCTCGGCTCGCCATTTTCTCAAAACGATTTTGTCGTTTTCAAATCGATCGCCGAGCAATCCGCCTTCGCCCTTTACAATGCGATCATTTATTCCGAGGCGAACGAAAAGAAACGACTCGACCACGATCTGCAAATCGCGCGCGACATTCAGCGCATTCTCCTTCCCGCCGAAGCCCCGAACCTGAACGGTTTCGAGATCAGCGGACTCAACGTGCCGGCGCGCCAGGTCAGCGGCGATTATTTCGATTACATCACGATCGACGACGAACGGCTTGGCGTGGCGATTGCCGATGTTTCAGGCAAGGGTGTTCCGGCGTCGTTGATCATGGCGATCTGTCGGAGCGTCTTGCGAAGTCAGGCGATTGGAAATCCTTC
>DATEWZ010000032.1:0-17508 GCA_035257485.1 Chthoniobacterales bacterium
CGCCGTCACCGCCGTCCGGTCCGCCTTTCGGGACAAATTTCTCCCGACGGAAGCTGACGCAACCGCGGCCGCCGCTTCCTGCCTGGGCAAAAACTTTGATTCGGTCGACAAACATTTCTTAAACAATCCGCGCGTCGGGCGCGTCGAACTCTTTATGTTCCAATCATTAAGCTTAATCGCTTTCCTGACTTTTGCCGGCCTTTGCTGCGCGCAAACATCGTCGTCGCCCGAACCAAGCAGCACCGGAACCGGAATCGAAGGCGTTATCACGGTGTCACCATCGCACCCGGGGCCGGTCCGACCGGGCATGACGTCGACCGCGCCGCTCGCGAATGTTCCGTTCACTGTCGACAACCAGACCGGGACCGTCGCCGAGTTCATGACCGATGATCAGGGCCGCTTCCGGCTGACGGTTGCTCCGGGCCACTATACCGTTACACGCAGGAACCAGGGAAAGATCGGGCGCTGCGGACCGTTCGATGTCGATGTGACAAACGGTCAAATGACGAAGGTGGAGTGGCGTTGCGACAGCGGAATGCGATGAAGAAAGTAAAAATTAAAAAGTAAGAAGTAGAAAACAGGCACGCGGTTTGCAACGATCCGACGCGTGTCGCGCATCATTCGCATTGGGTTCGTTCTATTCTTCCTGACGCTCGGGAAAATCGCGGCTGCGGCCGGCGTCTCTGTCTTGTTCGTCGGAAACAGTCTGCTCTACATGAACGATCTGCCGACGCAGTTTAAAAAGTTCGCGGCTGAGTCGTCGTTGCACGCGGAGGTCGATGTTCGCTCGATCACCGCCGGCGGCGCCACCATTTCCGATCATTGGAAAAGAGGCGAGGCACTTGCGCAATTGCGTCAATGGCACCCAAAGTTTCTCGTGCTCCAAGGTCAAAGCACCGAACCGCTCTCCGCGCCGCAGAATTTTTCCTACTACGTACGCCTGTTCAAAGACCAGGCCGACGCGCATCAAACGCGGACCGTTTTGTTCGCGACGTGGGCGCGGCCCGCCGGCGACCCTTTCTATAAAGAAACGGTTTCGGGCGGCTCGCCGGCTGAAATGCAAACGCGTTTGAATTCCGCCTACGCATCGCTCGCGCAAAATATTGGCGCGACGCTCGCGCCGATCGGCGTTGCATTCGAACAAGCAAAGCGCGACGCGCCGACGATCCATCTGCGAGATGGAACGCAACATCCCTCCCCGGCCGGAACATATTTAGCGGCCGCGGTTTTATTCCGCACAATTTTTAATTCGCGCGCGTTTGGGTCGACCTACTACGGCGTTTTGCCTGAAACCACCGCGCACACGCTCCAACGAATTGCCGACGCTGTCCCGTGCGGTAATTGAGTTTGTTATTCCGAGCCGCGTTTCAGTCGGCTAATCTCGGCGCGTGAAAAAACAGATTACCCGAATCTCGATTCTTCAATCCGCCAAAATAACCACCGCGCTGTATGTCGTGATTGGATTTCTTTATACGCTCCTAGCGATCCCGATGTTTTTGTTCGGCGACGACAAGCTTCGGATAATGGGAATCGTTTACGCGTTCATGCCTGTGATCATGGCAATCTTCGGTTTCGTCTTCTTCTGCATCTTCGCAGCGATTTATAATTTGCTCGCTCGATGGCTCGGCGGCGTTGAATTCGAGGTCACGGAAGTTCCGTAGCAGCGGCCCGTCGCGGGACCCGATTTGTTCTTGCTCAAAGCGAACCAGCTCGCTAATCCTGCAATCCCGAAGTCTTACCCATTATGATATCCCTGATTAACCTCATGCCGTTTGTGTTTTTAGCGCAGGACACCGAAACCCGAATGCCCCAAATGCCCGAGTATAGCGCGGCCACCTCGCTTCCGGGTATAATTGTCGGCGCGCTGATCTCAGCGTTTTGTTTTTGGAAGGTATTTACCAAGGCCGGCCAGCCGGGTTGGGCCTCGTTCATTCCGATCGTGAACCTGTTCTTCTTGTGCAAAGTCGCCGGCCGTCCGGGCTGGTGGGTGTTATTGCTCCTGATCTGCTTCCCGATTTTCTGGATCATCATCTGCATTGACGTGGCGAAACGCTTCGGCAAAGGCGGCGGATTCGCAGTCGGACTGATCTTCCTGGGGATTATTTTCTACCCCATCCTCGGGTTCGGAAGCGCGCAATACCAAGGCGGCGCTCCAGCGGTTCCGGTGTAGGCCGCTTACTTTTCAGTCCAGCTCGGTTTGCGCTTTTCGTTGAAGGCCGCGATTCCTTCGCTGGCTTCGGCGGATTCGCGCGCCTGCATGTGATGCTTTAAAGCAAGATCGACATCTTCTTTCACCGAGGTCGACCAAAGTTCTTCAATCAACCGTTTGGTGTTCGCGAGTGCGTTCGGCGCGCCTTGCAAAACCGACTCGGCGAACTTCTGCGCTTCGTTCATCACTTCATCGCGCGAAACAACGCGATTGACCAAACCGATTTCGAGCGCGCGCTCGGCGTCGATTAATTCCCCGCCCAGAACCAGCTCCCGCAGGTTGCGTTCGCGAACCTGACGGCGCAGAAAAGTCATGACCAATCCGGCAACCAAACCGCGGCGCACTTCCGGATAACCGATTTTGGTTTTCTCGGCGGCGACGACGTAATCGCAAGCCGACATGATTCCGGCCCCGCCGGCGACCGCCGCGCCGTGCACGGCGGCGATCGTCACCAAGCGCGTTTCGGCAAGCGTGACCAAAGTTTTCGCGACCATCTCCGCGGTTGCATGCGCTTTTGATTGATCGGCCGCTGCTTTCAAGTCGAGTCCGGTGCAAAAAGCCTCTCCCGCTCCCCGCAAAATCAAAACGCGCTCCTGCGGTTGGTCAGAAGCGACTTTGACGGCCGCAATCAATTCGTTGAGCAACTCAATCGTGAGCGAGTTGCGGCGCTCCGGACGATTCAATGTCACGACCGTGATCTGCGGAGACTGTTTCTCGATCAGAACGACTGGCATGATTAAACTTGAATGACGCCGGTGTGGAAATGCGCTTTCGGCATTGGCCGCGAAACGTATTCCAGCAATTGCACGAGCACATCGCGCGTGTCGTGCGGTTGAATAATCGCGTCCACCCAGCCGCGGGCGGCGCCGTAGCGAATGTCGGTTTGCTCTTCGTAACTTGCCTTCACCTTTTTACGGAGGTCGTCCAATTCCTCGTGCGACGCTTTCTTGTCACCGCGTTCCTTTGCTCGCGCTAGAATTGAAAACACGGTGTCGGAAGCCTGCGCAGCACCCATCACCGCGTAGCGCGCGTTCGGCCATGCGAGGATGAATCGCGGATCGTAGGCTTTGCCGCAAAGCGCGTAGTTCCCGGCGCCGAACGAACCGCCGACGACGACGGTGATTTTTGGAACCACGGAGTTGCTGACCGCGTTCACCAGTTTCGCGCCACTGCGAATGATTCCGCTCTGTTCCGCGTCGCGGCCGACCATGAATCCGGTCACGTCCTGGAAAAAAATGATCGGTAGACTGTCCTGATTGCAGTCCATCACGAAGCGCGCCGCCTTGTCCGCGCTATCGGAATAAATCACGCCACCCATTTGGATTCCTTCCTTTTTCGTGCGCACCTGCAATCGTTGGCTTGCGACAATTCCAACGGACCGTCCACCAATCTTCGCGTACGCCGTCACCAGGGTCTTGCCGTAGTCGGCCTTGTATTCGTTGAGCGAGCCCGCATCGACAACTGCGGAGAGCAGATCGCGCGCATCGTAATTTTTCTGACCATCCAGACTCACCAAATCGTAAAGCGAGTCCGTGTTCTTCGTCGTCTTGAAAGTTTTGTTGTCGATCTTCCCCTCGGCGGCTTTTTTCGCTTCCGGCAAAAGCGCGACGAGCGAGCGCAATCGTTTCAAGCACGATTCGTCAGTCTTTTCATAGAAATCGACCGTGCCGCTGACTTCTGAATGCATCTTCGCGCCGCCAAGCTCCTCTTGATCGACAATTTGACCGATCGCGGCTTTCACGAGTGACGGGCCGGCGAGATAAAGACCGCTGCCTTCGGTCATCAGAATTTTATCGCACAACACCGGCAGATAGGCGCCGCCGGCCACGCAGTTGCCCATGATGGCGGCGAATTGCGGAATGCCGGCCGCCGAAATGACCGAGTTGTTACGAAAGATCCGGCCGAAATCGTCCTCGTCCGGAAAAATTTCGTCCTGCATTGGCAAAAAGACGCCGGCCGAATCGACGAGATAAATGATCGGAAGGGCACACTCGAATGCGATCCGCTGCGCGCGAATTAATTTTTTGACAGTTGCAGGAAAGAACGCGCCCGCTTTCACGCTCGCGTCGTTGGCAATGATCATGCACGAAACGCCGGAGACGTTGCCAATGCCGGCGACCGTTCCCGCGGCGACGATGTTCCCCCACTCTTCATACATTTTGTAAGCCGCCCACAGCCCGATTTCAAAAAACTGCGCATCTTTATCGAGAAGGAAAGCGATCCGTTCTCGGGCCGGAAGCCGGCTGAGCTTTCGTTGCCGTTCCGTTCCGGCTTTGCCGCCGCCCTGACGCAGCACCGCTTCCTGTTTGAAAATCTCGCGACAGAATTCGCGCAACGGCTCGCCAGACGATGTCGATGTTTTGGCCATATCGCGATGAGGCTTTAATCCGCGAAGCCGATTGAATCAAGCGGCCGCACCAATCGCGATTCGGGAATTAGTAAATGTCCTTCTCGGTGGTATAACCCGAGTCGCCGCGAATAGAGCGCAGGCGAGCCCGCGCGCCGCGTTCCGATTCCGGCCGATTGATTCGCTCGAGCGCGACTTTGACTAAAAACGGCACCGCCGCGAGCGCGCCGACTGACATCAACGCGATCGCCGCCGTCTGGCGCGTGCGTCCTTTGATCTTGTCGGCGACGAGCATTCCAATTCCCAAGCCGAAGGCCGTGCGCGTGAGCGCGAGCAGGCCGTCGAGCGGGAGCTGTTCGCTCGTTTTTGGAATGGATACCCCGAGAGACATCGGCTACTTATAATTCTCGTTTGCGAAAAAGAAACGGGAAAATCTGCGCGCTGGCGTGATCTCCGCTACTGGCAATAAATTATCCAACGTTCAGCATGAATAAGCGAGCCGATGTAGGGCGAGCGTGGGTGAGTGTGGCGCAGAACTACGATTAAAATGTCGAATCCGATTTACGCGCTTATTCTCGCCGGCGGCAGCGGCGAACGCTTCTGGCCGTTGAGCCGTCGGCATCGCCCGAAACAACTTCTTCGTCTCGTTTCGAAGCGCACATTGCTCGAAGAAACACTCGCGCGTTTGGAAGGATTCGTTCCGGACGAGCGCGTTTTGATTCTCGTTAACGTCGAGCAGGAGAAAGCCGTCCGCCAGTTGCTCAAAAATTTTCCAAAGGAAAATATCATCGCCGAACCGGCGAAACGCGATACCGCGGCGGCGGTCGCATTGGGCGCGGGCTGGGTTGCGGCGCGCGATCATTCGGCAACGATGCTCGCCTTGCCGGCCGATCACGTGATCCAGGATCGCGACGCTTTCCATGAAACAATGAAGACCGCGGCCGCAGCCGCCGAGGAAATGGGCGCGCTCGTGACCATTGGAATCAAACCGACGTGGGCGTGCCCAGGCTTTGGTTACATCGAACAAGGAAAGGAAGTGAAAGTGCGCGGCGGCAACGAAAAGATCTCGGTCCATCAGGTGGTTCGGTTTCGCGAAAAACCGAATGTCGATCTTGCCGAATCGTTTTTGCGCAAAGGAAATTTCCGCTGGAACGCGGGCATGTTTGTCTGGTCGGTGCCAACTGTTCTCAGCGAATTCAACCGCCATACCCCGGAGCTGGCCGATTTCATTTCGCAGGTCCGGTCGACCAAGGATCTCCAGAAAGTCCTGGGCGACCGATTCGAAAGATTGCCACGAATTTCATTCGATTACGCGATCATGGAAAAAGCCGATCGCGTTATGGTGGTGGAGGCGAGCTTCGATTGGGACGATGTCGGCAGTTGGCAGGCGGTCGCGCGTTATTTCAAAAAGGACGAACAGGGAAACATCGCCAACCGCGCGTTCACCGCGCTCGATTCGAGCGAGAATATTATTTTCAACGACGCGGACGCGGAAACGACGGTGGCGCTCGTCGGGGTGCACAATCTCATCGTGGTGCGCACCGGCGACGCGATTTTGATTTGCGATCGGCATGACGCTGAGAAAATTAAAAAACTCGTCGGCAAATTGCCGCCGGAACTTCAGTAGCGCGATCAGACCGCGGAAATGAATCCGATTTTGGGAATCGACTTCGGCCACGCCCGAATCGGACTGGCGATTTCGGATGAGCTGCGTCTGCTCGCGCATCCGTTACAGACAATTCCGGCGAACAAAGAAACCGTGAAGCGCATTGCCGAGATCGTCCGCGATCGAAAGATTGACAAGGTCGTGGTCGGTATTCCGCGTCATATGAGCGGCGAAGTTGGAAAGAGCGCGCAGGATGCGCTCGAATTTGCGAACAAACTTCGCGCGCAAGTTCCCTGCCCTGTTGAAACCTGGGATGAGCGGCTTTCGACGGTCGCTGCGAATCGCGCGTTGAGCGCAGCGGGAAAGAAAACGCGTCAGACTCGCCAAATTGTCGATCAAGTGGCGGCCCAAATGATTTTGCAGGGATACCTCGATCGCGAACGAAATGCCGCAGCGTCTTAAACTCACCATCGCTTACGACGGGGCAGCGTTCGCAGGTTGGCAAAGTCAGCTTCACCGAAAAACGATCCAGGACGAATTGGAGCGCGCATTTCAGAAAGTCGGCGGCGCGCGCTTTCGGGTTCACGGTGCGGGACGGACCGATGCCGGCGTCCACGCGCTAGCGCAAGGCGCGCATGTCGATCTTCCAAGTCGAAAAATGTCGGCCAAACGCTGGACGACCGCGCTCAACGCCATTTTGCCGCCAACAATTCGGGTCCTTCGCGCCCGCTACGTATCTCAAAGTTTTCATGCGCGCTTTTCGGCGAAAGGAAAACACTACCGTTATAGGATCTGGGCTGCGCCGATCTTGCTGCCCCTGGAATTCGGCCGCGCCTGGCACATATCCGGCCCAATCGATGTCGATCTTCTGAAAGCCGCCGGCGAGAAATTTGTGGGTAAACACGATTTCGCCGCCTTCGCGGCCAATCGCGGCAAGAAGGAGGAGAGCACGGTTCGCACGATTCGATTGATCCGAGTCCGCAAGAACGGCGCACTCATTACAATCGACGTGGCCGGCGACGGCTTTCTTTACAAGATGGTGCGAATGATGGTCGGCGCGATGATTCGGGTCGCGCTCGGCAAGGCCGGCCTCGATGAAATTGCCTCACGATTGAAATCCGGGCGGGCTGAAGGCATTCGTTTTGTCGCGCCGGCAGAAGGTTTGTCTCTCGCAAAGATTTGGTACTGACTTTGCTTTAGCGTTTGTTAGGCGCCGGGCGCACTGGAAGCAGCACGGTGGCAGAATAGCTGCTTTACACGCATTTATGGTAGATCCGTCGACCGACGCCCCTGTCCCCTCCGAGCCAGAGAAACGCCAACGGTCGATCTTCGGCCGGATCAGTGATTCGCTCTTTAGTAAGCGCCATTTCCATCTCAAGCTCCTCTCTGGAACGACTGTTGGAGTCGTCGTGATTATTTTTCTGGCTGGCGCCTTTTTGCTGGTGACCCTGAGAAATCATTACCAGGAATCGCTCCGCACCCACACCATCGAGGTGATCCGATTAAGTAGTTTGATCGAGAACGACATTGCGGGTTTGGAGAGTAGCCATCGCGGTTATCTCTTAAGCGGAAGCGAGGACTTCCTCGCACCATTTCAAAAAAAGCGTGAGCTGATAAAAAACCGGGCCGACGAACTGACCGCGCTGATTCTTGATAATCCGAACCACCGCAAACGCGTGATCCGCGTTCAGGAGGTCGTCCAGAAGTGGCTCGATACTGTTGCGATCCCTGAAATTGAAACGCGCCGCAGCAAGAACGGCGCGTCCGCCTCGACCGGTTCTTCCACGCTGGGGAATTCGCTGCTCGATCAGGCGCGTGAAGTTTTGCAATCGCTGCAGGACGAAGAGCAGATCGTGCTCAACCAACGGATGCACAACCAGGAATGGGCCACGCAATCGGCGCAGATTCTCGATTTTCTCCCCAAACTGGACCGGGCAGTCGTGGAAATGGAAAAAGAAAAGCGCGGCTATTTGCTGACCGGCGAGAACAGATTCGTTGAGTCCTACAAACGCGCGGTTGCAGATTTCTACACTTACAACGGTTATCTTTCGATTCTCGTCGCCAGTTCGCCGGCGCAAGCGGAGCTGCTGGCCGAAATTCGCGCCAACGTTGAGCGTTGGATCAACAAATGCGCCGTTTCACAAATGGATTTCAAACGCGCGGGCAAAGACGGCGACGCATTGGCCCTGATCCCCAGTGGCGAAACGATGATGGCCGACATTCGCAACATGTTGACCAGTTTCGAGAAGAATGAGCTCAATCTTTACGAGCTGCGCGCCACTTCCGCGACCAAACAGAGAATTTATCGCACGTCGGCGCTGGCATTGCTTGCTTTCCTGGCCGTCGGATTCCTGGTTATCTCGAACAGTTACAGTTTCGTGCTGGTTCGCCGACAACTTTCCGAGCTCGAAGGCGCAGAAACGCACATCCGCTCCGTCATCGAGAACATTCGCGACGGCATGATCACGGTTGATGAAGCCGGCGTCATACGCTCCATGAATCCGGCGGCGGAGAAAATGTTCGGCTGCCGCGATAACGAAATGGTCGGCAGCAATTTCACGCGCCTTGTTCCAAAACGCTTCGAAGGCGAGCACGACATAAAACCGGTTGTCTGCAGCTGGGCCGAGATCATGCGCCGCACTGGGACCAGCACACTCGCTCTCGGCCGCACTCGCAAGCACGTCACTTTCCCGGTTGAAATTTCGCTGAGCGAAATGGTGGTCGATCAGCAACGGCTTTATGTCGCGATGGTCCGCGATGTGACCGAGCGAAAACGTTTCGAACAACAAATTGATGCGGAGAAAGAAAGTCTTGCGGTAACGCTGCGCGCGATCGGTGACGGCGTTATCACTGCCGACGTCAACGGCAAGGTCATCATGATGAACAGTGAGGCCGAGAAACTGACCGGCTGGGAAACGAAGGAAGCGATCGGCCAGCCGCTGAAATCGGTTTTCGATGTAACTGTCGATCTTGCCACCCAGGCGAAGGCGCAGAAGAGCGGTTATCGCAGCGAGGCGCAATCGATCCTGGTGAGTCTTCCCGAAAACGTCACCCTCACTTCCCGTGACGGCATCGAGCGCGTGATCGAGCAGGTCGCCTCGCCGATTCGCGACACTAAAAATGAACTCTCCGGCGTCGTTCTCGTCTTCCGCGATATTACCGAGCGCCAGCGCAACGAAGCGGAACGCCGCAAGGCCGAAACGCTCGAGCAGCTTGGACTTCTTGCCGGGGGCATCGCTCACGATTTCAACAACCTTCTCACCGCGATCACCGGCAACATCTCGCTCGCCTGTCTTCTTCTCCCGCCCGACGACGAAATGGCCGAACGTTTGGATGACGCCAAGAATGCATCTCTGCGCGCGCGCGATCTCGCTCAACAACTTCTCACCTTCGCCCGTGGCGGTGCGCCGATTAAGAAGACCGCTTCGATTACAAAACTCATCGAGGACACTGTCAGCTTCTCATTGCGCGGCAGCCGCAACCGCAGCGAATTCGAATTCGCCGCCGATGTCGCGCAGGCCGAGATCGACGCTGGCCAGATCAGCCAGGTTATCGCGAATCTTGTCGTCAACGCCGACCAGGCAATGCCAAACGGCGGAACGCTCTACGTCAGTTGCGACAATTTCTGTTACGAAACGACCGACGTCGTTATTCCGGATCTTCCGCCGGGAGATTACGTTCGCGTCCGCATCGGTGACGAAGGCGTCGGCATACCGGAAAAATACGTGAAGCGGATCTTCGACCCCTACTTTACGACGAAACCGAAAGGCAACGGTCTTGGATTGGCGACCGCGTATTCGATCGTCAAGAACCACAACGGTCTGATGACAGTGGAATCCGAAGTGCACGTCGGTACAACCTTTACGCTCTATTTGCCCGCGGCGCTCAATGTCGAGACGCCGGTGGCTGAGGAAGCGCCAAAGAAATTAGCTGAAACCGCTCACGGCACGGGCCGTGTCCTCGTGGTAGACGATGAAGACGCAATCCGCGATCTGGTTGAATTCACGTTGACGCGGCTTGGCTACGAAGTCTCACAGGCGGCCACGGCGCTTCAAGGCGTCGAGTTGTACAAAGAAAGGCTGCGCGTTGGCAAACGGTTCGACCTCGTCATCCTCGATCTCACCCTCCCCGGCGGCTTGGGCGGCAAAGAGGCGCTCAAGAAGCTGATAGAGATCGATCCGACTGTGAACGCGATTGTTTCCAGCGGTTACGCGACCGATGCGACGATGAGTCGTTACCAGGATTTCGGTTTCCGCGGTTGCATCGCCAAGCCGTACGAAGCGGCTGAGCTTGGCAAACTCGTACACGAAATGATCGAAGCGAGCCGCGTCAACGTCGTCAGCCTGCATTACGCGGGCTAGCGCGAAGCCTAGTCCGTCGCAACAGGCAGTTCCTTTACCAGGCGGAACCCGTTCTTCTCGTAACCCATTTTCTCGTAAAACTCGTGGGCGCGCGTCCGGCGGAAGTGGGTGTAAACCGCCAGACGGCGAATATTTTTTTGCGTCAAATCGTTTTCGGCCGCGGTAACGAGCGCTTCCCCCACTCCGCGGCCGCGCATGTTTTCCGACACGATCAATGCCAGGATCGCCGCCCCAGGATTATTGTGCTCGTAACTGTAACTGATGCGCGTCCCGATCATTCCACAGACTTTGCCTTCGCTCACGGCAACAAAGGTCGCGTATTGTTTGTTGGCCATGATTGTTTCCATGCGCATCTGCATTTCGGACGTGCGCGTTTCATAACCGAGCTGCGTCATCAAATCGGCCAGCGCCTCCATGTCGCCGGCTTCCGGCGCGCGTACGGTAAGCTCGACAACTTGCCGGTCAGACATTTTTTTTCTCCGGTTCTAAACGCGGCAGCAAGCCCTCGAGGATTATTGCGACCGATTCGTTCACCGTTTGTTGATCTGTGTGGACGACGATTTCCGGATCGTCAGGCGCTTCATACGGCGCGTCGATGCCTGTGAACTGGCGGATCTCGCCCGCCCGCGCTTTCTTGTAGAGATTTTTCGGATCGCGCGCTTCGCAGACCGCAAGCGGCGCATCGACGAAAACTTCTACGAACTCGGCGTTGCCTTCGAGCGCAATCTCTCGCGCGCGGCGGCGGTCCATTCGATACGGCGAAATGAACGCCGTGATTGCGACCACGCCGGAGTCCGCCATCAACTTTGCGACCTCGCTGACGCGGCGAATATTTTCCACGCGATCTTCCGGCGAAAATCCGAGATTCGAATTCAAACCGTGGCGAATGTTGTCGCCGTCCAGCACGTAGGTGTGCATCCCGCGCCCGAACAATTCACGCTCGAGTGCTTGCGCGATGGTCGATTTCCCCGCGCCCGACAATCCTGTGAACCAAACAACCGCGCCACGGTGGCCGGTCCGCGCGGCGCGCGCGCTCGCGGTAATTTTTCCTTCGACCCAGAAAATGTTTTTGCTCTTCGCGACCGTGCGATCGGTGTAAATGCCGCCGAAAATTGTGCCGCCGCCGCAGATTTGCCCGTCATCGGCGATCACGAAACGGCCGAGCGTTGGAATTCGATCGTGATTGTCGATCACCAGCGGCGAACGCGTTTGAATCGTCAGTCGACCAACTTCGTTGCGCTCGAGTTGCTCGCGTTTCTCTTTCGTCGCTTCGAGCGTCGAAGAATCCATGACCTGATCAATCGAGACGATCTCGCATTTCACCTCCTGGGTTGCGAGACGGAGATCGTAAGGATGTCCGAGGCGCATCGGCTCGCGCACGATCCAGAAGACGTCCGCGTGGATTCGGTTCGTCTCGATCGGCGTTTCGGTTTGATGCGAAGCAACGTAACCGCGTTCGACAAAAATCTGTTCGCTCAACGTCACGCCTACCGAATCGCCGGCCATCGCTTCGCCGTCCGCTTTGTCCGGCCATCCTTCGATCGATTGAACTTTCGACGTCTTGTTCGCGGGCGAGAAAACCAGTTCGTCCCCCACTCTGAGTTTTCCAGTTTCGATTCGGCCGGCGATGATCCGTCGTTCATCGAACCGATAAACGTCCTGCACGCAAAATCGCAGTGGAAGGTCGACATCGGCGCTTTGCGGCTCCAACAAATCGAGCGCTTCGAGAACGGTCGGATCTTTGTGCCATTTCATTTTCGCGCTCGCTTTCGCGATGTTCTCGCCGTTCTTCGCCGACGCCGGAACAAACACACGCGCTTCGAGACCGAGCTCCTTCAAAAACTTCCGATACTCGCTCTCGATTTCCTTGAACTTCTTCTCCGAGAAATCTGCGAGGTCCATCTTGTTCACGACCACGACGAGTTGTTTGATCCCGAGCATGCTCAGCAGGTACGCGTGACGGCGGCTTTGTTCTTTCACCCCTTCGTTCGCCGCGATCACCAGCACCGCCGCGTCCGCGCGCGATGCGCCGGTGATCATGTTCTTCAAAAACTCTTTGTGACCCGGGGCGTCGATGATGATGTACTGCCGCCGCTTGGTTTTGAATCGGATCTCGGTCGTGTCGATTGTGATGTTCTGACTTTGCTCTTCCAGTAGCGCGTCGAGCACGAACGCGAACTCGAATTCCATTTTCTCCGCCGCGCACGCCTTCTTCACTTGCTCGATCTTGCCTTCGGGCAAAGAATCCGTGTCGCTCAGAATTCTGCCGATCAGTGTGGACTTTCCGTGATCCACATGACCCGTGAAGACAACTCGCAGCGGAAGCGATTCCTTCGTCATAGGAATCCTTTCGCGCGAAGTTTCTGCATCGCGTTCCGTTCGTAATGATCCTGGGCGCGTCCGGCGCGCTCGCCGACTTTCGTTGCTTCGAGCTCAGCGATGATCTCGTCGATGTTCGACGCATTGCTCTCAATCGGGTGCGTGATCGGCTTGCAACCCAGCGAACGGAATCGTTTCCCGTTTCGCGCGAAATACATTTGCGGAATTGGAATGTTCTCGCGCTGGATGTAGCGCCAGACATCGACCTCGGTCCAATCGAGTAATGGTTGCACGCGCACGTGCTCGCCTTTGGCTGCGTTGGTGGCGAATTGTCCCCAAAATTCCGGTGGCTGATCTTTATAGTCCCACTCGAACTGCGCGTTGCGCGGCGAGAAATATCGCTCCTTCGCGCGGGTCGGATCTTCGTCGCGCCGAATTCCCGTGATCAGCGCGTCGAACTTGTATTCGGCCAGCACTTGTTGGAGCGCGACCGTTTTCAATTCATGCGTCACCGTCACCGGATCGTGCGTCTCGTAACCAATCCCACGCGCTCGAGCTTCGGTATTGATCTTCACGATCAGATTCAAACTATGATGCGTCTTCGCCCATTCGCGGAACTCGAGCATCTCCGGAAACTCGTATTCGGTGTCGATGTGCAGGACCGGAAACGGCACCCGGCCGAAAAACGCTTTCCGCGCCAGCCAGATCAACACGTTCGAATCTTTTCCCATCGACCACGGCATGCAGACGTTCTTGAACGCGAGATACGCCTCGCGAAAAATGAAAATGCTCTGGTTCTCGAGTTCGTCGAGATGAGTGCGCGTTTGTTGCATGTCGATCTTGCCTGGCGGGATGTATCTTCTACTTGCCTCGGGTTGGCGCAACTTTAGTGTTGCCGCATGGCGGAACAACGCGCCACCGCTTACGACTCAAAAATCGAAGGCAACGTCATCTTTACCCGACTCGACGCCGCCTTCAATTGGGTCCGCAAAAATTCGCTCTGGCCGATGCCGATGGGCCTCGCCTGTTGCGCGATCGAATTAATGGCGACCGCCGCGTCGCGGTTCGACATCGCGCGATTCGGCGCCGAAGTGATGCGCTTCTCGCCGCGCCAATGCGACGTCATGATCGTCGCCGGCACTGTGACTTACAAAATGGCGCTCGCGGTGAAACGGATTTACGAACAAATGCCCGACCCGAAATGGGTCATCGCGATGGGAGCGTGCGCGTCCACCGGCGGCATGTATCGGTCTTATGCGGTGCTTCAGGGGATCGATCAATTGCTGCCGGTCGATGTTTACATTTCCGGCTGCCCGCCGCGCCCGGAAGCGCTCCTCGCCGGCCTGATGAAATTGCAGGAAAAAATTTCCGGCGAGAAATCGTTCGCCGCCCAAAAACCGGCGTGGACTAAGAAATTGACCGGCACGACCGCATGAATTTCAGCCACAGATTTACACCGATGAAACACGGATCAGAAACCCAGATCTTTATCTGTGAAAATCTGTGTCCATCTGTGGCGAAAATATGACGGGATCAGAACTCCTTGGCTCGTTAGGGAAACTGTTCGGGCAAAAGCTCCAGAACAAAACCGAGTTTCGCGGCGAGACGACTTATACCATCCTCCCCACCGAGTTGCGCGAAGTGGCGAAGTCCTGCCGCCACGATCTCTCGTTCGATTATTTGATCGACATTACCAGCATCGACAATTTCGGCGAAGAGCCGCGGTTCGAAATCGTTTACGAGCTTTACTCGATGACGCTCGCGGTCCATCTGCGATTGAAATTGAAAATCGGCGAGGATGAAGAAGTCGACACGGTTTCCGACATCTGGCCGACCGCGAATTGGCACGAGCGCGAGATTTGGGACATGATGGGAATCAAGTTCAAAGGTCATCCCGATCTTCGCCGGATCCTAATGTGGGACGGCTATCCGTTCTTTCCGTTGCGCAAAGAATTTCCACTGGAAGGTCTACCCAGCGAAATGCCCGACGTCGCCTTCACCAAATCCGCGCCACTCGAAGGCGGCCCATTCGTCACTCAACCCAGCACCGCCACGACCAAAGACCGCGAACCACGAGCACGACCGCCGGAAATTTAGATCTCGTGGCTTTGATGAACCCCCTACGAAAGCTGTTGGCCGTTAGCATCGTCATATTGACAGCGTGCGCTTACCAACCGACCAAACCGCCGCCACCACCGGCTCATCCGGTCATGGAAGGGAACGTGAACAGCGTTCACTCATCCGATGTTCGCAGAGTGATCGAATTAGCGAAAAGAGAAATCATCAACACAAACGGCCTGCCGCTTCCAATTTATTCCGTTCGCGTCAACGACCATAACCACATCGATATCCATTACTGGACCCGAGACGGTTTTCCCATCACGCTGAGTGCCCAAAGAGTTCGTGCTCAGTGGAAACTGGTACCGACCGAAAGAATTATTACGACAGGCGTCAATATTCCAACCAGATAAGTGCGCGCGCACTCGTCAAACAGCCAAGGCTTTCGTTAAGAGATTCGCGAAATCAGCGGCGGTTCGTTTACCAACTTCTAAAACTTCTTCGTGGCTGAGTTTTTCTTGGGAGAGGCCGGCGGCGAGATTCGTCAGGCAGGAGAAGCCGGCGACTTCGAGGCCGAGCGCGCGGGCCTGGATCACTTCGAGCACGGTGGACATGCCGACCGCGTCGGCACCGAGTTTTTGCAACATCCGAACTTCGGCCGGGGTTTCGTACTGCGGACCAACGCCGCCGGCATAAATGCCTTCGTGTAAGCCGATGTCGATCTTGCGCGCGGCAGCGCGGAATTTCTCGCGCAGTCGCACCGAGTAAGCTTCGGTCAGATCGAGAAAATTAGCCGAACCTAGCAATGGCGACGTGCCGGTGAGATTAAGGTGATCAGTGATCATCATCCAATCGCCCGGTTTGAATTTCGGATTCAGCGCGCCAGCGGCGTTGGTAACGATCAGTTGTTTGATTCCGGCTTCGGCGAGAACGCGAACGATAGACGTGACATCGCGAGCGGAGTGTCCTTCGTAAAGATGAACCCGGCCCTGCGCGAAAATGATTTTTGTTTTTTCGATCTCGCCGAGAACGAATCGACCCAAGTGACCGGGGACGGTTGGCTTCGGAATTTCAGCGAACTCCGAGTAAGGAACGATTCGATCCTTCGCTGGATCGACAACGAGCGAGTTCAAGCCGGAACCAAGGATGATGGCGGTGTCGGCGTGGTAGTCGCGGAGCGAATTCGTTGTCATCCTGAGCGAAGCGAAGGATCTCTGATCATATCCGAAAAGACAAAGTCAGAGATGTTTCGCTTCGCTCAACATGACAAGGAAAAAACAAGAGACGGCGCACAGCGCCGTGGCTACCGCATTCAGGCTGCCGAGACCGGTGGCGCAGAGTCGGGTTTGCGCAGCGAAGCCATGACGTCGGGTCGCATGCGCAATCGCTCATCCTCCGAAACCGGCGTGAACTTGGATTCGCCTTTCGGATACGCGATGCGGGTGTGGAGCATGGTCGCGAGCGTGAAGCGGAAGCGCGCGGCGATGACGCGCAATTCCCCCAACGTCAGATCGCATTCGTCGAGCTGACCATCGGCGATACGTTCCTCAATCAATTCGTTGACCAGTTGCTCGATCTTTTGCGGCGTCGGCTTTTCCAAGCTGCGGGACGCGCTTTCGACAATGTCGGCAAGCGAAACGATCGCGCTCTCCTTGGTCTGCGGCTTCGGCCCGGGATAGCGAAAGCTTTCCTCTTCCACGTCGGGAATGTCTTCCTCGCGGATGTTCATGATTTTTCCGCCGGCACGCGCGTCTTCCTGTTGTTGGATAGCGCGTTGGTAGAAATAATAAACGAGCGAGGTGCCGTGGTGCTGCTGGATAATGTCGATGACGTGCTGGTTGAGTTTGTTTTTCAGCGCAAGATCGACGCCTTCTTTCACGTGCGAGATGATGATGAGCGCGCTCATGCTCGGCGCGAGATCGTCGTGCGGGTTGCGGTCGAAGCTCATGTTTTCGGTGAAATATTGCGGCTTCACTAACTTGCCGACGTCGTGGAAATAGGCGCAGACGCGGCACATCGTGGCGTTGGCACCGATTTTTTCCGCGGCGGATTCGGCCAAGTTCGCGACGACCAGACTGTGGTGATACGTGCCCGGCGCTTCCATCGTCATTCGTCGAAGCAACGGGTGGTTCAAATCCGAAAGCTCAAGCCACGAAACATCGGTCGTGATTTGGAAAACATGTTCGAGCAACGGCAAGGCGCCGCCGACCAGCATCGCAGTAACGATTCCGTTGCCGAGCGCGAGCGCGCTTTGGAGGCCGATCATTCCCCAATCGTTCTCAGTGATTGGGAAAAAGTTGATGACGATCAGCCCGAAACAAAGCGAGCAAAGCCAGATCGCGAGACCGACGCCAACGCCGGCGCGAATCAACTTCCCGCGGTTGCGGACCTGAAGCGTGAGGTAAACCGCGGTGAAGCCGCTGATCAAACTGATGATGAGCAATGGCGCGTCGACTCTTCCAAAAAGCACGCTGCTCCAGAAGCTGACGAAGAAAGCGGCGTAAAGCCCGTGATTGCGTCCGAGCAAAACGCTTAAGACCAGCGGCGCGAAGGCATACGGCGCAAGCAACCAGCCCATTTCCGGGGTAAGAAACTTAAACGCATGCTG
>DATEWZ010000033.1:0-1911 GCA_035257485.1 Chthoniobacterales bacterium
CTAAAATCGATCTCGAATCGCAGGCCGCGCTCCATTACAACGCTGCGTGAGCCGGTATTGGAATCACCCAGAATTAGTTTTGGCGCTTTACGCTCTTCATTGCGCTTCGGCAAAAGACGCTCAAACATTCGTTGCGTGTTAAAGCTCATTGCTTCCGCCCACAGAAAATATTCCGTGGTCAACCGCTCCCGTGCCGCCTGGTTCTTAAAGGAAATCAGAACATCGCGTCCGAATCGCTCCACCCGGCCATCCGCGATCGTCGAAAGACGATAGGCATCCGTTCCCTCCGCTTCCAAATCGCTCATCAATTCACGGTCGATCCAGGTCGATTTCACGTTTCCTTTGTAATTTAATCGCGCATTATCGCCTGTCTTGCCGCCCTCTGTGCGCACGATAAGCTCGGCGAGTGCAGCAAGTCACCGTGCGCGTTCCCGCCAGCACTTCGAATCTCGGGCCCGGCTTCGATTGTCTTGGGGTGGCCCTTTCTCTTTATAACCATATAACGGTCAGCCGGGGAAAAGGCGGCGCAGTCAGCGGAATGGTGCGAGATGCAGCGAGAAAATTTTTCGCAACCACACAATGCAAGGCCTTTGCGTTTTCCTGCGATATTAGAGGCGATATTCCAATTGCTCGGGGCCTTGGCAGCAGTGTAACCGTGCGACTCGGCGTGCTTCATGCCTTGAACCAAATTGCGCGGACAAATCTCACCCGGCACGATTTGTTCACGCTTTGTGCCGAATTGGAAGGTCATGCGGACAATAGCGCGCCCGCGAGCTTTGGCGGATTCACCCTCGCCCGCGGCCTGAAGATGCAGCACTTCAACGTTTCTTCACAGCTTCGCTTCATTTTGCTCATCCCAAATTTCGAAATCGCAACGAACGAAGCGCGTCGACTATTGCCTTCCAAGGTTACGCGGACGGATGCGGTGCGAAACATCGCAAATGCGTCGGCCATCGCGGCCGCGTTCGCGACGCGTGATTACGAAAAACTACGTGGGTGTTTCGTCGATTATCTGCATCAACCATTCCGAAGAAAGTTAGTCCCGTTTCTTGAGGACACGATTCGCTCAGCAGAAAAGGCAGGCGCACTCGGCGCCTTTTTAAGCGGGTCAGGTTCGGCCATTTGTGCTATCACCCTGCACAATCCCAGAAAAATCGGCGGCGCCATGATGCGCGCGTCGGGTCAGAAAGACGCAGGCATTCTCGTTACCCGGGCCGACAATCAAGGCGTCCAAATTTTGAAATCCATCCGTAATCCGAAATCAAAAATCTAATGAGCCGCTCTCTGGAAAACCTGGAGCAGTTTGCGATCGACGTAATTCTCGAACGGCGGGGTGGGGTTCGTGCGGCCGTTTTGCGTTCATTTCTTTATTTGCTGTCGCTCATTTACGAGCGGCTGGTGCAGTTTCGATTGTTTCTTTATCGCAAACGCGTTTTCCGTGAGCGCGCCTTGGGCTGTCTTGTCATCAGCATCGGTAATCTCACCGTCGGCGGCACAGGAAAAACTCCCATCGTAGAAAAATTTGCTCGTGCCCTGCAAAAAGGGGGGCGCCACGTTGCCATTCTCAGCCGCGGTTACAAAAGCGTCCCGCGGCCGAGCAAACGCGGTTTCCTGGCGAAATTACGCGGCGATAATCCCGATCCGCCGCGCGTCGTCTCCGATGGAAAATCGCTTCTGCTCGATTCTCTCACTGCCGGTGACGAGCCTTACATGCTGGCGCACAATTTGAAAAATGTCGCCGTCCTGGTCGACAAGGATCGGGTCAAAAGCGGGCTCTTCGCCATCGAAAAAATGAACGCCGACACTTTGCTGCTCGACGACGGTCTGCAATATCTTCATCTCAAACATCGGCTCGACATTGTGCTGGTCGATCGGCAAGCGCCATTTGGAAACGAATTTCTGCTGCCGCGC
>DATEWZ010000034.1:0-20023 GCA_035257485.1 Chthoniobacterales bacterium
TCGCTCGCCCGTCACAAACGCGAGCAAGCCGCTCTCGTCCGCGACGCGTTCAACGTTTGATTCGACCGGACGTTTTTTCTGCGCTTAGTTAGGCGGACATGGCGGTTGAAGTAAAAATTCCTGCGGTCGGCGAATCGATTACCAGCGGAGTAGTTTCGGTCTGGCACAAGAAATCCGGCGATTTCGTGAACGCCGGCGACGCATTGTTCACCTTGGAAACGGACAAAGTTTCCACTGAGATCGCAGCTGAAACTTCTGGCGTGCTCGACACAATTGCCAACGAAGGTCAGGAAGTGAAGATCGGCGAAGTCGTCGCGACGATCGACGATTCAAAAAAATCGCCCGACGGGGCAAAGCCGGCAGAAAAGAAGAAATCTGAAGCGAAAGCTGCCGCGCCAGCCAAAGAGGCAGAGAAACCGACAGACGGCGAAGCCCTATCGCCGGCGGTTCGGAGAATTGTCGATGAAGAGAATCTCGACCCGGCGAAAATTTCAGGAACTGGTCCGGGGGGAAGAATCACCAAAGCCGATGCGTTGGCGGCGGTTCAGAATCGCGGCAAGACCGAACCAAAGACCGAGGCGCCTTCGCAAGATCGACAGTCACAAGACGGAAGAACTACTCGCAAAAAAATGTCGCCGCTGCGGCGAAAAATTGCGACGCAACTCGTGATGTCGCAGCAAACGACCGCGACTCTGACGACATTTAACGAAGTGGATATGAGCGCTGTTCAGGAGTTGCGCGCGAAATCGCAGGACGCATTTACGAAGAAGCACGGCGTGAAGCTCGGGTTCATGTCGTTCTTCATCAAAGCGAGCGTCGAAGCGCTCAAAGCTGTGCCGGTGGTGAACGGCCGGATCGAAGACGAAGATTTCATCTACAACAATTTCTACGACATCGGAGTTGCGGTTGGAACGGAACGCGGACTCGTAGTGCCGATCGTGCGCGATGCCGATAAAAAATCGTTCGCCGATCTCGAGCGCGACATCGCCGAGTTCGCGACCAAAGCGCGCGAAGGAAAGTTGAAAATTGAAGATTTGACCGGTGGGACGTTCACCGTTTCAAACGGCGGCGTTTACGGTTCGCTTTTGAGCACGCCGATTCTGAATCCGCCGCAAACCGGAATTCTCGGAATGCACAAGATCATGCCGCGTCCGATAGCGATCGACGGCAAAGTGGAAGTGCGTCCAATGATGTATCTCGCGTTCAGCTACGATCATCGCGCGATCGATGGCAAAGAAGCGGTCACGTTTTTGATCAAAGTGAAGGAATGCATCGAGGACCCGAAGAAGTTGCCGCTCGATTTTTAAAAAATGGAAAAATTTGACGTCGTCATCATTGGCTCGGGACCTGGCGGTTATGTCGCGGCGATTCGTGCCGGCCAGCTCGGTTTGAAGACGGCGATCGTCGAGAAAGACAAAGAGCTCGGCGGAACGTGTTTAAATATCGGCTGCATTCCGAGCAAAGCGCTTCTGACTTCGAGCAACCATTTCATGTTCGCGCAAAAGGAGGCCGCGAAGCATGGCATCAACATCGAGAACGCGACCGTCGATCTTGGGAAGATGCAGCAGCGCAAAGAAAAGGTCGTGCGAACGATGACCGGCGGTGTGCGCGCGCTGATGAAAACGAACAAGGTGACGACATTTGAAGGACTCGGCACCATCACCGCATCGGGAAAAGTTTCGGTCAAATCGTCGGATGGAAAAAGCCAGGAGATCGAAACCAAGAACATCATCATCGCAACCGGAAGCGTTCCGGTCGAGTTGCCATTCGCGAAGTTCGACGGCAAAACGATCGTCAGCAGCACGGAAGCGCTCGAGTTCACCGAAGCACCGAAAAAGTTTCTCGTGATCGGCGCGGGCGCGATTGGTCTCGAGCTCGGCTCGGTTTGGAGCCGGCTTGGTTCGGAAGTGACGATGCTGGAATTTCTGCCGCGCATTGCGGTCGGTTTCGATTTGGAATTGTCGAACTTGTTGCAACGCTCGCTCACCGCGCAGGGGATGACGTTTCATCTAGAGACGAAAGTCAGCGCGGTGAAGATCGACAATGGCAGGGTGACGGCGACTGCAACGAAGGGAAATGAGGAATTAAATTTCGAAGCCGACAAAGTGCTCGTTTCGGTCGGACGCAGACCGTTTAGCGACGGAGTCGGCGCGGAGAAAGTCGGGGTGGAGTTTGACGAGAAAAAGCGGATCAAGGTCGACAAGCACTTCAAAACGAACGTCGACGGCATTTACGCGATCGGCGATGTGATCGCCGGCCCGATGCTCGCGCACAAAGCCGAGGACGAAGGGATCGCTTGCGTCGAGGGCATCGCCGGCAAGGACGGTCACATTAATTATGACGCGGTTGCCGGAATCATTTACACGAACCCGGAACTCGCCGGCGTCGGTCTGACCGAAGAGCAGGCGAAAGAGAAAGGGATCGACTATCGCGTTGGAAAATTTCCGTTCCGCGCGAATGGGCGCGCGGTCGCGAACGAAGAGCTCGATGGAATGGTGAAGTTTATTGCCGACGGGAAGACAGACCGCATTCTCGGCGCGCATATTTTGCAGCACGCGGCCTCGGAATTGATCGCCGAAGCGGTTTCGGTCATCGAATTCGGCGGCAGCTCGGAAGACTTGGGACGCACGGTTCACGCGCATCCAACGTTGAGCGAAGCGGTGAAGGAAGCCGCGATGAATGTGGAGAAACGCGCGCTGCACATTCTCAATCGCTAGGTTTCGCCAGCGTCACTTCGCACGGCCGTTCCGTGGGACCGGTAATCGCGCCCAAAGAGCCCAGCGCGTGCTAGATTCGCAGCGTGCAAAGCACGGCCGCGATTCTTTTACGTAAACGCAAATTCAGCGACACCAGCCTGATCGTTTCCTGGTGCACCGAATCACTCGGCTGCATTCAAACCGTCGCCAAAGGCGCGCGCCGCGCGAAAACGCCCTTCGCCGGCAAGCTCGATCTTTTTTTCGAAGCCGAGATCTCGGTTGTGCCCAGCCGCAAATCGACTTTGCACACGTTGGCTGAAGTCGTCGTCGGAAACCCGTTCGCGGGGATTCGAAAAAATTACCTTCGCACGCAGGCCGCGGCTTATTTTGTCGAGTTGATTGAGATCTGCACGGAGCGCGATCATCACGAGCCGGAATTATTCGCGCTGCTCCGCCGCGCGTTTGGTTATCTCGACAAAAACGATCCGAACCTGCGCGCGATTTCCCATTTTGAAACTGAGCTTGCGCGGATCACTGGCGTGCACGATGAAAAGAAACTCAAAGCGGAGCCGGCCTTCGCGCTTGGCAATCTCTTCGGCCGATTACCGCTCTCGCGCACGCCGCTCTTGAAAACGCTCGCATCCGAGGCGAAAAACAAGGCAATGGAGACCGCATGAGATTTCGAAACGTCGTTTTGATTGGGATCATCGCTCTCGCTTCGACTTCGGTCGCGCTCGCAAACGACGCCTACCGGTTCGATCAAGCGCACTCGAAGATTGGATTTTCTGTTCACCAGTTTCTTGGTACGACCAACGGAAAGTTCGCCAAGTTTGACGGCAAGATCGACATCGACCGCGAACATCCACAAAACTCTTCAGTCACGGTACGGATCGACGTTCGCAGTATCGATACCGCGATCGTGAAACGGGACAATCATTTGCGTAGCGCGGAGTTTTTCGCGGTTGAAAAATATCCGGAAATCAGTTTCAAAAGCCGAAGCGTGAAACAAACCGGGCCCCAGGCCGGCGATGTTCAGGGTGATCTGACGATGCACGGCGTCACGAAGCCGGTCACGTTGCATGTGAAGCTGTTGAGCTCGCCGAACGATACGAAACAAACCCGGTGGTCAGTGACGACCGAGCTGCTCAAACGCCGCGATTTCAATTTGATGTTCTCCCAAAGCGCGGAAGCCATGTCGGGGATCAGTCAGACCGTCGCGATTAACATCGAGATCCAGGCGACGCGCGCGGAGTGAAATGATCGTTCTGGTTCTCACCTGGGTCGGGATCGGCTGCTGGTGCATTTGTTTCTGGTGGATGCGCCGAATTTCGGTGCGTCAGGATTCACTGCTCAAAGAGCTGCATCAAATGACCAAACGCATCGAACATCTTTCCAAGGAGGGGCATGAATTGATTCGCGATGTCCATCCGCAAGTCGGCGAAATCAAGGAACAGGTCGAGACTGTGAAAGAAGCGGTCTCGTCCGAGAAAGATTGATCGGCGATCATTCATGGAAATCACGCCGCTCGGAGATTCCGCGCTGCTGATTCGCGTTGCGGAAAATTTCGATAATGCGCCTGAGGATGCGCTGAACAAGGTTCTCGCGGCTCAGCGCGCTTTGGAATCGATAAAAATTCCCGGCGTAATCGAGATCGCGCCGGCTTACACGACCGTTGCAATGTTTTATCATCCGGCGCGCATGGTCGATGGCGGCGTACCTGAGCACGATCTCCTTGGCTGGCTCGAGCAACGGATTCGCGAAGCGCTGTCGAACGCGCCATCGGACGCGAGTCGAATGGAAACCAGATCGCCGATTGAAATTCCGGTCTGCTACGATCCCGAGTTTGGCTTTGATCTCGAGGAAGTCGCGCACCGCGCGGGGATCGATTCGAAACAAGTTGTCGATCTTCACAGCGGCGGCGAGTACCGGGTCCACTGTCTTGGCTTCACCGGAGGGTTTACCTTTCTTGGCGGTCTTCCGAAAAAACTCGCCACCCCGCGGCGCGATGTTCCGCGAAAAGAAGTTCCCGCCGGCTCGGTCGCGATCGGCGGCAAGCAAACGGGAATTTATCCAATCAAATCGCCCGGCGGCTGGAATGTAATCGGCCGCACACCGCGCGGGCTTTTCGATCCAAAAAATAATCCGCCGACGCTGTTGCGCGCAGGTGACCGCGTCCGCTTTCGCGCAATCTCGCGCGACGAATTCGAAAGATCGACCTCATGAACGCAACGGCAATCCGCGCCGGATTTTTGACAAGCGTGCAAGACCTCGGCCGTCCCGGTTTTCGCCAATTCGGAGTTTCGTTAGGCGGTGCGCTCGACGCGCATGCCTTGCGAGTGGCGAATTTGCTCGCTGGCAACGACGAATCCGCGGCCGGCCTGGAAATTACTTTCGGCGGACTGCGGCTCAGATTTAGCGATGATCGGATTGTTGCCTGGGGCGGAGGCGAATTCAAAGCGCGCGTCGGTTCGACGCCATTGGACGCGGGACATCCGGCGTTAGTGCGCGCTGGCGAAGAATTCTCGATTGAACCGCCGGCTCTGGGATGTCGCGCCTGGCTCGCGATTTCCGGCGGAATTGATGTGCCGTTGGTACTTGGAAGTCGGGCTGGCGATTTGCGAGCAGGGTTCGGTGGCATTGACGGGCGACCGTTGCGCGATAGCGAACAAGTCCCGCTCGGTGAAAATACGCCGCGGGTGAAAGGTTTGATCGACAAACTCCGTTCCGAACAGATTGGGCGTTGGAAACCGCCGCACGATTGGTCGAACACAGCGCAGCGCGCGCCGACCTTGCGCTACATTCGCGGCGCAGACTCCGATCGATTTGTAAACGCTGCGCGGCAGTCATTTTCGAGCGAAAGTTTTTTTGTCTCGCCGGACTCCGATCGAATGGGAATTCGTCTCGACGGGCCGCAACTCGAACGAACCGAAGACGTCGATCTTCTTTCTGAGGCGGTCGCGCCCGGCACGGTGCAGGTCCCGCCGAATGGTCGACCGATTCTTCTTCTCAATGATTGCCAAACGATTGGTGGCTATCCAAAAATCGCGCACGTGATCACGGTCGACCTTCCGATTACCACTCAATTGTGTCCGGGCGACCGAGTTCGCTTCACCGAAATTTCAATTCGCGATGCGCATGCGCTTTTCCTGGAGCGAGAGCGAAATCTCGAACGATTCCGGCGCGGCCTTGAATCGCATTTCAAATGAGCCTCGTTGTCGATCTTAATGCCGATCTCGGCGAGGGCGCCGGCCATGATGACGAACTTCTCTCGCTCGTGACGTCGGCGAACATCGCGTGCGGTTTTCATGCCGGCGACGCGAACACGATGCGACAATCGATTGTGACGGCGCGCGATCGGAAGGTGGCGGTCGGCGCGCACCCGAGTTTGTTCGATCGGGAAAATTTCGGGCGTAAGGAGTTGCCGGTAAAGCCGGATGAAGTGTTTGAGGCTGTCGTCTACCAGCTTGGAATTTTTCAGGCAATTGCTGAAGCGGCCGGTGTTCGACCGAATCACGTCAAACCGCACGGCGCATTATATAACATGGCGGTGCGGGACGAATCTCTCGCGGAGGCGATCGGTCGCGCGATCGCCAGTGTGGACAAAAAATTACTTCTCTTTGCGCCGCAAAACACCGCCTTGTCGCGCGCGGGAGAGAAAAACCGATTGCAAATTGCGCACGAGGTTTTCGCCGATCGAAATTATCTGAACAACGGTCAGCTTGTTCCGCGAACCCGGCCGGACGCGTTGTTGCACGATCCGGTGGAAGCGGCGCCGCGCGTGATTCGCATGCTGCGGGAAGGCAAGGTGCGCTCGATCGACGGCGTGGATGTCGACGTTCGCGCGGAGACGGTTTGTTTGCACGGCGATAATCCCGAAGCGGTCGATTTCGCGCGCGCGTTGCGATCGCATCTCGAGAAGGAAGGCGTCACCATTCGTCCGCCGCAGTTCTCGAAATGAGCGGCCCGCAACAGCCGTCCGGGTTGGTTCGCGCAATCGGACCGGTCGATGCCACGATGATCGTGATCGGGTCAATGATCGGCTCCGGAATTTTCATCACTTCGGCGGAATCGGCGCGGTTGAGCGGCGGGCCCGGCTGGCTCTTGCTGGCGTGGGGAATCGCCGGTCTGCTGACCATGACCGGCGCGCTTTGCTGCTCCGAGCTGGCCACGATGATGCCGCGCGCGGGCGGCGTTTATGTTTTCTTTCGCGAAGCTTACGGGCCGGCGATGGGATTCTTGTACGGCTGGACGCTGTTTCTTGTTGTGCAAACGGGAACGATCGCCGCGGTTGCAATCGCGTTCGCAAAGTTTCTCGGGGTATTCGCTCCGGCGATTTCGCCGGACAACTATCTTTTCACGAATGGGCCGATTTTGCTCGGTGGCGGTTACGCAATCAGTCTTTCGACGCAACAGCTGGTCGCAATTTTGCTGGTCGCACTGTTGACCTGGACCAACACGCGCGGCCTTAAACTCGGCACGCTCGTGCAAAACGTTTTTACTTTTGCGAAAACGGCCGCGCTCACCGGCGTTGTGCTCGTCGGATTATTTCTTGGGTGGCGTGCGACCTGCGCCGCGCGCTCGTCGGCTTGGTGGCATTCGTGGGCGAACGGCTGGAGTCCGCAACTCGCGCAACCGGGTTTTAAATTTGCCGGCGGCCTCGCGCTCATTTTGATTTTCGGCAAATCGATGGTCGGTCCGCTCTTCGCCCAAACCGCCTGGACAAATGTCACGTTTCTCGGAAGCGAAGTGCGAGACCCGGGAAAAAATCTCGTGCGCGCGCTTTTGATCGGCAGCGCAGTGGTGGTGACTTTGTATTTGCTCGCGAACCTCTCTTATCTCGCGCTCCTGCCGCTTTCAGAAATTCAGCACGCTCCTCAGGATCGCGTAGCTGTCGCGGCAATGAACGCGGCTTTTGGAAATCCCGGCGCCTTATGCATGGCGGCGGCGATCATGGCTTCGACCTTCGGTTGCAACAACGGACTGATCCTCGCCGGCGCGCGAGTTTACTTCGCGATGGCCCGGGACGGTTTGTTTTTCAAAAAAGTTGCGACGACGAACCGCTTTCACGTTCCGGCCGCCGCGTTGATCGCGCAGGGAATCTGGACTGCGCTTCTGACTTTGCCGCGGACAGTGACAACAAATCCGGCGACGCATCAGCTCGTTTACGGAAACGTTTACACTCAATTGCTCGAGTACATCGTATCGGCGGACCTGATTTTTTATTTGTTGATGGTGCTGGCGGTAGTCATTTTGCGGCGAAATGCCCCCAGTGCGGAGCGTCCGTATCGAATGTGGGGTTATCCAACGGTGCCGATTATCTCGATGGTGTTGTCCGCCTTGCTCACGATCGATCTGGTTTTTCTCGCGCCGGCAACTTCCGGAATTGGAATGTTGATCGTGCTCACTGGCGTGCCGGCTTATTTCTTGTGGCGCAAATCCGAAAGCGCTTCTTAAATCCATTTCGCGCGCGAGCGGCGAAGTACTTTGCAATGCCAGCAAAATCAAAGAAGCAACAAATGGCGGCCGGCGCGGCGCTGTCAGCCAAACGCGGCAAGCGCTCCAAGAAATCACTCAACGGCGCATCGAGGGGAATGTACAAATCGATGAGCAAGGCGGAGCTGCGCCGAATGGCGAGCGCCAAGCGCAAAAAGTTGCCGACTCGGAAACGGAAACGCAAACGCAAATAGCCTACGGCGCTGCGCGATGGAAGAAATTGTAGCGGCTGGAAAACGCCGGAGCGTTGACTTGTAATTGCGAAACGCAGAGCAAAAGCAGGATTGCGCCGAGCAATGTCCAGCGCAGCCATTCGCGTTTCGTCCAGCTGCTGACGCGATCGATCACATAAGCGAAGAGCAGAAAAAATGGGACCGCGGCCGCATTCAACAATCGCCCGGAAGTGAAATACGGGTGCTCGCGGGACGGATAAGGGCACTTACCGAAATCGAAGCTGATCGATAAAACGACAAGGAACGCCACGATCGAAATGAAACTGAAGAGCGCGAGCCAAAGAGGCGATTGTCGATCTTTGTCGGCGCCACGCATCAAGAAGACAAGCGACGCAATGATGATTAGCGCGGTCGAAATTGCGTAGAACGCGTCCGCAAATCCTGAAGCCATGCGCGTAAGGCCCCAAACAAATTCGCCGCGCCAAAAGCTCGCGCTCAACTCCGGCCAAAATTCTCTGAGGCCGTGAATTGTGAAGATCGGATGCGGCAACCATTGCGTAACGGGTTTTCGCGTCCAACCCAACAACTCAATTTTCGATTGGGTCGCGGTTAGATCGCCAAAATGCTGAGAGTTCCATGCGAACCAGACCCCGAGCGGAATCGCGACCGACAAAACGAGGCTGCCGAAAGCGAGGAGATTAGCCGAACGCTTTCCAGCGCGGAACATTTTCCACGCGACGACGATTGCGGCGACGATTGGTAGCGGAAGATTGCTTGTCTTGATGAGACAGGTCGCGGCGATAGCGAGTCCGGTCCAGATCGGGAGGAAAACTCCGACCCGCTCTTGTTTCAAAATTTTAATCAGACCGAGAAAAGCAACGCCGAACAAAATTGGCGAAAGCGCATCGCCTTGAATCGAGTAGAACGCGCTTTGCGGCCAAACGGCGAGCAACGCCGGAACGCCGAGCTGAGCAAATTGATTTTCCGGGAATATCGCTCTTGCGACTGCGAAACCGATCCAAACCAAACCGGCTGCGAGCGCTACGTTCAAAAAACGGACCCAATAGAGCAGCGACATTCCGCGCAAACCAAACCCGCGGCCGAAATTCATCCATGCGCCGGCGGTCGCGTAGTAGAGCGGCGGTTCTCCGGATTCGTGATTTGCGCGCGCTTCCCAAAACGGGATCTCCTCGTCGAGGATTTTTCGCCGCTCTTCCGGTGAGATCAGCCACGTCGGCGGTGGATAATTGCCGCCGTATTGCTCCGGTTTCACGAAATACTCCGGCGAGCTGTAAATCGCAAAATAAAGCGCGGCCTCGGAGGCGAATGGTTCGATGCCGCGCGGGATCTGGCCGTGCGAATATTTCACCACAAGATCGACATGCGCCTGCTCATCCACATTGTTGAAGAATGGAAACGCAGCCGCGAAGATGAAAACACGGATCGCGGCGAGCGCGGACAAACCCACGACAATCCAACGCAGTTTTTGCAGTTTCATTACGGCGGATCCACCGGAAAGCGTTGTTCGATCACGGTAAGGGTTCCATGTTGCCGAACACGAGGCGGTGTATCGCTCTTCAAAGCAAGCGTTTCCTCGATTTGCTGCCGAAAGGGCGAATTTGTTTCCACCACGAAAACCGCGCGATCGTGCTCGCTGGGTTCCGATTTCGGGATTGATGATGGATAAACTGGGCGATCAATTCCAAAGATCGATTCCGAGGCAACGAGCTTTTCGTTCGACTCAAAGATCAACGGATAGACAAACGACATCGTCGTCCAAACTGCGCCAAACCCATTTTCAGCGATATCCTTTTTCACCGCGTCGATGTCTGCGCCTGGGACGCGAATCATTTCCTGATCGTGTCGATTTGCCGAAAAAGTCAGCGTTTCAATTTCGTTGTGAGTTGACTCGATAATACCGGCCACCCCACAAACGATCACCGCGCAAAGGAGCGCTACTGCAGCCGCGCGCAACGGAATGCTTTTTTGTGACAGCCATTCGTTCACGCAGCGTGCGAGCAAGATCGACATGAAGAAAACAGCGGCCAGAAAATATCCCGGGACGCGCAATGGCGCGATGAGATAAGGAACGAAGCTGACCGCAATCAGGATGAACATTAGCAAATCTCTCGTCGCTTCGTTCGTGGTGAACCCGGAACCAAATCCTTCACGAATGGATTTCCAGCGCAAAGCGTTCGAGACCGCAACGATCAACGCAATTGCCGTCACGCCGTACAACGCATAACCAGCCCATTTCGCTTCCGGGTAATACCAGAGCACCGTGTCGGCGCTGAAAAATTTTGGCATCTCATTCAAAAAGATTTCACGCCAGGCCTGCAATCCGAAACGCGTGACGAGATCACCGGCCTCAGGTTTTTCGAAAAATAGAAAATGCCAGTTGCGCATTGAGTGGGTGAGGTTCCAGCAAATTGCCGGCGCGTAACCGATCGCGAACCCGCTGAGAGCAATGGTGACAGTTGAAAATGAAAACCTTCGTCGCAGCAGAAGCAGGAGCCACAACGCGATGATGGTGATGAGCAGCAGTTCCATGCTCCAGAGCGCGATTCCGCAGACCAGCCCGAACAGAAAAAAATCGCGCCCCCGTCTCGGTTCCGATTTCTCGACCATCAAAAACAAAATGATCAGCAGCGGAATGAACAAAAAATAAAAGGCGTAACCGCGCGGTTGGTAATGCCATTTGGCCAGACTGGGCCAAAACGCGTAAATCAAAGCGGCCCAGGTCGCGACGCGAATTGAATAGAGCCGCATCGCCATGACGTAGAAGAGGGCGAGACAAATGAGCGAGAGCAAAACGATTGGAAGCTTGAGCGCGACAACGTTCACGCCCGCGATCGCGAAAGGGATAACCGCGAGATAGGCTTCCCACGCGCAGGATGCGTTGTAGGAAGTGCCGTAGAAATAGAATGGAAACGCGCGGCCTTCGAGAATGTGCTTGGCCATGAGGCCTTCAATCGCTTCGTCGCTCGTAACGTGCGTTTGCGAGACGAACAAAATAACGAACCGAACGACGGCCGTCCCGAGCAGGATCAATAAAAAAGGCCAGTGCCGCCGCATGAAAGTCATTGGTTAATGCGGACTAGCGGCGCGCGTCAACGTCGTTGTCGATCTTCGGCTCGATCGGGCGTTAACTTGAACCGCGCGGATTACTGAACTTCGATGAGGAATGTGGGTCGCCCCGATACCGTGGTGCACCATGCGCGGGCGTGACGGTCGAGCCGCACCCATTCCCGTTTGTTTGGATCTTTGATCCACGCCTGGCTGGAGTAGCTGCGCCCTTCCAGAAAACCGTTTAACTCCTCTTCCGAAAAATCGCGCTGGTCCGCGCGCGTATAACTTTCGGCGATGCTCAAATGCCTGAAGAATTGGACCAGAACAATGTAATTGCCGGCTTGGTACTTGTTCGTGGTCACGCCGCGTTTGTCGGGGAATCCCGATGTGATTGGCTTTCCACAAAGCTCCTCGATTTTTTGTTCGTTGTCGCCGATATGGGCAAACAATTGCGCTCCGAAAAACATCGTGACGATGAAGGTCAGGAAAGCTTTCATGTCGAAGGGAGGAAGTATTCTCCTGCGGCGGCAAAAATCAACGCCGATGTCGATCTTGCGAAATGAACTAGCTTCCGCATTTCGCAGAAATCAACAATGTGGGCCGTCCGGCGAGCGTTTCATCGGCTGGTCCTTTCGAATTTGCTCGACTTTCAGGTTGTTAACTGGGCCTTATCGTCATTGCGCAGGGTCGGCGCGAGTGTCGAGTCGAAAAAGAACAAATCGCGGCCGAGAAGGGCACGTCGCCTAACAATTAGCCGAATCAATCCATGAAACTCTTACACGTTAGAGTGAAGCTGATAACACTGTTTATACTTTTGGTCGCGGTTCAATTTGCGACGGCCAAACCCCCTAAGGTTGAAAAGGTGGATACCAACAAAATGCCTCCGGGCGATCCGCAAATGCAAGCGGCGCTGGCAATGGCCATGAAAAACATGAGCACTGGCGTTTGGACGGTCAATGGAACGATCACCGGCCAGAAAACGATCAAGGTTCACGGACTTCTTTCCGGCGAGGATTTTGATTTGTCGATGGAGCCGGGCGTAAAACCGGACGCGCCGATGCGAGACATCACGATCAAAGACAAGGCCTGGATTTGTTCCGACGGCGAAACCTGGCATGCCGCGAGCGCGGACGATCGATTACTCTACAACTGGACACACGTGCCGATTATGGAGGGCCGCAATCTGCCGCCGTTCGAAAAAGTTGGCACTGAACAAAAGGACGGCGCAACCTGGATGCACATTCGGCTCAAAGTTGCGGAGAAGAACGTCAATCCGAAAGAATTGCCGCAGTACTGGCTGGTCCTCGACGCGAGCGGACAAGCGCAATACATCGCCCACACCGACATGCCCCTTTACTCGCAGGTCAAAAAGACAGTGCTCTACAGCTCGTTCGATTATGCGCCGGCCAAGGAAAAGATCGCGCCTCCTTCACTCGGCGCACCGGTTGATGAAAATGCGCACGGCTTCATGGACATCGAGCAGCACAAAATGGATTGGGCGAAAAAGATTGTCCGGGTCGAGCTCGATCCGAAGCTGTTGCAATCGGAACAAATTGGCGAAAGCACTTATCGCGGATTTGTAAAAGACACCGCGGGTCATTATGGCCGGATTGAATTTCCGCATGACTCATTGGTGAAACTGGGCTTCTTGAAAAAGACCGTCAGCGGAACTCACGCCTGGGAGGAACTTCAGAAAATGGATGCGGCCGGGCGAACGCAAGGTGCGCCGGTCGCGCTCTACATCGAAATCATCCCACTCGGTGAAAAACCGGCGGCGAGAGCGGTTGCGGTCGGTTCCAAAATCTCCAAAGAAGCTGACGGCACCGTCACTTACAGTTGGTGACGACTATTTTTTCGAACCCACGCGAATCAATCTGTACCCGTCCTTTGCCGCACCGTAATTACTCCGGTGATCGATGAGGCCGGCGCCTTTCTTCCAAACGAACTTTGTGTAATGGCCAGAATTGTGACTGGTCGTGTAAGTGCACTGGTCCCCTTTGACCGCGATCTCGGTGGTGTAAGGACCCTCTTCGAAATTCATTTTGCCGCTGTTGATCGCGCGAATATCGCCCTGCTCGAAATCCGGCGGCTTTTCCATCGCTGAAATTTTCTTAATGGCGTCCGCATTGTATTTTTCAGCCTGCTCCGTTGTCATTGTCCCACTTTCGACCTGAACGTAAGCCGAGGCATCGAAGAGAACGATGCGATCGTCCGTGGCGATAAAATAGAGGGGCCCAATCTCTCGTTTTTGCTTCGCGCGCGATTTTAGATCGACAAATTCAATTTTAAAAATTGCGCCCCACGGCATCTGCGCGACGCGGGTGGTGATCACACGCGCGGCGAGCGGAATCTCGCCGTTGATGTTCTCGTCGTTCCATTCTTCGCCGCGAAAATTTGCCGAAACCGGTTTGTCGTCTTTCGCGTCGAGATAGGGATTGGCCGCAAACGCCGACGCCGCGATCAAAGTCGACATCAAAGGAATCAGTGATCGAAGGAAAATTTTCATGCGGCGGATGCTAACAGGAGTTGGCTTGACACTGCAGCTAAGAAATTCTCAATCTGCAGCTTATGAAGCTCTCGTTCCTCGAAAGAAAGTTAAGCGCAAAGACGAATAGACCTCTATGAAACGATTTCTTTTCCTTCTCGCAGTTTTGTTGCCCTGCTTCGTGAGTTTCGGCCAACAATATCCCGGCGGAATTGTTTACGGTCCGAAAGCGGCGTTCAACATCAGCGCGCCGCAAGGCTGGGTTCTCGATAACCAATCGGGCCAGAATCAGGGATTGCCCTGCGTTCTTTATCGAAAAGGTCAGTCCTGGGCTGATGGGAAAACGGTCATGTACGCTAAAATCGCGAGCACAGAGTACGAAAAGGTGAACGAGTTCGTCGCGATGGCGATCAAGGAAATGGCTGCGCAGCACGGCAAGCCGAAAGAAAAAATCGCGTCCGGCAAAACCAAGGACGGCCACGATTATTTCATTAACGAATATCCGGCGACGAAAAGGTACTCGCAGTGGGAGCGCGTTGCTTATGTGCAACTTCCGCACGCAGTCGCTTACATCGTTCTGACGTCACGCGACAAAACGAACTACCAAAAAGATTCCGGCGCGCTCGAAGCGATGCTCAAAGACAGTTTCGTTTATCTTGAGCCGAAGTCGGACGGGAACTGACTCGGATTACACTCCGCAGCCGACCGAAAGCAGCTGCTCACACTTCTTTGGATTGCAACGATAAATGGTTGTCGATGCGCCTTCGTAATAGCTCGAGTTGACCACGATCTCCATTTTCCCGTCGCCATCCAGGTCGAGCACCGCCACCAATGTGTAAACGTTCGGCGCGTCGAAGCTATCGTCCTTTCTAACGTAGGCTTTTGGGTGAAACTCTCCATCAACCAGCTGTGTCTCCACTTTTCCGGCGACAACCCGCCGCAGTAAAACCATCGAATAACTTCCGGCCGGCGAACGCATCGGAACGATGTCTTTTTCTTTGCTGAAATAATTCGTCGCGCCGATCAGCACTTCTTCCTCGCCGTCACCATCGAGATCGACGCGCACGATGTTGTCGATTTTCACTTTCGGCTCCGCGATCCCTTTTGTTTTCAAAAAATCGCGCGCCGCATCGACGTAAACTTTTTGCGTGGCGTCGAGGAGCTTCACTTTGCGCGGCAACGCATTCCACGCCGCCGCGAGCGCGATCACGCCCTTCTCCGGCTTTGGCGAAAGCGAAACCGACAGCACGTCTGCACACACTTCCTCTTCTGACGGTTTCGGCTTGCCGCCTTTGGCTTGGCCGAGTGCTTGGGTCAATCCGTAAATCTGATACGTCGTTTCATCGGTCATGGATTTCGCTGCTTCATCCGCCTTGATCCATTTTCCGTCCGCGCTCGCGCCAAAGAGATATCCGCTCTCGACTTCAACAATCGGGTGCAGGCCCGCGCCGTTTGCGATCGACACCAGACCGATCGCAGCAATCAAATAAAATAATTTCACGGTGACTACTCCTCCAATGTTGGATTCGCCGACCAGGGTATTTTCTTTCAGACCTGATCGCAGATTCCTAGTCTGATTTTACCTGCTTTACGTTTTGGACAGACGCTTTGTGACTCGAATCGAATGTGATGGTAACGATTTGGGCGCAAGTCCTCGCATATTGATTGTCCCCTTTTTCCAGCAGGTCACCTATTTGTACTTTCAGGACAAGCGCGCCCGAGCTCAACCATTGTTGAGGCTTGGTCGTGGTCTCGACGGTCTTGACGTGCTCTTCCCCTTCCTTCGCGGCGTTCTTGCACTCGGGAATTTCGGGCAACTCGACTGCTTCAAATTTGTCGCCCTTCCAAAAGTAAACGGTAGTGCTTCCACCGCGACGGTCCGGCTCGAAGTAAGCCACTCTCTGTGAATCCTCGACCATACCAGATGCATTTGCTCGGTATAATTCTGGTAGATTTCCAGGTCGACGGAATCAGCTTTGCCCTTTAAGTCGGTAATAAAGGCGCTCGAGCCTTGCTCGTCTTTGGTAATTTGCAGCGCGAATCTTCCATCCGGCGATTTGTCTCGGGTGATCTTTTTCGGTTCATCGGCTCTCGCCAATAAGCAAAGTCCTAACCAAACGACGAGCGAGAGATTCAAGCCACGTCTTAACCAGTTCTTCATGATTCTCAGGCGCGGCGCTCTTTGATCGATTGTAAAATTTCGGCGATGGCTTCGGCGCGCGGTTTGGCGCCGAGATTCCCTTTGCCGTGGACGCGAACGCTGACCGCGCCGGCTTCCATGTCGCGTTTTCCGATCACGAGCATGGTGTGAACTTTCATCTGTTCAGCGCGCTGGATTTTCCCGTTGATCTGATCGGTGCTCTTGTCGATCTCGGCCCGAACTTGCTGTGCGCGCAGCTCGTTTAAGATCGACATCGCGTAATCAACAAGCCTCGCGTCGTCGCCGATCGTGAGAATGCGCACCTGTTCCGGCGAGAGCCAGAGCGGGAAGTTGCCGGCGTAATGTTCGATCAAAAATCCGATGAAGCGCTCGTGCGTGCCGAGCGGTGCGCGATGAATGCAGATTGGGATCTTTTCTTTGTTGTCCTTGTCTTTGTAACGAAGATCGAAATTTCGCGGCTGTGCGAAATCGACTTGGTTAGTCGCGATCGAAAACTCGCGACCGATCACGCTCCAGGCTTGCACGTCGATCTTCGGTCCGTAAAACGCCGCTTCGTTCGGCACTTCGACGTAATTGATTCCGGAATTTTTCAGAACGTTGCGCGTCATCTCTTCGGTCTGTTTCCAAAGCTCGGGTTCGTCCACGAATTTTTGGCCGAGCTTGTCTGGATCGTGGGTTGAGAAACGCATCAGATATTTCTCGATCCCGAAGAGCTTGAAATAGTTCAGATACATTTCGTTGACGGCGTTGAACTCGGTCTCAAATTGGTCCGGCGTCATGTAAAGATGCGCGTCGTTCATTTGCAGCGAGCGCACCCGCATCAGGCCGAATAACTCACCGCTTTGTTCGTAGCGATAACACGTCCCGTACTCCGCGAACCGCAACGGCAAATCGCGATAACTCCTCGGCACCGCGGCAAATAACTTATGATGATGCGGACAATTCATCGCTTTGAGGTAGTATTTGTCGGGATCTGGAAGACCACTTTCGACGAGCAATTGCGCAATCACTTGCATTAGGTCTTTGCCGGGTCTGCCGCCCTTCCCCGAGAATTGCTTAACGACTATTTGTTCAAGAGCGTCCACATAGTGATCTTCTTTTCCGATAGCGGCGCCAATGTGGGGAACATCGGCAGGCAACTGCTGGCGCAATTTATCAACGTAATCTTTTCTATCCGCCCGTATTCGATGGAGCCAATCATGGAAATGCGGGTCCTTTTCTAGCTCCATCGGCGGGAACATCGAGTCGGCATAGTAGGGGAGGTGACCGCTCTTTTTATAAAGAGCTTCGCGCGCGATGTGCGGTGTGCGGACGCGGACGTAGCCGGCCGCGAACTCGGTTTCTTTCGCGAGTTTCTCGAGTTCTTCAACAATCGCGGCGCCGCGCGGGAGAAACATCGGAAGACCGGGACCGACGTCATCGTCGAAGACAAAAATCTCCAATTCGCGTCCGAGTTTTCGATGATCGCGTTTCTTCGCTTCCTCGAGCATCGCAAAATATTCGTCGAGCTGCGTCTTGTTTTTGAACGCGGTGCCGTAAATGCGCTGGAGCTGCGGATTTTTCTCGTCGCCTTTGTAGTACGCACTCGCGACGCTGGTCAGCTTGAACGCACCGACATTTCCAGTGCGCATGACGTGCGGGCCGGCACAGAGATCGATGAAATCGCCGTTGCGATAGAGCGAGATTTTTTCGCCGGGCGGAATTCCTTCGATGATGTCGATCTTGAATTTGCTCGGCTGGTTGCGATCGCTCAGCGCGGCGAGCCGGCCTTTTTTGCCGAGCTCGAGCGCTTCGTCGCGCGAAACTTCCATTTTCTCGAACGGATGATTCGCTTTGATCTCTTTTTTCATCTCGGCCTCGATCTTTTCGAAGTCCTCGGGCGAAATGCGGTGCGGAAGATCGACGTCATAATAAAAGCCGTTCTCGACCGGCGGCCCGGCCGCGAACTGCGCTTCCGGCCAAATTTTCAGAATGGCCGTTGCCAGCACGTGCGACGCCGAATGGCGGAGCCGTTCGATGTCCGTCATCTGCGCGCGTTGCTCGAGAGTTTTTCTATCTTCGTTCACAGAATTATTTGGAGATTCCTCGACTTCGCTCGGAATGACAAAGGTTCATTCATTCAAGGCCGAAGAAACTAACCACGAAGAACACGAAGGCCACGAAGAATTTGGCAGAACAAAGCCAGGCCGGCTGCGTTATAATTATGGATGAGACGGAGTCTAGGCCTATTGATGCTAGCCGTTCTGACCGCGAGCGGCTGCCAGAAGCAGCCAGAATCGACATCGGAGTTCGCCAGCGAACGCCAAAAGATGGTCGATGAGCAACTGCGGCCGCGCGGTGTTCGGGATGAACGCGTCCTGACCGCAATGAAAAAAGTGCCGCGGGAAGAATTCGTTCCCGAAAACCTCCGTGCTCAGGCCTATGCAGATAGCGCGCTGCCGATCGGTCACGATCAGACAATTTCGCAACCGTTCATCGTTGCGTTCATGACCGAGCAATTGCGGCTGCAACCGAGTGACCGCGTCCTCGAGATCGGAACGGGCTCAGGTTATCAAGTCGCTGTCCTCTCCGAGCTTGTGAAAGATGTTTATACGATCGAGATCATCGAGCCGCTTGCGAAAGAAGCGTCCGCGCGACTGGCGCGTCTTGATTACAATAACGCGCACGTAAAAGTGGGCGACGGATTTCAAGGTTGGCCGGAAGTCGCGCCGTTCGATGCGATCATCGTGACCTGTGCCCCGGACAAAGTTCCACCGCCATTAACACAACAGCTCAAAGACGGCGGACGGATGATCATTCCAGTCGGCGCTGGCATCGATCAGCAATTGTATTTGCTCGAAAAGAAAAACGGCGAACTCGCCCAAACCGCGATTCTGCCGGTGCGCTTCGTCCCAATGATGGGCGAAGCAGCGACTAAGAAGTGACGAGTGGCAGGTGACGAGTGACGAGCGTCACTTTTTAATCTCGGCGAGTTTTTTCAGATCAACTTTCTTGATCCATTCCTGCAATTCTTTCGGCTCCTGGTTTTGGAGCTCGATCTCGACGAAGTAACGCTTCGCCACCATGACCCAAAGCGAAGCGTGCTTTTGGTCCTTCTCGTAGGCTTCAAAGCCCACGTTGCCGTCGATTGTCACTGGTTTGCTATAACCGTCGGGCGTTTCTGTGCTTTGTTTCCACGCGCCGCTCGTCGCTTCGACGTAATCGGGATTGGCGACGGAATCGAGAATGCTGATGGATGCCGTCGGCGCATCGGGCGCGTCTGCCGCGCCTTTTCGATAATCGCGGTGGACGTTCGTGATTTTGAAACCACCAACATCATCGCTTGAGCCTTCGGCTTTTTCCGCCGTCCAATCGCTCGGCGGCTCCGGCAAAATGGGAATTAGCTTCGCCGGATCGACCACGTCCGGGATCAGGTTCGGCTCGTCTTGCGCGCGCAATTCGACCGCTGTGAGGCCGAGCAAAATCGTTAGAATGCAGGCCGCCGTCTTCATGAGGGACAAGCTACTCGATTGACTTTGCTGCGATGCTTTGTCAAGAGGCGATCCATGAGACGAACGTCCTATCTGGCGATCATCATCTCGATTCTCGCCGTGGCCGTTCGATTCATTCTGATCGATCAACCATTCATTGATCATTGGAGCTGGCGGCAAAGTGATGTCGCGGCCATTGCGCGAAATTATTTTCAAAATGGATTTCATTTTGCCTATCCGCAGATCGATTGGGCGGGCGGCGAGCCGGGCTACGTCGGCACCGAGTTTCCGGTTCTTCCGTTCCTCGCCGCGCTCTCTTACAAAATATCCGGCATCCACGAATGGATTGGACGTCTTCAAACAATCGTTCTATTCGCGCTTTCGCTGCCTTTTTTCTTTTTGCTCGTTCGCAAAATCTTCGGAGAGATCGCGGCGCTTTGGTCGCTGGGCTTTTACGGCTTCGCGCCACTCGGAAT
>DATEWZ010000035.1:0-2164 GCA_035257485.1 Chthoniobacterales bacterium
TGAGCTTGAGCTCCACGTTATTTTAGTTCTTCGTTCGTTTCCGCAAACGCTTTGACTGCGAATTCCAAATCTTCGCGCGAATGGGCAGCGCTCACCTGCACGCGAACGCGCGCCGTGCCGTGCGGCACAACCGGATAGAAGAAGCCGATCACGTAAACGCCTTTCTCGAGCATGCGCGCCGCGAACTTTTGCGATTTCGCCGCGTCGCCAATCATGATCGGGACGATAGGGTGCACGCCGGACCTGATGGTGAGCCCAGCCTTAGTCACGGCCTCGCGAAAATATTTTGTGTTCGCTTCCAGCTTGTCGCGGAGCTCGGTCGATTTCGTAAGAAGTTCGAGCGCTTTTATTACCGCGGCGACGATCGGTGGCGCGACGGTGTTGGAAAATAAATAAGGCCGCGAACGTTGTCGCAAAAGATCGACAATTTCCTTCCGTCCACTGGTGAATCCGCCGCTCGCGCCCCCAAGCGCCTTGCCGAGGGTGCCGGTGATAATGTCGATCTTTCCCATCACGTCGCAATATTCATGCGTGCCGCGGCCGCGCTTTCCAAGAAATCCTGTGGCGTGCGCGTCGTCGATCATGGTCAGCGCGTTATGTTTTTGCGCGAGATCAACGATCGATTTCAAATCCGCGATCGTTCCGTCCATCGAGAAGCAGCCGTCGGTCGCGACGAGTTTGAAGCGCGCGCCGCTGGCTTCTTTGAGCTTGGCTTCGAGATCGGCCATGTCGTTGTGCTTGTAACGAAAGCGTTGCGCCTTGCAGAGGCGGATGCCGTCAATGATCGACGCGTGATTCAGTTCGTCGCTGATCACCGCGTCTTTTTCGGTGAGGATCGTTTCGAACAAGCCGCCGTTCGCGTCGAACGCGCTCGGGTAAAGGATTGTTTCCTCGGTCCCGAGAAATTTTGTGAGCGCGGCTTCGAGTTCCTTGTGAATGTCCTGCGTGCCGCAAATGAAACGGACGCTCGCCATGCCGAGTCCGTGATCGTCGAGCGCTTTCTTCGCGGCCTTGATCAATTCGGGATGATCGGCGAGGCCGAGATAATTGTTCGCGCACATATTTAACACTTCCTTGCCGCCGGCCACTTTGATGTGCGCGTCCTGCGGTGTGGTGATGATCCGCTCGGTCTTATAGAGTCCCTGCGACTTTATTTCTTCGAGAGTTTGCGAAAGCTGCTTTTCGAATTCGGCGACCATGAAACAATCTGAGTCAGGTCACGCTATCTGTAAAAGAGGGAAGCAAGCATCGCGATCCCGATCACGGCATAGAGCGCGCGGTATTGAAATTGAAATCGATCGACAATCGTGGGATCGAGCTGACCACGCAGGGCGCGCAGCGACCAGTAAAGATGTAACGGAAAAAAAATGAGCGCGAGAAACGCGAGCAGTCGCGGCACGAACCGAAACCATCCCAGCAAAAACAAACAAAGATAAGCGAGGGTAAAAGACAATGAGCCCCGCCACAAAGGCCGCGTATTTGCCGAAAGCAACCGCGTTGGTGCGCGCGTTGGTTTTGGAATCGAGCTCAAAATCGCGCACCTCGTGATTGAGGTGACCCGCCGTGAAAGTGAGCGCGAAAAAAAGCGCAATGAGAATTCCGCGCGAGTCGATTGGCGAAAAAAAGGCATAGCCGAGCAGGAAATGAAAAAGTCCGCCAACGAGATGAGGAAATGATGAGGCGACCGGTGTGCCTTTGAAGTTGAGCTTCGGATGCGAATAGAAAAATCCGAGCACGGCGACAATCGCGCCGAGAATGACGACGCGAGAGCTGATCAACGTGAAGACGAGCAGGCTCGCGATCAGGAGAAAGATCGAGAACCAGAACAAACGCAGCGATGAAACGAGCGGATCCGGCGCTTTCAGGCCATGCGCGATGTCGGCCCAGTCATTCAAGGTGAACACGTGCGCGACGAGCAAAATGCTGCCGATCAGAAATACGCCCAGCGTTTCAAGATTAGCGGTGGTGATTGCGCCGATGGCGAAGGCCACGCCCATGAGCGGCGTTCCTTGAAGAACAAAAACTTCGTCGAAGCGAATGTGACGCAAGAGAGCGCGGCTGTGCAGAGGTGTGTTCATTGCTGCGCGCGATATTTGACGAGCGCTTCAACACAAACCGCAGTCGTAACGGCGCGCGATCCGTATCGCATCGGCACGCCGATGCC
>DATEWZ010000036.1:0-8106 GCA_035257485.1 Chthoniobacterales bacterium
GCAGATTTTGAAACGAACGAGCCACATCCGGATCATTTTGACAGACGAGAAGCCGGAGAGGGCCGAAGGGAAGAAGGACGAGAAGGAAGCGCCTGCGGCGGAGAAAAAACCGAAGAAGACCAAGAAGACCGCGAAGGCGGCGGCGAAGAAATAATTTTTATGGGACAAAAAGTTAATCCAATTGGATTCCGACTTGGCGTGAACCGTGACTGGCGTTCGCGCTGGTATGCGTCGCCGCAGGAATTGCCGGACTTTTTGCACAGCGATCTCGAGATCCGCGCTTACGTGAAGAAGAAACTTCAGTTCGCGGCGGTCGCGAAGATCGTGATCGAACGCGCGTGGAATTCGATTCGGGTGACGATCCATACGGCCCGTCCCGGCATCGTGATCGGCCGCAAGGGCGCCGAGATCGAGAAGATGACGGAAGAAATTTCGAAGATGGCGCAGGGCAAGCAAATCAAGATCGACATCCAGGAGATCAAGACGCCCGAATTGGATGCGCAATTGGTCTCCGAGAACGTCGCGCTGCAAATTGAGCGCCGGATCGCTTACCGCCGCGCGATGAAGAAGGCGGTGCAGGTCGCGATGGATTTTGGCGCGGAGGGAATTCGTTTGCGTTGTTCGGGCCGATTGAACGGCGCGGAAATTTCGCGCTCGGAATGGTACCGCGAAGGAAAAGTTCCGCTGCATACGCTGCGGACCCCGATCGATTACGGATTTGCCGAAGCAAACACAGTTTATGGGAAGATCGGCGTGAAATGCTGGATCTGTAAGAAGGAAGAAGTGCCGGCCGAAGCGCAGGAAAAGGCACCGCCGCCACTGCCACCCGCCGCGGAACCAGCCCAAGCCTAGGAAGTTTTTATGCCGTTGATGCCCAAACGAGTGAAGTATCGGAAGTCCCAGCGGGGAAGCCGCAAGGGAACTGCCACTCGCAATATCCGAATCAATTTCGGCGAGTTCGGTCTACAAACGCTCGAGCGCGCGTGGATCACGAACACGCAGATCGAAGCGGCGCGTGTGGCGTTGACCCGTAACATGAAACGCAAAGGCAAGCTTTGGATCCGGATTTTCCCGGACAAATCGGTGACCGCGCGCCCACCAGAAACGCGAATGGGTAAAGGTAAAGGCCAGCCCGAGTTTTGGGTCGCGACGGTGAAGCCGGGTAACATTTTGTTTGAGCTGGATGGTCTGACGGAATCGGTCGCGCGCGAATCGCTGCGACTGGCGGCCGACAAATTGCCGGTGCGCACGAAATTTATCAGCCGCCACCACGTGGCTGCCGCCTAACGAACATGAAAATCAAAGAAATCATTGAGATGAGCACAGACGAGTTGCTGACGAAGCGGCGCGATCTTCGCCAGGAGCGGTTGCATCTGCGTTTGCAGCAGCAGAGCGGCCAGCTCGAGCTACCGAGCCGGCTGCGCTTGATTCGCCGCGACGTGGCACGGATCGAGACGATTCTTTCCAAGCGTTCCAAGGAGCCGCGGACGATTCCGGCGGAGGAACCGAAAGCAAAGAAGGCGAAATAATTTATGGCCGAGACAGCGACCCAACCAGCAGCTACGCCGCCACCCCTTCCGGCGAAGTACACCCGCTCCGCGCGCAAAACGCGCGTCGGTGAAGTGATTTCGGACCGAATGAACAAGACGATCGTTGTCCAAACGACGACGCGCGTGCCGCACCCGAAGTTCGGCAAGATCGTGAAACAAATCCGCCGCTTTTACGCGCACGACGAAGAGAACAAGGCGAAGACGGGCGACACGGTGCGGATCATGGAGACGCGGCCGTTGAGCAAATTGAAACGGTGGCGATTGGTCGAGGTTCTCGGGAAATAATTTTTATGGTGCAGATTCGATCCAGACTTGAGGTGGCAGACAATACCGGCGCGCGGATGGCGACAATGATCGGCGTGATCGGCAAGGCCACGCTTTATGCCCGGATCGGAGATGTGATCACGGCGAACGTGAAAGAAGCGAGCGCGACTGGAACGGTAAAAAAGGGCGAGGTCGTGCGCGCGGTTTTGGTGCGCACGCGGCAGGCGATTCGCCGTGAAGACGGTTCGTATCTGCGCTTCGATAACAACGCGATCGTGATCATCGACAAAGATTTGAACCCGCGCGGCACTCGCATTTTCGGTCCGGTCGCACGCGAACTGCGAGACCGCAATTTCATGAAAATTGTTTCTCTCGCGCCGGAGGTGTTATGAGCCGACTCAGATTTCACGTTAAAAAAGGCGATGAAGTCGAAGTGATCTCGGGGAACTTCAAAGGTTCGTCGGGGAAAATTCTGGAAGTGCTGACGAGGAAGCAACGCGTCCTGGTCGAAGGCGTGCGGATTATTAAGAAGCACCTGCGCAAATCGCAGGACAATCCACAGGGCAAGATCGCCGAACGCGAAGGCCCGATCCATATTTCGAATGTGCGCTTGATCGAGAAGAAGGCGGCCACGAAAACCAAGGCGAAATCGAAGAAGGAGCCTGAGAAGAAAGCGGCCTAATGGAAAACGAATTTTACAAACATTACAAAGATCGCGTGGTGCCCGCGTTGCGCGAGCGTCATAAGTACAAAAACGTCCACCAGATCCCGAAGATCCAAAAGGTCGTGGTGAACACGTCGGTCGGTTCGCAGCCGGACATCAAACAGGCGATGGACGAAGCGAAAGCGGAGCTGGCGTTGATTACCGGGCAAACACCGGCCGAGACGCGCTCGAAAAAGAGCATTGCGAATTTCAAACTGCGCAAGAATCAGATCATCGGCGCCAAAGTCACGTTGCGCGGCGAGCGGATGTACGAATTTCTTGAGCGATTGATCAAGGCCGCGCTCCCGCGCATTCGCGACTTTCGCGGAGTGCCGGCGCGCGCTTTTGACGGACATGGCAACTACACGCTTGGCGTCCCGGATCAGACAATTTTTCCCGAAGTGGAGATGGATAAAATCAAGCGCAACATCGGTTTTGATGTTACAATCGTGACCAGCGCGCGAACGGACGAAGAGGCCAAATCGCTCCTGAGCGAAATGGGAATGCCATTCGCCGATCGCGCGAAGAAAACCGCCCCGGCGAGCCCATCGCCAAACGGTGGACCGGCTGAACAAGCCGCCTGAATTTCATGAGTACTGTTACAGATTCAATTGCAGATTTGCTCGCTCGCATGCGCAACGGCGCGCGCGCGCAGAAGATGGAGGTCTTTGTCCCGTACTCGAAGCTCAAAGCTGAAGTCGTGCGGATTTTCAAGAGCGAGGGCTACATCGCCGATTACGAAGTCGACACCAAATCAGCGCATCCGCGGATCAAGATCACGAACAAGCTCGTTGATCACACCTGCGCGATCACCGGTTTGAAGCGCGTGAGCCGTCCAGGTTTGCGGCGTTATGTTGGCGCGGACGAAATTCCACGCGTCCTCGGTGGAATGGGCACGGCGATTTTATCAACCTCGCGCGGCGTGATGTCGGGCCGTGAAGCAAAGAAACAAAAAGTCGGCGGCGAATTGCTCGCCTACGTTTGGTAATTTTTATGTCGCGAATTGGAAATAAGCCGGTCGACATTCCAGACAAAGTCAAAGTCAACATCGACAATGACGGCGGCGTTTCGGTTGAAGGACCGAAAGGCAAGCTGAACTGGAAGTTGCCGCGCCAAATCAAAGGCAGCGTGAAAGACAATCACGTTTCGCTCGCGCGCGGCGCGGAGACGCGAACTGCGAAAGCATTGCACGGTCTTTCTCGCGCGCTCGTGCACAACATGGTCGTGGGCGTGAGCGAAGGCTTCACAAAAAATCTCGAGATCGAAGGCGTCGGCTTCAAAGCGGCGGTCCAGGGACAAAACTTGAATCTCAGTCTCGGATTTTCGCACCCGATCCTGTTTCCGATTCCGAAAGACATCAAAATCACGGTCACCGACAACACCAAGATCTCGATCCAGGGCGCGGACAAGAAAGTTGTCGGCCAGGTCGCGGCGGACATTCGCCGTTATTACCCGCCGGAACCGTACAAAGGAAAAGGCGTTCGTTACGCGGGCGAACAAATCCGTCGCAAGGAAGGCAAGACCGTCCAATAATTTTTATGGCGTTCAATCGGAAAACAGCTCGGCAGCGGTTGCACAAGCGGATCCGGAAAAAAGTTTCCGGCACCGCCGCGCGTCCGCGCTTGTCGATCTTTTTCTCGGGCAAACACGTTTACGCGCAAGTGATCGACGATGACGCGGGCAAGACATTGATCGCGGCCTCGACGGTCGAGAAAAGCGTGCTCGGCAAAAGCAAGCTGGGCGCGAATCGCGCGAGCGCCGAAGTGGTCGGCAAGACAATTGCGGAACGCGCGAAGGGTAAAAAGATCGAGAACGTGGTCTTTGATCGCGGCGGATTTCAATACCAAGGCAAAGTAAAAGCGCTCGCGGATGCCGCGCGCGAAGGCGGATTAAGGTTTTAATTTCATGCCAGCACCAGGAGACAACAGAGGACGACGACAAGATCGCGGGGCCGACAAAGCGCCGGCGCAAAAGGGCGATACGACCGAGAAAGTCGTGTTCATCAACCGTTGCGCGAAAGTTGTAAAGGGCGGGCGGCGTTTCAGTTTCAGCGCACTCATCGTGGCCGGCGATCATGACGGCTCGGTCGGCGTCGGATTTGGAAAAGCGAACGAAGTGTCGGAAGCGATCCGGAAAGCCTCGGAGTCCGCGAAGAAGTCGATGGAGAAAGTTTCACTCTACGAAAATACGATCCCGCACGAAGTGGTCGGGGAATTCGGTGGCGGACGCGTCTTGTTGCGACCAGCATCGCCCGGAACCGGCGTTATCGCGGGTGGCGGTGTGCGCGCGGTTGTCGAAGCGGCCGGAATTCGCGACGTGCTCGCGAAATCGCTCGGTTCGAGTAATCACGCGAACGTCGTCAAGGCGACGATTGAGGCTCTGAAATCGTTGCGACGCAAAGACGAGATTTTCAAAGTGCGCGGAATTAAAGGCGGCGATGGGAAAGCGATGGCCGCGGCAGCCCAATCACAGTCATGATGCGGCTCCATAATCTCAGACCGCGTCCGGGTGCGCGCCATCGCGTGAAGCGACTTGGTTGCGGCGAAAGCTCCGGTCACGGAAAAACGAGCGGCAAAGGCCACAAAGGTCAAAAAGCGCGCTCGGGCGGCAGCATTCGTCTCGGATTTGAAGGCGGACAAATGCCGTTGATTCGTCGTTTGCCAAAACGCGGATTCAACAACGCCGCATTTCACAAAGAATTCGCAATCGTGAATCTGAGCGATCTCAACGATTTCAAAGCGGGTACGGTCGTGAACGAACAGTTGCTGCGCGAATCAAAGCTGGTGCGCGGCCAGTTCGTCGGCATCAAGATTTTGGGCGACGGCGAATTGAAGCACGCGCTCAAGATCGAGGCGGACAAAATCAGCGAATCGGCCAAGGCGAAGATTGAAAAAGCAGGCGGAAGCGTGACAATGCGCGACCGCGCGGCTGAAAAACCGGCCGCAGCCGGAGAGGATGTCGATCCAGCCGCGAAGGAAGAAACGGCGAAGAAAAAATCGACATCGAAGTCGCAGCCGAAAGCGAAGAAAAAGCCTTCACGGAAGTAAAAGATGGTTTCGGCCTTCGTTAATACGCTCAAGATTCCGGAGCTGCGTCGCCGAATTCTGTTCACGCTCGCCGTCGTCGTCATCGTGCGACTTGGAGCGGCGATCACCACGCCGGGAGTTAACCAGGCTGTTTTACAGGAATGGTTTCGCAGTGCGCTCACTGAAAAATCGGGCGGCAATCTGGCGGCGTTGCTTAATTTGTTCAGCGGCGGCGCTTTGGAAAATTGCGCGATCTTCTCGCTCGGCATCATGCCCTACATCAGCGCGTCAATCATGATGCAGCTGCTTTCGGCGGTGATTCCGCAACTCGGAAGACTCGCGCGCGAAGACGGCGGCCGGCAAAAGATCATGCAATACACGCGGTTCATGACCGTCGGTCTTTGCATTTTCCAGGGCTACCTGCTCGCGATTTCATTCCAACATCCGGAAGCGTATCGCGTGGCGTTGCCGGGAATTTCCGAAACGATTCAACACCTCGGAATCCCGCTCGTTGACGATCCAGGATGGGTGTTTCGTGTCGTGACCGTGATTTCACTAACGACCGGCACGTTGCTGCTCATGTGGCTCGGCGATCAAATCACCGAGCGCGGCATCGGTAATGGTATTTCGCTGATCATCACCATTGGTATCGTAGCGCGTCTTCCCGCGGCGCTCGCGCAAGCTTGGAAGACGTTCGTCCCGACAGGCGGCAATGCCAGTCAGGTGAATCCGATGGTGCTCGTGTTAATGATTCTGTTTTTGCTTCTGGTCATCGCAGGAGTCATCGCGATCACGCAAGGCGTGCGGAAGATCACGGTGCAATACGCGAAGCGCGTGGTTGGCCGAAAACAATACGGCGGCAATACCCAATACATGCCGTTGAAAGTGAATTATCCCGGCGTGATGCCGATCATCTTCGCGTGGGCGCTCTTGTTGTTTCCGAATCAAATCGTGAGCTGGGCCTTTCCGAACAGTCCGACTGCGCGACAAATTTCGGAAATGCTTTCAACCGGCTGGCTCCATTACGTCGTGCTCGCGGCGATGATTTTCTTCTTCAGTTATTTCTGGGTCGCGACACAATTCCAGCCGTCGCAGATCGCCGACGATCTGAAAAAGTACGGCGGCTACATTCCCGGCGTGCGTCCGGGTAAACCGACCGCGGAATTTCTCGATTACACAATGACGCGATTGACGTTCGCAGGCGCAATTTTTCTGACGATCATTGCCGTGCTTCCAAGCTTGTTGAGCCAATGGATGCACGTCCCTCAAGTGACCGCGCAATTTTTCGGCGGCACGAGTTTGTTGATCATGGTCGGCGTGATGCTCGACACCATGCGCCAGGTTGAAACGCATTTGATTCAGCGCCATTACGACGGATTTTTGCGTAAGGGTCGCGTGCGCGGCGGATTTACCGGACGCTCGGCTTACGTCCGTGGCGAAGCAGCGGCCGAACGCACCTTGATGTGGCTCTATGTCGGCATCGCGATCATCGTGATCGGCGGCGTTGCCGCATTTTTGGCATCGAAGTGAAACGGCGACTGGTTTTACTCGGCGCGCCCGGTTCCGGCAAGGGAACGCAGGCAGAATTGATCACTCGTCAGTTTGGAATTCCCGTCACATCACCCGGCGCGATTTTGCGACGGGAAAGAGATTTGGGGACGCCGCTCGGCTTGGAAACGGCGGAAATGTTGCAACGGGGAGACCTCGTTCCGGACAAAACGATCGTGAAACTGATCGAGGACTGGCTGCATTTGCATGGCAGCTACGGTTTCGTCTTCGACGGGTTTCCGCGAACGCTGCCCCAGGCGGAAAGTTTGGCGAAAATCTTGAAAGGCCTGAAAACGTCCCTCGATTACGCGATTTGGCTCGAAGTCTCGGAGCAAACGGTGCGCTCACGAATTGCCGGAAGATTGCAATGTCGCACCTGTGGTTTCACCACCAGCGCTGACAGCGCGCATTTTGACGATCGACCGATTTGTCCGTATTGCGAAGGCAGACTGGTGCGGCGAAGTGATGACGACATGAGTGTGCTCCAACAGCGCCTGCGCGAATACAACACCAAGACGCAGCCGTTGGCGGATTTTTACGGGAAGATGTCGATCTTGCAAAAGATCGATGGAAACCGCGACCGCGAAACGGTGTTTGCAGATATATCGCGGCTGATTGAAGACAAAGTGCTCGCATGATTCCGATCAAGAACGCAAAAGAAATCGAGAAGATGCGGCAATCGTGCCGCACTGCGAGCGAAATTCTTGATCGCGTCGGCGAGCTGGTCCGTCCCGGAGTCACGACCAAGGAAGTGGACGACGCAGCCGCCGATTTCATGGCGGACGCAAAAGTGAAGAGCGCTTTTCTCGGTTATCGATTGGGTCATCGCGTTTTTCCAGGAAACATTTGCATCTCGCTCAATGACGAAGTCGTGCACGGAATAGGCAGTCAGCGCCGCATTCAATACGGTGACATCGTAAAGCTCGACATCGGCGTGATCCAGGACGGTTGGGTGGGGGACACTGCGCAAACGATTCCAGTCGGCGTGGTCGATGAGCGGACCGACCAGTTGTTG
>DATEWZ010000037.1:0-9053 GCA_035257485.1 Chthoniobacterales bacterium
CGCATCGGCCCGGTGAAGCCGTATTATCTTTCCGACATCCACACGATCGCGATTCCGACCTTCGAGAACAAGACGCTCATTCCGCGCGTGGAAGTGCTCGTGACCGATACCGTGATCAAACAGTTTCAACAGGACGGCACGTTCAAGATTGGCAACAGCGACAACGCAGACGCGACCTTGAAGGCCGAGATCATTCGGATTAGTCGCTCGCCCGCCCGCTCCGTGCGCGGAAATGTTTTGGCGACGAGCGAATTCAATCTCGCGATGCGAGTGAAATACAGACTGGTCGGGCCCGATGGCAAGAATATCGGCCCTTCCGGCGAAGTCGTAGGCACCACCAGCTTTTTCGTCGGCACCGATGTTACCACCGACGAACGGCAGGCGCTCCCATTGGCCACGGAAGAATTGGCGAACCGCCTTGTCACGCAACTGAGCGAAGGTTTCTGATTTCGCGCCCATGAAAGGCGAAGAGAAACTTTGGGCAATTCTCAACGACAAACTCGAGATGCTCCGCGCGAGTGGCCGGCTTCCCGAAGCGATTCGCGTTGCCGAGACTTTGCTCGAGCTGGCCAAGCGCAGTTTCGGCGATGACGATAACGCGCTCGCAGTAAGTTACGAGAAACTCGGCACCTTGCTCGATCAAGGCGGGGATCGCGTAAAAGCGAAACCGTTTTTGCTCAAAGCGCACGGCGTTCTGGAAAAAGCGAGGCCGCCGGATCAACGAATGCTTTATCGCTCCGCGCGCCGGCTGGCGTTTCTGTGCGACAACCTCGGTCAACAGGACGAAGCGATCCGTTATTACGAGAAGGCGATTGCGGCCGGCACGCAGTTGGATGATCTCCCCTATGCCGACTTGGGAACGATGCTGAACAACGTCGCGCTGATTTTTCGTCGATCGGGCCGGCAGAAAGCGGCCGAGCCGTATTATTTGCACGCGCTCCAAATTTACGAAAAACAGCTTGGACCGCAGCACGCCGACGTCGCCTCGGTCCTGAATAATCTCGCTGTCTTTTACACGAACGAGAAGCGTTACGCCGAAGCGGAGAAGACGCATCTGCGCGCCTTGGGCATTCGCGAAAAAGTTTTGCCGCCGACTCATCCCGACATCGCGCAATCGAAATGCAATCTCGCGGTCGTTTATCATTCCCGGGGTGATTATCCGAAGGCGGCCGAGCTTTATCGCGCCTCGCTTAAGAGTTGGGAGGAAATGACCGATCAACCGCCGGAAGATTACGAGATCGTGGCCGCCAACTACGCCGACCTGTTGCGGTCGCTCGGCAAAGCTCGCAAAGCTCAACAACTCGAAGCCCGCGCCCGCAAACGAAGACGCGGTCAGTAATCAAACATCAACCAGAGCAATTTGCTCACGAGAGGACTCGAACCTCCACGGGTTGCCCCATACGGTCCTGAGCCGTACGCGTCTGCCAATTCCGCCACGTGAGCGAGGCGAACTACAATGCGCAGAGCACGCTCTCATGCAACGTTCTTCCGTTTCCTCTTTGGCATTTCTTCTGGACGACCGCGCGCTAAGATCGGCATCTTCGTTAAATGCGCGCCCGATTTTATCTTCACGTCGGCCTTTGGTGCGTCCTCTTCATCATTTTCGTTGCGTTGAGCATTTCAACGGTCGGTCCGGCCGTCCTCGAAAATAAAATCGGGCCGATCGAACCGAATCATTCCACCGATTCCTATCTCAGCGGCTTAACCCATGTCCGAAGCGGTTCGGATTTGTTCGTTCAAGGGATTGAAACGCTGCCGCGAGACAAATCGATAAGAATCCTCGTCGATGCGGGCAATTCGCCGAGCGAATTTTTGGGGATGTTGGTCGCGTATCTCTCCTGGCCGCGCGAGGTCCAAATTATTCGCGTCAGTCCAGCGAGCTATTCGCAAGAATTAGCCGCGATCAACAAAACTTCGGTCAGCGCGGTTGTCTTTTGCGATTTGAAACCGCCGGTTTGGATCAAGGACGCCGCGCACTTCGGACCGAGCATTACCCTGCTTCCGATCGAATCTCTCAATTCGAATCAATGAACTTGCTCGGTTTGTTTGCCGCTTACGTCACGCTGTTCGCGGCGGGGCTCGGAGTTGTCGTTCTTTTGATGCGAAGATCGATCCGCCTTCGCCAAGGCTACGGCAGACAGGCAATCAATTTGATTGAGTGCGCGGCACTTTCCTGGTTGTTCGGGTCCGCCGTCGTTTCGCTTTTGTTGTGGCTCGGCGGAATCGTTGCCTCCGGTTTGGTCCTGCAACTTTTTGTGACGCTCGCCTGCGTGGCACTCGGTTTCATCGGTTGGAGAATCAAAAAGAGCAACGCGATTCACTTTTCATTGCCGCGACCGAACAATCGTCTCGAGTGGGTTCTCGCGAGTCTTCTCGCTCTTGAGCTGATCTCGATATTTTTCGTTTCGCTCAAACACACTCTCGGGTGGGACGGGTTGTTTAACTGGGAGATCAAAGCGCGTTATGCGTTTTTGAATTCGGGAGTTCTGCCGCAATCTTATTATTCGAGTCCCGGCCGCGCGTTTAGTCATCCGGAATATCCGCTCGCCATTCCGTTCACCGAGCTCTGGCTTTATCTTTGGATGGGCGCACCGCACCAATTTTGGATCAAGACAATCTTCCCGTTGTTTTACATTTCCGGCGCGCTGCTGCTGACGTTGTTCATCACGCGACTAACGGGCAAACGCTGGCTCGGTCTATTGATCGCGCTCTTGATGCCGTTCGTTCCCTTCTTCACCGCGAGCCCCGGTGGAGTGACCGTTGGCTACGCCGATATTCCGCTCGCGGTCTTTTACGTCGCGGCGCTCGGTTATCTTTTGTTGTCATCCGAATCTGATTCTCGAGAAACGCTCTTTCTGTTCGGTGCGACCCTCACTTTCATTCCCTGGATCAAATCTGAAGGCGTAATCTTGTGGGCGTTGCTCGCGTTGCTCGGATTGATCGTCGGTTTTGTTCGACATCGAATTCGTCCGTTCGTGATCGCGATCCTCCCCGGCCTGTTGTTGATCATCAGTTGGCGCGTTTATCTCAAGGCGATGCACGCGATCTTGCCGTCAGATTTCGCGCCCCCGACGTTTGAGTTGCTCTCTCACAATCTCAATCGACTTGGCACGATCTTCAGCGTGCTCCTCGCGGAGGCGAGCGAGCCGAGTCATTGGAGCATTTTTTGGCTGCTCGCGATCGTCGCGATCATTTATGTCCTGGCGGCTCGAACATTTTCCCGAGTTCTCCTGGCGATCGGGCTGCTTGGTCCGCTCACGCTTTACTTAGCGACGTATCTTTTTAGTGCATGGCCGAGCTACACCGCTCACATCACGTCCTCGTTGCCGCGTCTCCTTCTTCAACTGATGCCAGCGACCTGGTTGGGAATCGGTCTTGCCCTCTCGCAAACAAAAGCCGGCCGGAAAGAACAACCGCTTGGTTAATTCGAACCAGCTTTCGCAATCTCGCGATCCCGAAACCGTTCGGGAAATGTTCGGAAGCATTTCTGGCCGATACGATCTGGCGAATCATCTTCTGAGCTGCGGGTGTGATTTTTGCTGGCGCAAACGAGCCGCTCAAATCGTGAAGTTGTGGAAACCCAACGCGATTGTCGATCTTGCGACCGGAACGGGCGATCTGGCGTTGACGTTGGAAAAGGCCGTCCCGCATTCCGAAATCATCGGCGCGGATTTTTCTAAAGAGATGCTCGCGGTGGCAAAAGCGAAAGGCGTTCGCCGAACAATCGTCGCGGATGCGCTCGCCCTGCCGTTTGCGGAACGCTCGTTCGATTGCGTCACGATCGCGTTCGGTTTGCGAAACATCAAAGACTGGAGCGTCGCGCTTCGCGAAATGAATCGCATTCTGGTCGGGAACGGCCACTTGCTGGTGATGGAGTTCTCGTTGCCGTCGATGTCGATCTTGCGATCGGTTTTTCGATTCTATCTTCACCGCGTGCTCCCGATCTTCGGCGCGTTCCTTACAAAAAAGAAAACGGCTTACGATTATTTGGGTGAATCGATCGAAAAATTTCCCGGCGGCGACGCGTTACTGCGCTTGATTGAAGCGAGCGGTTTCAGTGGTGCGTCCGCTGAGCCGCTCACCGGCGGAATCGTCACGATCTATACCGCGACGAAGAATTAACGCGCGGTTGCGGTCGCGCTTGCGCTTGGGCTCGGCGTCGGCGATTCGGAAGCGACCAGCGGCAGTTTGAGCCCGCTCAGAGCCGGAGTGCTGATCGTGAACGTGCCTTCGCGCTCTTCCACTTTCGCGAAGGCCCCGCCGTCCGGCGCCGCGGCGCCGACAATCAGTTTGTGCGTCGCTTTGTCGTCCGGGGAAGTTGTAAAGGTGACAACGAGCTGCGGTTTATCGAGAGCGTGCGCGGCAGTTGTCGATCCAACCCACTTCACCGCGTGCAACGTTGAGAGCGTGTTCAAGAGAGATTGCAGGTTCGCCTGATTGATTGGCCCGCTGCCGGTCGTCCAAGTCCATTGATTCTTTTCACCCCGAACCAGCGCCTGCATTTTGTCCGCCGTGATGCTGACGCGATGAATCTGGTCGGCCTTGAAATTGAAGATTGCCTGGTCCTGCCATTGCAATGGCTCGGCAAGAATCTGATCGAGCAACGCTTTGCGCAGCGCAACGACGAACGGCTCGTCCCCGACGCGCGCGTAAACGTCGTTTCCTTCAACTTTTCCAAATGCGACCGAGGCAAACGGCTGCTCGCCGGCTTTCGTTTCGGCGGTGTTCTCGGACGCGAACGAGCTGAACGTGACGGTGAGCTGCGGTTTATCGAGGCCGTACTTCGCAAGATTCGACGCGACATCTTCGACAAACTTCGTGACCTGTTCGTTTTGCAACGTGTCGATCAAGCGGCGCACTACGCTGGAATTTGCCGGCGCGTTGTTCTTGCTGGCAATGGTCCAATTTTCGTCCTTGCGCGCGAGAACGGTTTTCCCTTTTCCAGGTGCATCGATCGTTAGGCGGTCCAAAATCTTGGTGTCGATCCTGACCAGGTGGCGATCGCGCAAATCGTTCGGCTTATTGTTGAGGGTCTCCTCAATTTTCTTCGGCAACGTGTAAACGAAGGCGCGCGGTGAAAACCGAACGTAAACCTGCTCTTTCTCTTTTTCCGAAACGCTCCCGATCTGAAGCGTCTGACCCTGTTTGTCGTTCTCCGCGAAAAGCGTGAGCGAGCCGCGTGGTTCGGCGAGACCGTATTGATGCAAATCGCCGCGATCGTCGGCCACGAATTGCTGAATTCGCGCGGTCGTTACTTGCGCGATCATGTCGCTGACCTTTTGGTCGTCGGCGCGCGTGTGCAGCGGCTTGATGATGTCCCAGTGGTCGCCTTTTTTCTGCAATTCCATTTCGCCGGCCGGCGTTTTTAAAACCGCTCGGACCACTTGCGCCATGATCAAGTCCGTCAATTTACGATTTCGAAAATCTTCCGGCTTCTTTTCGAGCGCTTTCCTGACGGATTGGTTCGCGAGAAATGTTTCCTTCGAATTCTCGAACCGGACATACATGCGACCTTCAAGCGCGGCATCCTTGCCGAAAAAGATTTCCGGCGGCGCGTCCTTCCCGATCAATTTCAAACGCAGCTTCGGATTTCCGACTCCGTAATCGGCGAGTTTGTTTTTGTCCGCTTCCATTTCCTTCGCCGAAATCGAGGCGTCCTTTTGCCAGTTCTCCAAACTGGAGAGCAGCTCATTCACAACCGAAGCGTCCGCCTGGTCTTTGATCGGCGTTTCGAGCCGCCATTTGTCGTCCCGCTTGCGGATCTCGATCTTGTCGTCGCCGTTCTGAATGATCAGGCCTTCGATGTTCTCGCGCTCGAAATTAACGACGTTCGCCGCCTGGCGGGCCGCTTCTTCGGTGCCGAGCCGGTTGCGTTCGACAAAGAAGAGATAGGCCCACACGCCGACCGCGATGACGAACAAGATCAATGTCGATTTCCACTTCATGACGGGTTCTAATTGATCAGGCGCGCCGCTTCCACCAGACCGCAGTGCCCAGAACGACAAAAACGAGCGGGATCAGCACTAGCACCATCCACCGCAAACTCTTCAACGCTTCCGGACTCAAACTGAAGGTCAGCGTCTTTGGAACTTTGGGCGCGATGCCGATCAGTTGTTCGCGACTGAGCAGCCAGTTCGCGCATCCCGAAATAAAATCGAGCGCTTGTTGGTCCTGAGTGAGCGCGTTGTCCTGGACGAACGTGGAGTTGCTGACGACGACCATGCGCGACGAGTTCATTTGCACCCGCTCGTCCGCGCTCCCGCCTTTCTCGATCGAAACGCCGACCACTAACGGCACGGTGGGGGCAGCCTTTGCGTCGTTTTGCAGCTTCGTCTGATCGGTCGTGTTGTAATCCTTTTCCGCGAAATAGCCTTTTTCCGCCTCGATCAACGGCTGAAGCCGAATGTTCGCCGCCTGGACGCGGGGTTGCTCGAGCGTGAGCGACGATGTTCCGCCAAAAAATAATGCGCGGACGTCGGCAAGGCGTTTTGTCACCGGACTATCGCCGAGGAAACGCGCCTGCACATCTCGAACGAGCGCGAGCTCCTCAATTCCGGTGCGCACGAAAGCCATCAAGCGGTCGTCGTTCACTTTTACGCCGAGCTCGTTGAGAAATGCGTCCAGCTTCGGCGTTTTCGCGGAAGGATCGACCAACAACAGGATCCGTCCCTGGTTGTCCCAAAAATCGTGCAGCAATTTTAATTCGCGCTCGGACAAATCGTACTGCGGACCTGCGATCATCACCGTTTTCACGTCGGCCGGAATTTGCGGCTCGTTGTACAAGTTCAATTCCTGGAACTTGATGTTCTCGTTCTCAATGAACGTCTTCATCACCGAGACCGGACTGCGCTCCGGTTGCTGTTGTTGCTGCACCATCGCCAGCGGCGACGGCTCCGCGATTGAGGGTTCTTTGTGTCCGGTCACATAACCGATCACGTTCTTTTTGCCTTCAACCAGGTCCATCATCGCGCTGGTAATGACTTGCTCGCCTTTGAACGCAGTAACGCGCGGTCCTTCTCCCATCGCCATGCCGCTTTGATCGACCTCCGCCATCTCCGACGCCTTTGCGGTCTTGTTGCGGCCGTCGTAATCGATGATCAGCAAACTTTCGTCGCTAACCACTTTGTATTTGTCGAACAACTCCTTCGCGCGCGAGAGGTTTCGCTGCGGGTCGATGTTCTCGATGTCGATCTTACCCTTCGCCGCGTACTGATATTCGGTAAGCAAGCTCGCGACGTCGCCGCTGATCGGCGTGTTCGGCGAAAAGAAAACCGTGATCCGGATTTTTCCTTTCACGGTATTGAGGAACCGTTTCGTCTTGTCGGAAAGCGCGTATTTCTGGTCGCGCGAAACGTCCCAACGTTTGTAATGGCGGAAGCCGACCCAATTGACGGCGATGATCAAAAAGAGAATGAGAAGCAGCTGAAGGAGAAGGTTCAACCCGATTTGCAGGCGCTGAATTCCCTTCGCTTTCGATTTTGTCGGAGCCTCAGCCATTCGTTACAACCTCCATTTGCGCGATTGGAACGCCTGATAAGTGAGCGCGAGTGTGAAAGCGGTCATGCTCAGATAAAGGACAATCGGCCGCGTATCGATCACGCCCCGCGAGTACGTTCCCATGTGCTCGATCGCCGAAAAATATCCGAGCGCGTCGCGCATTCCCGAGCTGACGTCGAGTAGAATGAATTGAACGAGGCCGAGAAAGAACAGGAGCGTGATCGCGGAGAACGAAATAATCGCGGCCACGATTTGGTTTTTGGTCACGACTGAAGCGAGGCACCCGATCGAGAGATAAAACATTCCGAGCAAGAGGAGCATCAAGTACGAACCCCAGTACGCGCCTATCGAGGCCGCCGCCGGCTGATGGGTGATTTTTTGAAAGATCGCGAAGTAGATGAGCGTCGGAAGCCAGAGCACGATGTAAAAGACGAGCGCGCCGAAAAATTTTGCGAGTACAACCTGCAAATCGCGCACCGGCGCGGTCATCAATGGCTCGATCGTGCCAAGTTTAAATTCCTCGGAGAAAAGGCGCATTGTGATGAGTGGGAAAATCAAAACGAACGCGAACCAGAAAAATACCGAATTGAAAAACGCTTCATGGACCGAATACCCGGCTGGGCGCTGGTTCATGAAAGAAACCTGGAAATAAAAATCGACGCCGCTCACGAGCAGGAAAAAGACGAGGACGATGTAGGCGATCGGCGAATGGAAGTAACTCCGGACTTCGCGAGCCAGTAATGCGTAAAATTTTCTCATCGGAAGATCGACATCTCCGCTTACTCCAGCCCGATTTGGTCCGAATGCGTGATCTCGACAAACACGTCCTCCAACGTGGCGCGCCGTTGGGAGAGTTCGCGCAGCGTCCAATGCCGCGCGGCCGCGAGTTTAAAAATTTCTTCGCGCACGTCGCGTCCCGATTCCACGCGCAGCGAAAATATCTGCCAGCCATCTTCGTCATCCATCTTGACCTCGCGGACACCGGAAATCTTTTTCAATTCTTCCGTGCCATCGTCGTTGCCGGTCTTCGCCTCAACGACAACGCCGCCGGCCTGTCGAATTTGGGAAAGAAGATTCTCAGGCGTGTCGCACGCTTCGATTCGTCCCTTGTGAATAATGATCACGCGACTGCAGGTCATCTCCACTTCCGGCAAAATGTGCGTCGAAAGCAAGATCGTGTGCTGCTTGCCGAGATTTTTGATCAGCTCGCGCACCTGGCGGATTTGATTTGGATCGAGACCGATCGTCGGCTCGTCCAGAATCAGAAGGTCCGGTTCGCTGATCAACGCATCGGCCAGACCGACCCGCTGCCGGTAGCCTTTCGAAAGTGCGCCGATTAATTTCCTTTCGACTTCGCGCACACCGCAAAGCTCTTTCACGTCACCGACCCGTTCCGCGACGCGGCGATGCGGAACCCCTTTGAGCGCAGCCCGATAATCCAGATACTCGGTGACCCGCATATCATTATAGAGCGGCACGCTTTCCGGCATATAACCAAGTCTCGCGCGCGCCTGGAGCGATTGCTCGAAAACATCGAAGCCGGCGATTGACGCCCG
>DATEWZ010000038.1:0-26370 GCA_035257485.1 Chthoniobacterales bacterium
CGGTGCAAGATCGACATCGGGCTGCACCGCGGCCGCAACCTCGCCCATGCTGGAAATCGTTGCCGCCGGTTCGATCGGTGGGGGCGGCTCGAAAAGTTCCAGGTCCTGTTCAACTGCGGGCCATTGAACTTCCGGAAAATATTTGCGCGCGATGACCGAGAAATCTTCTTCCGCGAATCCGCGCTGCTCTTGCTCGAGAAGACGATCTCGCGCGGCGGTGGTGACCGCGAGTTCAAGATGATGCGAAAGACCAAGCTGACTCGCGATCTTCATATCCTTCAGCATGTGCTTGAGCGCGAAGTGCGGCTCGAAATTATTTTCGATCATCTTCGGCAATTTCATCGAGAGCGTTTTTGAATAGCTGGCGTTGTTCTGCATTGCCTCGACAAATTTTTCCGCCGGGATACCGGCAGCATTGATGAGCGCGAGGCCTTCTGCGAGCGCCTGCACACTCGCGGCGGTCGCGATATTGGTCGCCAGTTTTACCACCGTGGCCTGACCGATGTGGCCAATCTCAATAATTTCCTTCGAGCTCGCTTCCAGAATCGGCCGCGCTTCTTTCAACGCGACCTCGTCACCGGCTACGTAAAAGACCAGCTCACCTTTTTCCGCGCCGAGCTTGCTCCCGGTAAACGGCGCTTCGACAAAACGCGCGCCGCGTCGTTCTACCATGTCCGCCGCGCTCAGCATCGAATGGGGCGCGACCGTCGGGTGCGCGATCACGATATGCCGTGGCGCAAGCGCGGGGGACATTTGGCGGATGACGTCCAGAAGCGCGTCATCATCGGAAACAAAGATTTGGATGTAATCGCACATCTCGGCCAGTTCAGCAGGGGCGCCGACGAAATTTGGGACGGGCCGCGGATTGCGGTTCCAGACAAAAACGTGAATACCCTGACGGCGAAGATTGTCGGCGACCCGGCCGCCAATAATGCCGAGTCCGATTACGCCAACGTTTTTTCTGGTTCGACGCGCCATGAAATTACCCGGCCTCTTCCGATCTGGCCGCCAATCAGCCTGCGGTGAAAACCGGCAACGCGCAATGGAGAAGTTGGCGAAAACCGGCTACAACGAACGCAAATAGCCCGCGTCCGAGCGCAGATCGACCGCCAACTTTCTGACGGCCTCGATGCGTTTTTGATTTGCCAGGTCGGTCTCGATTTCAGCACGCACTTCTTCGAAACTTCGCTGCCGGGAAGGCGCGATCTCTGTCAGCTTGAGAATATGAAACCCGAGCCGGGTTTGAACGGCCCGGCTGAGCTCCCCTTCCCGCAGTTTGACTGCGGCGCCGACAAAATCGGGCGGCATTCGAATCTCGGAGAAATAGCCGAGATCGCCCCCATTGAATTTGGTGGCCTCGTCCTCCGAGCTTTCTGACGCCAGCGTGCCAAAATCCTCTCCACTGGCGAGCCGCATGGAAAGCGCTTCGATGGTTTTTTTCTTTGCATCGACAATTTCCGGCGCTGTCTCCGGCGGCGCCGCCAAAAATAAATGGCTGACGCGCAGACGCTCGGGCACAAAGAATTGTTCTGAATGCTCCTCGTAAAATTTGCGACAGTCGTCGTCGCTAACACCAATCTCACTTGCGATCCGTTTCGAAATCCATTGGCGCGCACGAAGATCGTCTTTCAAGATTTGCCGGAGCGAAAAGGAAGTGAGGCCGCTCGAATGCAAAGCCGCGCCCCACATTGCATCGTCGCGAAATTGCGCGCGAACTAGATTGAATTCTCGGTCCACGTTCGCGCGTTGAAATCTCGCAGCTGTTCCGCGCTCTTGCGCCGCGACATTCGCGATCAACTTGCTCAGCATCGAGCGTCGCTCGATATCGGCCCAATCCGTGCGCTCGATTTCATTGAGAAAATCCGATTCGCGCAGAGCTCGATCGACATCATTCTGATAAATCCCGCGACCGTGAACCAGCGCGAGCAACTGCCCGCGCCCGCAAAGCTCTCCAAGCTTTTCGCGAAGCGGGACAGACTCTAACGTTAACTGAGCGCCAAGAATTCCGGCGGCGATCGCGATTCCGACGAACAATGCAGTGGCGACGGCCTTCATTTGAATGCGAATTCCGAGAGATAGTAAAGCGCGACTGAGCCGACCGTCTGCAAACTTTGCGCGCTGATCTTGTCGATCGTGTCCTCGGCGGTGTGCCAGTAGCTGAAACGAAAATCGATCAGGTCGAGTACGGGGATTCCAACTGCGTTCAACGGCGAATGATCGTCCGTGATGTCTTGATCGAAATAAGTAAAGCGATCGCGCACATTGACCGCGTCGGCGGATGCAAAAATATCCCGCGTGATATTTGGCGGTGAGTGTGGCGGGATCGTCACTTTCAGGTCGCGGTCGCCGATCATGTCGAACAAGATTCCGCCGCGAAATTGTTTGGCCGAACCGTTCGCGGCCAACTCCTGCGCAAAATGGCGACTCCCGTAGATTCCATCCGTCGCGCTAAAATTTTCGAAGGCTTCCTCGCCGTCAAAAAAGACGAGCTCGACATTTTTCGCCAGACTCGGCGCGCTTGCCAGCACGCGAGCGATTTCGAGGAGAACTCCATTGCTCGAACCGCCATCGTTCGCGCCGACAAATCGAAATCCGTTAAAAATTTTTGTGTCGTAGTGCGAACACAATAGAAAATTCGGTTTGGCCGAATCGTCAAAGCGCGCGATCAAATTCTTAAACTGAGCAGACCCGCGCGGCGTTTGATCCGTGAAAGGTTGCTCCGTCACCGTCCACCCGAATGAACGCAGCTGCGCCGTGATATAAGCGTGCGCTTTTTCGATTGCGTCCGAACCCGCAGGGCGCGGTCCAAGATCGACAAGTTTCTGCACGTGCCCTAGCGCTTTGTCGCCGGAAAATTGCGTCCAGATTTTTTGCGGAAGTGGCTTCGCGCAGGCAGTGACCGCGGCGAGGCACAGACAAGTCAGCCGTGCGCGCCCCAAAAAGATCGACATCGAGATTCCGCTCAGCTCTCGCTTGAATTTAAACCGATGATATTCAAGACGCGCTCGAGGTCATCGTCGCCGTAATACTCGATCTCGATCCGCCCGCGTTTCGGTCCGTGATGAATGGCAACGTTGGTGCCGAGATGCTGACGAAGTTTGTCCTGTAAGTCGGCGATCGCCGCCGATGTCACCGGAATTTGGGCCGCGCGGCGACGGCGTTTCCAACCGCCGACATGGCGCGAGATGAGACGCTCGGTCTGGCGGACGCTGTAATTGCGACGCAAAATTGTCTCCGCAAGCTTCAATTGTTCTTCACTCGCTTTTACGCCGAGCAAAACCTTGGCATGCCCGACTGAAACCAAGTCCTGCGCGACCCAGGTCTGAATTTGCGGATGCAAATCGAGCAGGCGCATCGCGTTCGCGACCGCGGCGCGACTGCGTCCGACTTTTTGCGCGATCTCTTCCTGCTTCATGTTGAATTCATCGGCCAGGCGCGCGTAGCCCTGCGCCTCCTCGATTGGATTGAGATCGGTGCGCTGCAGGTTCTCGATCAGGGAAAGCTCGAGCACTTCCAAATCCGTTGCCGTTCGAATAATGACCGGGACTTCTCCGAGGCCGATTTCCTGGGCGGCGCGCCAGCGGCGCTCACCGGCGATCAATTCATAACGGCCGTTAACCTGCCGAACGATAAGCGGCTGAATGATTCCGTGTTGCCGAATAGAGTCGATCAGTTCCTGCAAAGCGTCCGGCGCGAAATTTTTTCGCGGTTGCAACGGACTCGGAGCGATTGTGGAAAGTTGGACCTGTTTAATTTTTTCGCCGGGATCGACATCTTCGCGAACCGCGGCCGGCCGAGTTCCGATGAGCGCGCCTAATCCTTTGCCAAGACCGGTCTTCGGCATCTTCGCCATGTTTCGGCAAGGCTATCGGAAGCGTTGCGATAACGCAAATAACAATCAAATCTCGCGAGGTTGCAGCGCGCGTGGCCGGCGATTAGCATCGCCATATGCCTTGTGTCACCGAGGTTTTCACGCTCGGACATTCTCCCGACCCGGATGACGCGTTCATGTTTTATGCGATCGCGAAAAACAAAATCGATCTGCGCGGTTACAGCTTCGAGCACCGACTGGAAGATATTCAAACGTTGAACGAGCGCGCGATGCGCGGCGAACTGCACATTTCCGCGATCTCGATTCATGCTTACGCTTACGTCGCCGATAAATACGCGCTCCTTCCGTGCGGCGCGAGCATGGGCGACGGCTACGGACCGTTAGTAATCCGAAACGCTCGCCGCAAAGATGTCGATCTTCGCAAATGCGTGATCGCAGTCCCCGGAACTATGACAAGCGCGTTTCTGGCGTTGCGACTTAATCTCGGCGAATTCAAACACATCGTCGTTCCGTTCGATAAAATCTTTGAAACGGTGAGGCGCGGAGATGCGGACGCGGGACTAATCATTCATGAAGGCCAACTAACTTACGCCAAGTCTGGTTTCGAAAAGATTGTCGATCTTGGCGAATGGTGGAAAGAGAAAATCGGATTGCCCTTACCGCTCGGCGGCAACGTGATTCGCAAGGACATCCCGGCTGACGTTCGAGGCGATCTGTTGAAGATCATGCGCCAAAGCATCGATTACGGCCTGGCGCATCGCGACGAAGCGGTCGCGCACTCAATGCCTTACGCGCGCGACATGAACGAGCAGCTCGCAAGCAAATTCATCGGGATGTACGTGAACGAGTTCACCCGTGATTACGGGAATGCCGGACGCTCGGCCATTCGCAGATTTCTCGGCGATGCGCGGGATGCCGGCTACATCGAAAGGCTGCCCGAAATCGAATTCGTCGAATAACGAAACTATTTCTTCGGCTCCTCTTTTTTCTCGGCTTTGCCGACGTGCTTCATCACGAACGTTTTCACCCGGCTGAATTCTTTTTGAAAGCCATTGGTGAAATCGTGCGTGCCGTATTCGAAAAGCACGACAAAGCAAAAGGTGAAGAAAACGAAGAGAGCGACCCAAAATATCCCGCGCAACAAAGACATGGCTGCAAGCCTAACTGAGAGCAAGTTTTGGGTCAATTAGGCTGGTAAAAGCAAAGTTCGGATTGATCGGGTTCACGAAGCTGCCAAGCTAATCGATCATGCGCGTGCGCCTTTTGGATTTAAGCGGGCAATATCGCTCCCTGGAAAATGAGATTCGCGCGGCGGCCGATGATGTGCTGGCCAGCCAGCGATTTATTCTTGGGCCCAACCTGACCGAATTCGAAAATGCAGTCGCGAGATATTGCGGCGTGCCGCACGGGATCGGCGTTTCCTCGGGCACCGACGCGCTCCTGGCGGTTTTTATGGCACTCGAGATCGGCCTTGGAGACGCCGTGATCACCACCGACTACTCGTTTTTTGCGACCGGTGGCTGCGTCGCACGAGTGGGCGCGACGCCGGTGTTCATCGACATCGAGCCGGACACTTACAACATTTCGGCGAGCGCATTGCGGCGTTACATCGAAAAGCACTGCCAGGTCGTCGAGGGAAAACTCGTGAACGAAAATCGACAACTAATTCGCGCGCTCGTGCCCGCTCACCTTTTCGGTCTGTGCTGCGACATGAATGAAATGATCGCGGTGGCGCGGGAGCACAATTTGGTTTTGATCGAGGACGCCGCGCAAGCGATCGGCGCGGAATTTCAAATTGAAAACGGAGCGGCCAAGGCGGGTGCGATGGGGGACGTGGGTTGTTTCAGTTTCTATCCATCAAAGAACCTTGGGGCCGCTGGCGACGCCGGACTGATCGTTTGTCATCACGACGAATTTGCCGAGCGGATCCGAGTTTGCCGACAGCACGGAATGGAGGCGCGTTACGAGCATCAATTCATCGGCGGCAATTTCCGAATGGATGAGCTGCAAGCGGCGATCCTGAATGTGAAACTACCGCATCTCGATGGTTGGTCGGCCGCGCGTCGGGAAGCTGCCGAGTTTTATACGAACGAATTCGAACGCGCGGGGTTAAGAGCCAAAGTGCAGTTGCCGGTGGAGCCGTACGCGAAGAGCGGGCTGAAGAACCATCACATTTATCATCAATACGTGATTCGAACTGAGCACCGCGACGATTTACGCGAACATCTTTCAAAACACGAAATCGAGACGGCGATCTACTACCCGCTCGCGCTTCATCAGCAGCCCTGCTTCGAATATCTCGGTTACAAGGCGGGCGATTTCCCAGAAGCGGCACGCGCCGCCCGCGAAACGCTTGCCCTGCCGATTTATCCCGAAATCGAGCGCGATGCGCAAAAATACGTGGTAAATTGCATCTCGGAATTTTTCGGCTAAAAGAAAAGCCGCAACTCGCGCGAGGGTAGGTACCGAAGTGGCCAAACGGGGCAGACTGTAAATCTGCTGGCTTACGCCTTCGCTGGTTCGAATCCAGCCCTGCCCACTTTTCCTCTTACCGGCGGCGCGTCTTGCCGCGCGAAGATGTCGATCTTCGTCGGCGCGTTTTTGCTTTGCCGCGCTTGGCAGTCGGACGTTTGCGCGCCGATTTTCCTTTCGCGGTAACTTTGCGGACCGCTTTCTTAACCGGTTTAGGAGCGGGTTTTAGCACGCGCGCCGTCGCCTTTTTGATAGCCGGCCTGAGCCGGCCTTCACCGGCAGCTTTTCCGGCGATTGCTCCGACAATTCCTCCGACAACCGCGCCGGCTGGTCCCATCACGCTGCCAAGGGCAGCGCCGGCAACAGCTCCCGCGGTTTCTTTGTGAATCGGCGGAACCTCGATATTTTCTTCCACTGTTGAATTCTCAGCCATAAGCAAGCTCCCTTTATTTGTTCTCTCAATTAGTTCGCGGCCGCGATCCGATTCAGCCGTGGAAAGAAAAAAGAAAAGCGATCACCAGCGTGATCGCTTTCCCGAAAACTGATTGCGGAACGAATTAACGGCCGCGGCGTTGTCCGCCATCGCGACGTCGATCGCCACCGTAACCGCCACCACCCGGTGGTCGCGGTTCGCGCGGACGCGCTTCATTCACGGTCAGCGCGCGACCTTCGAGCGTCGTGCCATTAATTTCCGCGATCGCCTTTTGCGCGTCAGCGTCGGAGCCCATCGTCACAAAAGCGAAGCCGCGAGATTTGCCAGTGAATTTGTCCTGCATGAGCATGACTTCCTGGACCGCGCCCGCTTTGGAGAAAAGCTCCTGAAGTTCGTTTTCGGTGGTGTTAAATGGGAGATTTCCCACGTATAATTTAGTTGCCATTGAGTCTAATCTGGAAAACGCCGCCAGGACACCGTTCCCGCTTATCGAATATAAAATCGCCGCTGAACATCGTCGAAGTGACAATCGGCGGACTTCCGAGCTGCTGTTTTCTCCTTTCGGGCACATTGGTAGAGTGGTTGGGTTTGGAAAGCAATCAAAATATCGGGGCGAATAGGAACGAAAATGGCCAGATTTAACGACTTAGGCGGAAAAAACCCTGGCACACGGGTCGCCGTGGTCGCGGCAGGCATGGTTAGCCCCCTCGGATCCGGCCTGAAAGAGACGTTGGCGTCGCTTAAAACCAACAAGGACTGCGTTTTGCCCGTGAACGCCTTCGATGTGACCAAATGTCGCTGCAAGACTGCCGGGCAGGTCCCTGAGGCCGGCTTGGATAGTCAGCTCAATGGCCGAAAAAGCCGGCGTTTGCATCGCGCCTCCAAAATGATCATCACTGCCTTGGCCGAACTGTACGATCAGGATCCCGCATTTCAGCCAGAGCTGACAGTCATTGGGACTACGAGCGGCGGCATGTCGTTCGGCCAGGATTATTATCGCGCTTTGCATCAACATCGCGGCCTTCGTCGTTCGCCTCAATGGATCGCCAACTATCCACCGCAAAAACCGGTGCTCGAAGCGCAGGAAGCATTCGGAATCTCTGCGGCATGCCAGATCATTGCCAACGCGTGCGCTTCCGGGACGAACGCCATTGGTCACGCTTTTAATTGTGTTCGGTCTGGAAATTACCAACGCGTTTTGACCGGCGGTTACGACGCAATTTCGGAACTGGTTTTTGTTGGGTTCGATTCGCTTCAGGCCTCAACGCCGGAAAAATGCCGGCCATTCGATCGCGACCGCACCGGGATGGTCCTTGGCGAAGGCGCGGCTCTTCTTGCGCTGGAGAATCTGGAGAGCGCGCGTTCGCGCGGAGCACGGATTCTTGGCGAAATCGTTGGCTATGGAATTTCGACCGACAATCATCACCTCACCCAACCTGATCCCTCCGGAAGCGGCCCCCGACGCGCAATGGAGCAAGCATTGCAAAGCGCAAAGCTCGCGCCTGACGACGTCGACTACATCAACGCACACGGGACCGCGACTGTTTTCAATGATGCGGCTGAAGGCAAAGCGATTCAGGAGTTGTTCGGCAAAGTTCCGGTCAGTTCGACCAAAAGCATGATTGGCCACTCGTTAGGCGCGGCTGGCGCGATCGAGGCAGCCGTTTCTTTGCTCGCAATCCAAGCACAGATCCTCCCCGCCAATATTAATTTCCGAAACCCGGACACTGATTTCGACCTCAACATCGTGGCGAACGAATCGCGCTCGGCGAAAATCGACATCGCGCTTTCGAACTCGTTTGGGTTTGGCGGAACGAACGCTTCCGTTCTAATCAAAAGATTCACCTCATGAGTCTGCGGATTGCAGGCATGGGTTGGGTCACGCCTCTGGGACGAAACGTCGATTGGGTTTGGGAACGCCTCCTTCGCAACGACCGGGCAACGGTTGACATAATCTCCGATCCGGTATCGCCGAAAACTTACCATGCGTTCCGGGTCCCGAACGACGGATTAAAAGATCTTCCGCCCCATCCTCGCCTTCGCCGCGCCAGCGCAATCTCGCGATTCGCCGCCGCCGCGGGGTTGGACGCGCTCGCGGATGCGGAGTCGAAATCCGGCAAGATCAACATGGACCGACTCGCGCTCGTGTTTGCTGTCTCGAACGGTGGCGTAATTTACACAAAACGCTTTTACCACGGTGTCGTCGAGTCCGGCGCGCAATCCGCGAGCCCGCTGCTTTTTCCCGAAACAGTTTTCAATGCGCCGGCCAGTCATCTCGCGGCAATTTTGGGAATTGCCGGCGCGAGTTACACGTTGGTCGGAGATGGAGCGGTTGGCCTTCTCGCAATTCAAATGGCAATTGATCTTCTTAAGTCCAACGCGCTCGACGCGTGTCTCGTCGTGGCCGCGGAAGAAGCAGATTGGTTACTCTGTGACGCTTATCATAAGTGGCGCTTATTGAAAAAAGAGCCGCCGGTTGAATTATTTTGCGATCCGCCGCACGGGATGATTTTGAGCGAAGGCGCTGGCGCGATACTGATTGCTCGTGAAGGCAAAGTGCAGATGGATCGGGTCGATACGGGTGGAAATTTTTGGCAGCGCGATCAGGCAAGCGCAATTGTCCAAAAGATTTTGGGCAACCTCGCTGACGAAAATGCGTGCATCGTCGCGAGTGCCAACGGGACATTTGTCGATCTGGCCGAGCGATCGGCAATCGAAAAAGAGATGCCGGAAGCGATCGTTTACGGGCCGAAAGGCACGCTTGGCGAAAGCGTCGGAGCCAGCGCGTTGTGGCAGACGATCGTTGGAGCACAGGCGTTGCTGGCACAGCGTTTGCCGCCACAATCGCGACTTCCCGCTAGCGTCGGCTCGAAAGATTTGCCCTGGAATACGGCGATTGTCCTGAGTTGCGGGCTCAATCAGCAAGCCACCGGGCTGCGACTCCGAATTTGATTCGCGATTGTCGATCTGGGCAGGCGGCGTCCGACCCGCTTTTGCCTTTGCAACTGGCTCCCCCTGCGGTACCTTCGGCGTCCGCCATGCGAACGCTGGTTACGGGGATTTTATTCACGCTTTTGGGGACCGGCATTGCGGTTGCAGCGAACAATACTGCCTCGCAACATGACCCGGTCGAGATCACTTCGACCGGCGAAACGACTTACGAAAGCGGGATCGCCACGGCGCGGGACAACGTCGCGATTCATATCGGGGACACCGATATCTACGCCGACTTCGCCCAGTACAACTCGCGCACGCACGAAGTTTCCGTGGAAGGACACGTTCGAATTTACCGGGACACGGAGATGTACGTGGCTGATCGCGGCGTTTACAACGTCGAGACCAAGCAAATCAAAACAACCAACGTCCGGACGGAATACCATCCTTACTTTCTTAGCGGCCAAAACGTGAATCAAACCGCGAACAATGTTTACCGCGTTGAAGGCGCGACTTTCACGACGGACGATTCGCCCAGTCCGGATTTTCATCTCCGCGCGCGAACGGTGCGGGTTTATGAAAACGATCACGTCGTTTTTCAAAACGTGACGTTCTATGTCGGAAAGGTCCCCGTCTTCTGGTGGCCGTACATGTATCAATCGCTCAACGACGCGTTCAGTTTCACCGTTTCACCGGCCTACTTGAGCTCGTGGGGCCCTTCGCTTCTGACTCAGGTCACGTTCCCCATCACCGACGACATCAAAGGGCGACTTCGTCTCGATTATCGTGAACGCCGCGGAGTCGCGATCGGCTTTGATTCGGACTTTGATTACGGCAAGGACAAGAACAGCAACGTGAAGTTGAAAACGTATTACCTCGACGACCAAGATCCGAACGTCAACAAAACCGATTTGCCGCGGCACGATGTTCCCACCAGCCGATATCGTGTCAGTCTGCAAGACCGGACCGAGTTTACTTCCGACATTACCGGTATCGTCGATCTCACAAAATTAAGCGATGCGTTCGTGATGCAGGATTTTTATCAAAGCGAATTCCGAATCAATCCGGTTCCGGACAACGTCGTCGCTCTCGCTAAGACCGCTTCGTTCTACAGTCTGACGGCGATCAGTCGGTATCAGTTAAACGACTTCTTTGAACAGACCGAACGCCTGCCGGAAGTGGTCCTCGATATCAAGCGGCACGCGCTCTTCGGCGGACCGATCTTCTACGAAGGCGAAACGGGCCTGGCCGATCTCCATCGCGCGTTCCCGGACGATTCCGGCAACCAGGATTATCGCGCCACGAGGATCGACACCTTTCATCAACTCCTTTATCCGAACACTTATTTCGGCTGGCTCTCAATTGTGCCGCGAGTCGGCTTTAGGGCGACCTACTACGACGAGACGGTCAATCTTAGCAAAACGATGTTTACACCGAGCGGCAACCCCCTCGTTCCAGATTTCATTTTGCCAGACCCGACATTTGCCAATCCGCTCGTCGAAGAAGGATCGGGTATTCGCACCGTCTTTAACACCGGCGCGGAAGCCTCCTTCAAGATCTCACGCAGCTGGGAAGATGTGCAGAGTCGTTCCTTTGGTTTGGACGGACTTCTTCACGTAATGCAGCCGTTCACGAATTTTGCTTACGTGGTCGAAAACGGAATCGATCCCGCTGCGGTCTTGGAATTCGACCGCTTCGAACCTTCAACTCAATTGCGCCCGCTCGATTTTCCGCAGTTCACCTCCATTGATTCGATCGCCAGCTCGACCGTCTGGCGCGCGGGTGTTCGGAATCGATTGGAAACGCGACGCGACGATTTGACGGCGACCTGGTTGGAGCTGGACACGTTTTTTGACGTCCAATTCGTAAATCCTTACGATCGCACGCCGTATTCGAATCTTTTCAATAAGCTTCGTTTCACGCCATTGCCGTGGACCTCTCTTACAGTCGATTCGCAGATCCCGGCATTCGACAAAGGTTTTACCGAAGTAAACACGAACGTGTCGGTGCAACCGATGGCGAACCTCCAGCTCAACGTCGGGCACCGTTACCTGAATGGGAACCCGTTCTTTAACAACAGCAGCCTTTATGTCGTCGGCGGCTTTTACCGGATCGACGATAACTGGGCGGTCGGATTCCAGGAACAATATGAAGGCACGACCAACAAATTTGAACAACAGCGCTACTCCATTTATCGTGACCTGACCAATTGGGTCGCTTCGTTTGGCGCAGTTGTTCGCGATAATAACGGGGTAAAGGAATACGGCGTGCTATTGACCTTCACATTGAAAGCTTTTCCAAAGTTCGGCTTCGATCTCAACTTCGATCCAAGCAGCGAAGGGAACTGACCGGGGACGCAGTTTAAGATGGACGTTACAATCATCGGTTCCGGATACGTGGGGCTCGTCACCGGCGCTTGTTTTGCCGACGTCGGCCACAATGTCATTTGCGTGGACAATGACGAATCCAAAATCAAAACACTTCGCGCCGGCGGCATTCCAATCTACGAGCCCGGCTTGGAGGAAATCGTCCATCGCAACGTCTCTGCGCACCGCTTGCATTTCAGCAGCAGCATTCGCGAGGGCGTTGATAAATCCCAAATCGTATTCATTGCGGTGCCGACGCCGCCGCAGCCGAACGGAGATGTCGATCTTAGCTTCATCGAAAAAGTCTCGCGCGAGATCGCGGATGTGTTGACCGATTATCGCGTCATTGTCGACAAAAGCACCGTTCCCGTAAAAACCGGCGAGCGTGTCGCCGAGACGATCAAGCGTTACAATCGTCACGGCGCGAAATTCGATGTGGTAAGTAACCCGGAATTCTTGCGCGAAGGCTGCGCCATTCACGACTTGATGCATCCGGACCGCATCGTGATCGGCGCGCAGAGCCAGCACGCCATCGATCTCATGAAAAAGGTTTACGAGCCTTTCATGGCGCCGGTCTTGGTTACCGACATCAACAGCGCCGAGTTGATCAAGCACGCCGCCAATTCGTTTCTCGCCTTAAAGATTTCCTACATCAACGCCATCTCGGCCATCTGCGACGCGAGTGGTGCGGACGTCGAGAAAGTCGCCGATGGCATCGGCATGGATCGACGCATCGGTCGGCAATTTCTGAACGCGGGGATCGGTTACGGCGGTTCCTGCTTTCCAAAAGATATCGCAGCGTTCATTCACATCAGCGAGCAACTCGGCGTTCCCTTCACGCTCTTAAAGGAAGTGCAACGAATCAATGCCGGTCAGAAAGAACGTTTTCTGAAACTCATTCGCGACACTCTTTGGGTCCTCCGGGAAAAGAAAATCGCGGTCTGGGGCCTGACGTTTAAGCCCGACACGGATGACGTTCGTTCCTCTGTCGCAATCGAACTGGTCGACTCAATGTTGCGCGAAGGCGCACACGTCACGGTTTACGATCCAAAAGGGATGGAGAAATCGCGCGAACTGAAACAGGTCGCGGATGCGAAGTTTGCGGCCTCGGCATTGGAAGCAGTCGATGGCGCGGAGGCGCTTGTCATCGCGACGGAATGGAAAGAATTCGCCAATGTCGATCTTGCCGAAGTGAAAAAACGGATGACGACGCCGATCGTATTTGATGGCCGAAATTTGCTGAAACCGGAAACAATGACTGAGTTCGGTTTCCATTATCATTCGATCGGCCGCGCGAGCATCATTCCGCGTTAATTCCGGTTGTGGCGCAGACGTCTGCACGCGGAGTCGCTCTCGCCGCGCTCCGAAGCTGGCGGAACAAAAATCTATTCGCCGACGCAGTCATCTCCCAGGCGCTGGCAAAGGCGTCACTCTCCTCCGCTGATCGCGCCTTTGCCCTCGAACTGTTTTACGGCGTCCTCCGAAATCTGACCCTGCTCGACTTTTGGATTCGCAATCTTCGCCCGACACGAGTGGAGGTCGATCTTCGCGATGTTTTGAGACTCGGTCTCTATCAACTTTTCGTCATCGGCACGGCTGAACACGCTGCGGTCAACGAAACGGTTGGGCTCGTCCCAAAGGCTCAACGCGCGATCGTCAACGCGATTTTGCGCTCGGCGGTCCGTGAAAGGCCAACGCTGCGCGATCAAGCGAACGCGCAACCGCTGGAGATTCGAACATCGCATCCAAAGTTTCTGATTGAGCGCTGGCAGAAACAATTCGGCGCAAAAGCAACGCAAACCTTATGCGAGTGGAACAATCAGCCCCCGCTGATTTACGCGCGAATCAATCAACTCAAGATCGACCGCCAAACTTTTCTCGAGCGCTATCGCGATGCGCGTCCCGTGGCGAATACCTCGAACTTCGTCGAGCTCCCTTCGCCGAGCGCGGCTCTGGCCGCGGGAAATTGTTATGTCCAGGACCCAAGCACCGCGATTGCCTGCGATCTATTGGCGCCGCAACCGGGCGAGAAAATTTTGGACGCCTGCGCGGCGCCGGGAGGTAAAACAAGCTATCTCGCCGAACCGATGCAAAATCGCGGCCTAATCCTAGCCTGCGACCGTGATCCCGACCGATTGCGTTTGCTGGACGAAAACTTGACGCGACTCGCTGTTCAGATTGCAAAAATCGTCCAGCAGGATTGGACAACAAATTCTATCGTACCTGAAATTTTGTCGGCCGCCCCGTTCGATCGAATTCTGGTCGACGCGCCATGCAGCAATACCGGGGTCATGCGGCGGCGGGTGGACGTACGATGGCGTTTGAAGCCGACCGATTTCGCCCGCATGCAGGTTCGACAGATTGAGATCGTCCGCGCGATCACGCCGTTGCTGAAAAAAGACGGGGTTATCGTTTACAGCACTTGCAGTCTCGAGCGCGAAGAGAACGAGGAGGTCGTTCGCGAGCTTGCCGACTCGATGTCGATCTTGCGCCTCGAGGAAGAAAAGTTCTCACTGCCGTTCCGCGACAATTTCGACGGTGCCTACGCGGCGAAAATGCGCCGGATCGCTTGAGCGGTTGGTTGCATCCTGCGGACTCAATGGAATCGTAGCTTCCTATGCACGATCCGCGCTTCGATAAACTCGCCAAATTGCTGGTGGAATATTCAACCCGGCTCAAGAAGAACGAAAATGTTCTGATTGAAGCATTCGATGTTCCGGATCAGATGGTCGTGGCCCTGATTCGAGCCGCGCGCAAGGCCGGCGCAGTTCCATTCGTCCAGGTCCAACACAATCGAATCAGCCGCGAGCTCGCGATGGATGCGTCGGATCGACAGCTCAACTTTGCGGCCGCTCATGAGTTGGCCCGCATGAAGAAGATGCAGGGTTACATCGCGCTTCGCGGGAGCAATAACATCACCGAGCTATCGGACGTTCCGGTGGGAAAGATGCAGCTGGTCGCCAAAAAAATGCGGCCGGTCCAGGATCATCGCGTCAAGAAAACCAAGTGGTGCGTTTTGCGCTGGCCGACACCGTCAATGGCGCAATTGGCCGGCATGAGCACGGAAGCGTTCGAAGATTTTTACTTCAACGTTTGCACACTGGATTACGAGAAGCTTCAACCCGGGATGCGCGCGCTGAAGGAATTGATGGAAAGAACGGATCGCGTCCATATCAAAGGTCCCGGAACAAATCTGCGGTTTAGCATCAAGACAATTCCAGCCGTGATCTGCGGCGGCGATCGCAACATTCCCGACGGCGAAGTATTCACCGCGCCGGTGAAAAATTCCGTGGAAGGCCACGTCACGTTCAATGCGCCTACGATTTATCAAAGCATCGCCTTTGACGGCATTCGCCTCGACTTCAAAAAAGGGAAAGTGGTGAAAGCGACCAGCAATCAGACGGAAAAGCTGAACACAATTCTGAATTCAGACGGCGGCGCGCGTTACATCGGCGAGTTCTCGCTCGGATTTAATCCCTATGTGATGGAACCAATGCGCGACATTCTCTTCGATGAAAAAATCGCCGGCTCGTTCCATTTCACGCCGGGCCAGGCTTACGAAGAAGCGGACAACGGGAACCGCAGCCAGGTCCATTGGGACATGGTCAGCATCCAACGAAAGAGCTACGGAGGCGGCGAGATTTACTTCGACGGCAGACTGATCCGGCGCGACGGCGAATTTTTGCCCAAAGAGCTGCGGTCGTTGAACCGAAGCAGCTTCGTTAAGGGCAAATAATCCCTCGTACACAAAAACGGAGCGATTCATACGAACCGCTCCGTTAAAGATGTCGATCTAACGCGTGTTAGGCGGCGCGTTTCGGGCCGTGGCCGAGCAGATTCAACTGCATCATTCCGATCTCGCCACTGGCGGTCAGCTGCAAATTCGAAATCTCGAATACCGGAGCGCCGTCCACTGGCGCGCCACCGGCGCTCGGCATCTGGACCGAGACTTGTTTCGAATTAGAGTTGAGAACGATCGCAGAAATCTCAAACGAGGGCGAGAATTCCACGGTCGCGATCTGGAACGGCGCGACGACGTGCACGGCGGCCTGTCCTTGCTGGGAGGGCGTCAATTGCAGCGGCGCGGCGGCGAAGTCGGAGACCAATTGCAAGCCACCGACCGTGAACGACGGCGAACCGACCACGGTTGGACGCTGTTGCTGCGACGGAGTCAGTCGAACGCTGCCGAGTGTGCCGCCGGCCGGCTGGATCCGCGCGATTTCGAATGTCACTTGAAGATTCATCGCGGGCTGCGGAGCGGAGCCGGCAAGGCGCATCGTGACGACTCTCGAAGCGGGCCGCAATTGCAACGCACCCATCTTGAAAGTTGGGGTCAGTTGCATCGACGCAATCTCGAAAGCGAAAGTGAGTTGGACGGCGGTTTGCATTGCGCCGGCTGCGGGTGCGCCACCTCGCGTTGGAGCGGTTGGGATTTGGACTGGTTCAGGCATGGTTACTGGTAGTATTGTTGGTTCGTAGATTGGTGATTCAGAAACCGGCCCAAACATGGGCTCGCTCGGTTCACGAAATGCCTCAACTACGGCCGGCTCAGGTTCAGTCACTTCAATGATGGATGGTTCCTCCACAGGCGTCAACTGGGGAATCGGCTGGCCCTGACCAACGGGCTCAATTTCCGGTTCGATAATCGATTCGACGATCGGTGCGGCCGCAACTACCGGCGCGATTTCTTCGATCTCGGGGATGGTGATTTCTTCGGCCTGGGCGGCAACCGGCTCAGCTTCGCGCATGGCAAAATCTTCGGTGTGCGCAACGACCGGTTCCACGACCTCGGGCATGACGAACTCGTCGATGTGCGTGCTGACCGGTTCTACCACCTCGGGCATGACAAACTCTTCCGTGTGCGCGATGACCGGTTCTGGAGTTTCAATAACTGGCAATTCGACCGGTAATTCCGGTTCCGGCGCAAACCATTCCGGCTGGGTGACCGGTTCCGCAACAGCAGCAGCAGCTCCCTGCTCCACCACCGGACCAACGGATTCAAACCCGCCATCGAACGACGGTTCGATTTCAGGCTCCACAACCGGTTCATGTTTGCCATTGCCCTCCACCACCGGCTCGGCAACGGTTTCACCGCCAAAAATCCGGCCCGGTTTGCCGAGCGGAACAACAGCGCGTCGCAAGGATGGTTCGGACGCTTTCAATTTCAGCGAAATCTGGCGCGGTCCGCCGGTCAAACGTGGCGCTACTTTCATTTCTCTTTGCGGAGCCGCTGCTGCAAATCCCATGCCTCCCAACTGCGGGCCACCGGCGGGCGCGGCGCGGCGGACGCTGGGGACTTGAATTCCGCGACGACGGATCTCAAACGCAATTACCCAACCAATCACGCCAATGCCGGCCAGAACCAAAATGGCGGCAAACAAATTTCCGGTTTCAAACTTTTTCGAAACTTCACCGACGCGTGCGGGCGCAAGCGCAGTGGCAGGGGTAACTTTGGCTTCACCAACAGCCGGCGCCTTTGCCGCGGCCGCGGCCGGTTCGGCCTTCGCGACTGCCGGCGCGTTTTCGCGAACTTGAGCGCTCGCAACCGGCGCATTCTGCGCCGTCATCGGCGTTTCTACGACAGGCGAGAAATTGGGTACGGGCGAGGTCGGAATCTCCTCCGGCCTGGCTGGACTGCCCATCGCAACTGATCCGGGCGCTTTGGCCGCTTCGGCAATCGCCGTGCTCGCCGCTGGTTCTTCAGCTTTCGGAGCAGTCGCTTCCATTCCAGCAATCGCCGGCTTTGTCTTGGCTTCTTTGCCCTTGGCGGCAATGCCAGGAATTGGGCTCGGCTCGATCGCCGGACTCGCTTCGGTTTGCGCTTCCGCCATTGCGGTGGCCGCTTCCGCCGCCGGCGGCGAAGTTGCCAGCGCGGGACTTTGCATCCAGCCGAGATCGTAGAACGAATCGGCAAAAACAAGGTTCAGCGCGGGCGAATAGATTTTCTTGGCCGACGTGATCCACTCGGTCGCCTTGGTCGGATTGTCGCGCTTAAACTCCCAGGCGGCCTGCGCGTAATAGAGAGCCGGCGTGTCGCCTGTGAACTGGAATTGCTCCATCAATTTTTGTGCGCGGCTGTCTTTGCCTTCCAACAAATACGTCATGTAAATGTTGAACTTGATCAGCTGACCGGCCTCGCTCTTGTCGGACCCGCTCTTGCCCAACAGCGCTTCAAACCGGTCCCGCGCCGTGGTGTAATCTTTTTTCTTCAACGGCACGAGTGCGAGATTGAATTGCGCCTGGCGGAATTTCCCATCGGCCTTTATCGCTTTCTTGAACTCGGCCTCCGCCTGATCGAACTGCTTTTGCTCGAGGAAAATCTCGCCGCGCAAATTCAGGGTCGCCGCTTGATTCGGGTCGGCAGTATTCGCTTCATCGACAAACTTCATCGCGGTCGCAAAATCCCGCTGCTGATAAGCCTGACGCGCCTGCTCCACGCGGGAACGCGCGAACGCTTTCGTCTTGGCCGCTTTCTCGGCGGGCGAGCTTAGCTCCAGCGCCGCTCGAGTCTGCCCTTGCTGTTTTTGCAGCCAGCCAACTTCGTAAAGCGATTCGGCGAAAAGTTTGTTCAACGCCGGCGAGAAATTCCTCTCCGCTTGCGTCATCCAGTTCTTGGCGTCGTCTGGTTTATTTTGCTGGAGCGCGATCGCGGCATTCGCGTAATGGACCGCCGGCGTATCAGGCGAAAGCTCGAACTTGGCCAAAAGCGAATCGACCATATTCTCTTTGTTCTCGAGCAAATAGGTCAGGAGAATCTTGTACTGAATGAGCTGCGTTGCTTCGCCTTGTAGTTCGGAGGCATTGCTCAACAGTCCCTGAAATCGTTCCCGCGCTTGCGCCCAGTCCTTTTTCAAAAACGGAATCTCGGCCAAATTGAAACGCGCATTCCAGAACTTCGGATCGATCCGCAACGCTTCGTTCAACGCCGCTTCCGCTTTTTCGTAAATTCCCTGGCGCATCATGATCACGCCGCGCAAGTTTTGCGACTCGGCCAGATCGGGTTGGCGCGCGTCGATCGCGTCCAATTGCTTCAGCGCTTCCGGGAAATTATTCGCGTCGAACGCGCGGAACGCCTTATCATACATTTGTTCCAGTTCTGCCTTTGACGGGGAGACGTTATCCGCCGCCAAAGACCCAAGTACGAGCACGGCGATTGCCGCGATTTTCCGAATCTTCATGGCCTCCTTGGATAAAACCCTTTTGAGAATTAAAACACAAGCCTAATTTTGACGTCTAGAGAGGAATTTTTTTTAGCTTGGCCAAAACCCAAAACGGCCCCATTCAGGCATTCAAATTGGCCACAATCCGCAGCCCTTCCAGGGTTAAATTTGGATGCACTGAGTCGATCTCCCCGAGGCGTTTAGCAATCAAGTCGGCATAACCGCCGGTCGCGATCACATGGACTTTTTGCCTGGGAAAACGTTCGGCCTTGATCCGGGCAATGATCTCGCGCACCAGTCCCCGGTAGCCGATCACCGCCCCCGCCCGCATCGCTTCGATTGTCGATTTTCCAACGGCCGACCGCGGCTCTTTCATCGAGAGCTTCGGCAAAAGGGCCGTCCGCCGATAAAGGAAATTCGTCATCGCTTCCAGGCCCGGCGCAATTACGCCGCCGATATATTTTCGCTGCGCGGAAACGATGTCGAACGTGACGGCGGTGCCGAAATCGACCACGATCGCCGGACAGCCGTAAAATGTCGCGACTGCGACTGCGTTCGCGAGTCGGTCCGCGCCGATCTCTTTCGAATTCGGGTAATCAATTCCAACACCGAGTTTGATCTTAGGCGTTAACCACAAGATTTTTTTACTCCTCGCGGCCGCGCAAACGATTGTGCTTTTCTTCGGGACGACGGATGAAACCGCCACGATGTCGATCTTGTGACGGCGCAATAGTTGCCGAATCGACGCAGCGGAAAGTTTTTCTGTTGGAATCCGCTTCGACTTCGAAACACGCCGCCGTGTCGCAAAAGCCAGCTTCGTGAACGAGTTGCTGATATCGATCAGGAGATAATTAGCCATTGGCTTGCGGGAGTTTATCCAAACGCGTACGCTCGTCGCGATGCGAAAATTGGTCCATCGTCCACGGCGGCTGCGGCGCTCGCCTGCCCTGAGGAATCTTGTTCGGGAAACAAACCTCACGCCGCACGATTTTATTTTGCCTTTGTTCGTCAGCGAAAAGATCGACAAACGCCGGCCGATCGCGAGCATGCCGGGCGTTTCTCAATTAACGGTCAAAGAGGTCGTCGATGAAGCGGACAAAGCACACGACGCCGGAATTCAGGCGGTCATTCTTTTTGGGATTCCGGACAAGAAGGATGAAAAAGCGAGTGGCGCTTACGCGGAGAACGGCGTGATTCAAAAAGCGTTGCGCGCGATCAAGAAAAAATGCCCGGAGTTGATCGCGATCACTGATGTTTGTCTTTGCGAATACATGAGCCACGGCCATTGCGGCGTGACGCGGATGGACGGCGACCATTTCCGCGTGCTCAATGACGAAAGTGTCGACCTTTTGGTGAAAACTTCGCTCTCACACGCGAAAGCCGGCGCGGACATGGTCGCACCTAGCGACATGATGGACGGTCGAATCGGCGCAATTCGCGAAGCGCTCGATGCCAATGGATTCACTGAAACCGGCATCATGAGTTATGCCGCGAAATTCGCTTCCGTTTTTTATGGACCGTTCCGCGATGCTGCCGAAAGTCCGCCGAAGTTCGGAGATCGGCGCACTTACCAAATGGACACCGCGAACGCGGACGAGGCGTTGCGCGAAGTGGCGCTCGATATCGACGAAGGGGCCGATATTGTCATGATCAAACCGGCGTTGCCCTATTTGGACATCCTTTGGCGCGCGCGTAAGCGATTTGGCAAGCCGACCGCGGTTTATCACGTGAGCGGCGAGTACGCCATGGTCAAGGCCGCCGTCGAAAAGAAGGTTTTTGATGAGCGTGCCGCGGTGCTGGAGATCATGACCTCGATCAAACGCGCCGGCGCGGACATTATCGTGACCTATTGGGCGCGCGAGCTGATGAAATGGATCAGCGCCTGAAAAATCGGAACGGCGAAACCGAAGCGCACACTCGGCTCAAGCGTCTCGCGTTTCTTTGGGCGCAAACCCAGGGTTATTCGGCGTGCGCGATGGAAGTAACGTTGCCGCGCTGTCGTTATCGGGCCGATGTTGCGGCCTATCGCCCGAATCGAAAACAATCCGCGGCCACGACCGCCATTTTCGAATGCAAGCAAGCGCTGGTCGATCTTCGCCGCGATAACGGCTGCACCGCCACGACAACGCGCCGTTTGGAAAAGATCCACGAACGCCGCGAAATCCTCGAGCGAAATTTACGCGTGCATTATCCCGCGTTGCGGATCGCAGATTCGCTCTTCGCTGAATTCGATTCACACAATTTCGAAGCGATTGATCATCGCGGCTACAAACAGGTCGTTCGGCAAACACGCGCGCTCCAAAATCGGCTGTTTGACGGAACAAAGTTTGAAACGCTTACCCGTTATCGGTGCGCGAATCTGTTCTTTCTGGTCTTGCCTGACGATTTATTTCGCGAACCCGAAATTCCGATCGGTTGGGGCGCGCTGATCGAATCGGCGGGTGAATTGACACTGGTGCGCAAACCCGTCTGGCACGAAGCGACAGAGCAAAGTCAGCTGCAATTTCTGCAACGAATTGCCAGCGCGGTCACGCGCGCGTTGAACCGGACACTGGAAATTACTCTTGACGACGTCGCCGCGACGCGATGTCGATCTTGTTAGCGTTTCACGAGCAAGTTGCGCCCGGTCATTTCCTTCGGCTTGTCCATTCCGAGCAGAAACAACAACGTCGGCGCAACATCGGCTAGAATGCCGTCTTCGATGCGAAATTGATCGGCATCTTTTGCGACATAAATGAAGTGAACAAGATTGGTGGTGTGTGCGGTGTTGGGCGAGCCGTCGGGATTTCTCATGAGTTCGCAATTTCCGTGATCGGCCGTGACCAGACATTTGCCGTCGAGCTCGAGCACCTTTGGAATAATGCGGCTGCAACATTGGTCGATCGTTTCGACTGCTTTGATCCCCGCTTTCACGACGCCGGTGTGGCCGACCATGTCCGGATTGGCGAAGTTGAGAATGATGAGATCGAACTCGTCGATCCGTTTCAAGAGCTCGTCGGTCACTTCAACTGCGCTCATTTCTGGTTTGAGATCGTAAGTGGCGACTTTTGGTGACGGAACTAGTAAGCGCTCTTCGCCGGGAAAAGGCTTCTCGATACCGCCATTAAAAAAATAAGTGACGTGCGCATACTTTTCCGTCTCGGCAATGCGCAGCTGCTTCTTTCCGGCTTTGCTCACCAGCTCGCCGAGAATGTTTTTCAAATCGGCTGACGCAAAAATGAACGGCGACGGAAAACGAACATCGTATTCGGTCAGGGAAGTGAACTTTACCTGCGGCCAGACTTGGCGATCGAAGCCGTCGAAATCCTTAAAGAGAAACGCCTGGGACAACTGACGCGCGCGATCGGCCCTGAAGTTGAAGAACAAAACAACGTCGTCATCGCGGACGCGTTGTTCGTCCGGGTGAGAAAAAATCAGCGGCGGCATAAATTCGTCCGTCGTTCCCGCTTTGTAGTGTCGACCCAGCGCTTCGGACGGGGAGTCTTGGCAAACTTCGCCGCGACCGAGCACGACGGCATCCCACGCTTTTTTCGTTCGGTCCCAACGCCGGTCGCGATCCATTGCGAAATAGCGACCGACGACAGTCACAATTTGTGCGCCGCTTTTACGAAGCTCTTCTTGGCAATGCTTGAGAAATTCGCGACCGCCTGTGGGCGACGTATCGCGACCATCAGTAAACGCATGAACAAAGATTTCTTGAACGCCGACAGCTTTGGCTGCGTTGGCGAGCGCAATCATGTGATCGTAATGACTGTGAACGCCACCGTCAGAGACCAGGCCTAACAAGTGCAGACGATGTCCGAGTGCGGCAGCGAATGTTTCCTGGGCAATTTTGTTTCGGTCGAGCTCGCCTTCCGCAATTGCTTTGTTAATCCGTGTCAGATCTTGCAGAACGATGCGCCCGGCCCCGAGATTCAAATGGCCGACTTCGGAATTTCCCATTTGTCCGTCAGGCAAGCCGACATCGGCACCGCTCGCGCTCAATTTGCTGCCGGGATAGTCCCGATAAAGTTGATCGTGAAACGGCGTTTTCGCGAGCAACGTGGCATCGCCGTTTTGTTCCCGTAATTTCTCGCCTCCCGGATTGATTCCCCAGCCGTCTCGAATGATCAGGATGACGGGAGCGGGCATAGGCGCAACGTGGCGACGATTCTGAAGCGCGACAAGCGGTTCTTTCGTTGACAATAAAACGCGCGGGCAGATACATCGCGATGGTGAAGTGGCGAAACCAGCTGCTGGCGCTTTTGTGCCTCGCTGTTTTCGCCGGGCTGGGCGTTCTTTATTTCCAGCACTGGGTCGTCCAAAAACCGTTCGGTATCATTCTTATTATCGGTGAAGGGCTCGGACCCGAAAGAGCTGCGCTAACGCGCACGTATCTCGGCGGAGCCGACACGCGTTTGGCGCTGGACGGAATGCCGCACGCCGCTTTGGTCACGAATTATTCGCGAGATTTTGCAGTGGCGGATCAAGCGGCGGCCGCGAGCGCATTGGCGACTGGCGCTAAAGTCAACAATCGCGCGTTATCAGTGGATCCGAATGGAAAATCGATCCCGACGATCATCGAGCTCGCGCGAAATCGCGGGCGGGCGACCGGGCTGGTCACGAACGGATCTCTCGCCAACGCAACCTGCGCGGCGTTTTATGCGCATGCTAACAATGCGAACGATATCGACCGATTGGCCCTGGATTTGATCGAGGGAAACAAGTTCGATCTTTGTCTCTCAACCAGCGCCGTCGAATTCCTGCCGGAAGCGAAACAGGGTCAGCGTCAGGACAATCGTGATCTTCTTTTGGAACTGCGACAGAAGGGTTTTGATGTGGTTAGAAGTCGAGGCGAATTGGAATCGATTCCGGTTTGGACGAGACCGAAACTTTTTGGAGCGTTCGCTAGCAGTAGCAATGAGCAAGGCTGGAATGATGAGCCGGCTTTATCCGATATGTTGCGTCGGGCGATTGAGTTGTTGCAATACAATCCACGCGGTTACGTGCTCGTCGTTGACGCCGCCCGGATGCGAAGCGCCGCCGAAACAAACAACGGCGAGAAAACATTGATCGAAACGTCGGAACTCGACCGCGCAGTTGCCACCGCGCAACGCTACGCCGGGCCAAAATCGACAATCATTGTGTGCGGCGATACGGCGATCGGCGGTCTGCACCTCAACGGATTTCCGTTTCGCAAAGACAGTGGAATCGCATTGCTGGGATTAAATCCGTCAGGCGAACCGTGGATGACGTGGGCTACCGGGCCGAAAGGGATCCAATCATATGGAGCGGCCAAAATTCCGGAGAAAGAAGCGCCCCCGACTCCAAATGAAAATGTCGCAACGGAGCAAAGTGAACCAGCAGCCTTCTACGCAAAGTCCGCGCTAGCCACGGTCGAGGACGTTGTTGCGTTCGGAAGCGGCCCCGGCGCAGAGGCGCTTCACGGCACGATCGACAATAGTCAGATTTTTAAAATGATGCGGGACGAGCTCTAAAAAGAGGAACTCCGCTCATCTTATTCATCAACAAAAAACCCACCTGCAATCGCGGGTAGGTTTGTTGTTCGAAACTTTGAGCAGCGTTAGTCGCTCAGTAGCGGAACGAACACGAATCCCGGTGGATCCGAAATAAATGGCGGCGGACCTTCTTCTGGCGGCGCTTCGGCAACTTCCTTCGCCTCTTTGAAATCCTTGGCATCCTTACCATCAACCGCTGTTTGGGCAACGACCAGGCTCGCCGTCGGATAAACCGCGAGATCAGCGATCCGACCGGACTTCGCAACGTCGAAAGAAAACTTCACATACTTCGCTTCAGTCGGACCGATCTTCACTTTCGTAATTTTGGCCGTGAGATCTTGCTTCGCGATTTGATGCCACTGCGAACTCGCGACGGCCAATTTGGAATTCGAGGTGGAGATTGTGACCGTGCCGGTCGCGCCGTTATTTATAAACGATACGATGTTGATGTTCTCGATCTTTAAGAGCGACAAAACCAATTCGGTCTTTCCATCACTTAGCGAATAACCGACGGTGGGATGATTAGAGATCAACGCGGCCTCAGCAATCTTGTCATCGACACGCGCGCCGAGATCAAACCGGGCGATGTTTCGCGTGTAAACTGGCGACTGCTGGGCGAAGATTTGAAGCCCGTTAGTAAGAAGGATTCCGCAGCCGACAAGAGCAATGCGGCGAAAGCTAGAGTGGAATGCGCTCATAATTCCCATAGCTACAAAAAGGATAATACCGCGCCGCTCCGTTTCGTGGCAATACAAATCTTTCCCAGCGCCAAAATTTCTTCCAAAGCCCGGCCGAGCCCGCGGACTGGCACAGCCAGTCTGTAGTCTAACCCAGGCAGCGACTATAACCGGCTGGCAACATGTTGCCCGCCCCCGAGAAACTGGTTCTTCGCTAACAGCCTTGTGGACCCAGCGGCGCGATACTTCTTGCCGCCGGCGTAGGCATACAGCGGGATGTACGAGGTGCGACCAGTGCGCTCGGCGCGAAACGCACTCCAGTTGAACGTCGGATCGAGAATGTAAGTTCCGGAAGTCGTGGCCCACTCCAGCCAAGCATGGGTCTTACGACTGGTTGAAAGGCGTTTTCCGATGACCAGGCGGACATTATCCGCGCCCCCTGAATGCATGGCATTATAGAGCGCAACCGCTTTTCCTTTGCAATCGGCATAGGCACCGAATTGGACTTCTTCAGGGGTTTTCCATTGCGTCGAAAATCCGTATGGGATCGCCCGCAGATTTCCGATCCAATGGTTGACCAGGGCGACGGAAAGGTTCTGTTGTTTGCCGGTTGCAGAGGCGGTAAGAATCGATCGAACGCGAAGCATCTGGCGGTCGTAGGGGGTGGAATTGACCGAGATGTAATTAGATTGAGCGAAAGCGGAGAGGCAGGAGAGACAAAACAGGGTCAATCCGACGAGCCCGACTTTGCGCAGGGAATAAGGGTGGATGCTTATCGTAACCATATTAACTATAATCACTAGAAGCACGGCGTATGCCACGACCGATCCCGCAAAGTCGGCTTGGCAATGCGGCGGAATTCGGCACACTCGCTTGCCCTCGTCACTGCCGTGAAATCTGAGCCCAGCCGTTACCGATCCATCACTCGAGTCGCGGCCTGGGTTACTTTGGGAACAGTTCTTACGGCGGTTGTCTGGGCTAGAATTCGCCTGGCCGGT
>DATEWZ010000039.1:0-4231 GCA_035257485.1 Chthoniobacterales bacterium
GCCGAGAATCGCTGCTGCAAATGCGGCGCCCGTGGCGAAGATTAACCACGGCGAGAGCTTCTTTTCATCCGCTCGCGCTTCGCGTCGCAACGCGGCCCGGATGTTTTTGCGCAGATGAGCTGGCGCGCGAAACGCCGGCGCGTCATTTATTATGGCCGCGTGCAGCGCGCGAATCTGTTCTTCCACGCCGCGGCACTCGCCGCAGGCTCGCAAGTGTTGCTCGACTTCGCGGGCGTTGACCAAATCCAGCTCGCCATCGGAGTAAGCGTGAAGCAGTTCGCGAATTTGGTCGTGGTTCATTTTGGTTTGGAAAGAATTATCTGAAGTTGGCGTCGTCCCCGGGCGAGCCGTGACATAATCGTCCCAATAGGAACGCCCGCGATGTCGGCAATTTCTTTGTAAGAAAGGTCTTCCAACTCGCGCAGGATAATGGTTTCGCGGAATTCCGGCGGTAGCTGGTCGATTGCCGCGCGGACCGTTTGTCGATCTTGTGCGCGGTCGAGCGCGGCCCCCATTGCCATTAACGGGGCTTGGCCACCGTGTAGTTCTTCATCAAACATAACGTTGGCTTCTTCCGGACGATTTCGTTTCAAAACCGTGAAGGAAGTGTTGCGCACGATGCTTAAGAACCAGGCCCGCGCGTTTTCGCCTCGAAAAGAGTCGAAAAAACGGAACGCCCGGAGGGCCGCTTCCTGAACGACGTCTTCAGCATCTTGATCGTTACGCATAATAAAACGGGCGAGGTTGTAGGCCGCGTCCAAATGGGGCAGCACTTTTCTTTCGAATTCGCTCAGGCGAGGGGACTCGGTCAATCGGAACACGTGTGGTCGCTTTCAATCATAGGTAACAAGACTACGCGAGCCTGAATTTTATTCCCGGGGCGACGATTTTTAGTTTTGCGGGAATAACCGCCCCAGCCCCACGGTCATCGTGATCAGAAAGGAAATATTATGAAAGATCACAACCACATTCTTCAGAACATCGACCACGACGGGATCGACCGCCGAGGGTTCCTCAAGTGCATGGCGTGGGCCGGCACCGGAGTGCTTTGGACGGTGAGCGGCGGCATCCTCGCCTCCAAAACCCTCGCCGAAATCGCAAAAGGCGGAACATCACTCGCGGCAACCGATCTAAGTTTTCTTCAAATCAGCGACAGCCACATCGGCTTCAGCAAAGAGGCAAACAAGGATGTCACCGAGACATTCAAGATCGCACTCGATCGCATTAACGCGATGCCCGTTCAGCCATCGTTTCTGATTCACACCGGCGATATCACGCAATTGTCGAAACCGGAAGAGTTCGACACGTTCGACCAAATTCTGAAAAGCTGCCGGACCAAGGACGTGTTCTACGTCCCCGGCGAGCACGACGTTCTCAATGACGGCGGAAAATTTTATCGCGAACGCTATCTAAAGGGAATCGATGCCAAGGGTGCCGGTTGGTACAGCTTCAACAAGAACGGCGTCCATTTCATCGGCCTTGTCAACGTTGTTAATCTTGAGGCCGGCGGTCTCGGTCAGCTCGGCGACGACCAACTTGAGTGGCTTGAGAACGATCTGAAAGGACTTGGCGCGGAAACGCCGATTGTGGTCTTCGCGCACATCCCGCTCTGGACGGTTTATCCGCAATGGGGTTGGGGAACGAACGATAGTGAACGCGCGCTTGGATTTTTGAAGCGCTTCGGCTCGGTGACCGTTCTGAACGGGCACATTCACCAAGTCCTTCAAAAGGTGGAAGGCAACGTCACCTTCCACACTGCGATGTCGACCGCCTTTCCGCAGCCCGCACCGGGAACGGCGCCATCACCAGGGCCAATGAAAGTGCCCGCCGAAAAACTGCGCAGCGTGCTCGGCCTAACGGGCGTGCAGTACAAACAAGGAACAAGCGCGCTGGCGATTGTCGATTCAAACCTCAGCTAAGGAGATCTAAGTTTATGATTACGTTCATTCGAAAAAATAAAAGAGCAGTCCTGTTAACCATCCTCGTCGTCCTCAACTTCTGCCTCGCCGCATTTGGAAATGAGACAATCAACGGCGCCAGCGCCGGGGACGCCAAGAACAAAATCGAGATCAAGGATTTCATGTTTTATCCACCGACCATCACCGTAAAGTCCGGTGAGAAGATCACCTGGATCAATCGCGACGATGAGCCACATACAGTGGTAAGCGTTGGAAAGAAGTTTCAGAAATCATCCGCGCTCGACACTGATCAGGAATTCTCGATCACGGCGGGTGCGCCCGGCACTTATGAATACTTTTGTTCCGTTCATCCCAAGATGACTGGAACAATCGTTGTCCAATAATGAGCGCGACCGCGATTCCACTGCTGGCAGCTGCCGTTAATGCGTTCGACCTCAAAGCCGCGCTTCTCGCGCGACACGCGCAGCATCCGGTTCTCGTTCATTTCCCGATCGCGCTCTTTATCGCCAGCGCTGTTTTCGAAGCGCTGGCGATCTGGCGCAAGCAGCCGGTTTTCGCATCAGTCGCCTATTTCAATCTTCTGGGCGCCGCGCTCAGCCTTCCATTCACAATCGCGACCGGCCTAGGCGCGTGGCAATTGCAGCTCGAAGGCGCGACCCTTAAAGGGAATCTGCTATTGCACCTTGTTTGCGCGCTGACTTCAGCCGTGCTCATTCTTGGACTTGGTTGGAAACGATGGCGGCTGCGGCAAAACGACGAACGGCCGCACGTTTCCTATTTCATCGTGATGACCCTGGCGCTCGTGATGATCACGATCACAGGCCACGTCGGCGGAATCCTCAGCGGCGTTGAAGCGCCCTGAACGCGCGTTACTTCAAATATTTGTCGAACCAGGCGAGATACTGATTGATGCGATCGGTCTGGTTTTCCGGCTTCACGAACATGTGGCCTTCGCCTGGGTAGATGATCAGCTGCGTCGGAACATTCAGCGTGCGCAACGCGTGCCAGAATTCATACGACTGCGCCGAAGGACATTCGGCATCGTGTTCGCCAACGACGACGAGCGTCGGCGTCTTCACATTTTTGATGAACTTGATCGGTGAACTCTTTTCGTAAACCGCCGGATCGTCGTAAACGGAGGCGCCGAAGAATGGGATCATCCATTGATCGATCAAGTTCTGGCCGTAATAGCTTTGCAAATTGCATACGCCGGCGCCGGCCACGGCCGCCTTGAATCGATTTGTTTGCGTCACCGTCCACATCGTCATGTATCCGCCGTAGCTCCAACCGGTCACGCCGAGACGATTCGGATCAATCGGATATTTTTTGAGCGCGAGATCAACGCCCGCCATAGTGTCGCGAAGATCGCCATAGCCGAAATCTTTTACATTGGCGCGAGTGAATTCTTCACCCTGGCCATAACTGCCTCGCGGATTCGGCAGCAACACGTAGTAACCATTTGCCGAAAGTGCGGCGATGATCGCGCGCGACATTCCAAAACCCGCCGGCCATTCGGATGTGGTCAGACTCGAGGGTCCACCGTGAATAAGCACGACCATCGGATGTTTTTCGTTCGGTTCGACTTTCGCCGGCGGAACGAGCCAACCTTGAATGTTAAATCCATCGTTCATCCATTCGATGCTCTCGGCTTTGCCCCACGTCATCGGTAGATTTGAGTTGTCACGCGTCAGTTGTCGCCACTGAAGCATTCCTCCTTCTGTCCATTCTTTGGATTCAGCCTTCCCAGGCGTTCGCGACAACGTTCCGGCCCAAACTTCCGGCGGCGTATTGAACCCGCCACGCGTGGCCGCCGTGACCGCGCCGTCGGAGGAGGTCGCGAAGTTCGGAAAATTTCCAAACGCGTGCACGCCTTCGCTTCCTTTCCAGATCGCGCGCGCGGAATTGTCCTTGAGATTTAATTGGGAAAGCGCGCTGCCTCCGCCGTCATACTCGGTCATCAAAATCTGGTCGGGTTTGAGCCAGAAAAGCGAGCTCGCCGAAGCTTTGCGGCCCGGCGTGCGATTTGTTGCTTTGCCGCCCTCGGCCGAAATCGTGAACAAATCGCCGCCGTGAAATCCCTCATCGCTCATCAATCCTTCGATGAACGCGATCGATTTTCCGTCCGGCGACCAACGCGGCGTCGCAAGTTGCAATTGCGGCTTGTAAATCGCCGTCGCAGTCCCTTTCGAGATGTCGATCTTGTAGATCTGCGCGATCCACCAATTGTTGTCGCCCGGCCCGGGCGCGGCCGTGGCCGCGAACATTTTGTCGTCCGGCGACCAATCGAAATCGTAAATGTGAAGATCGGCGGG
>DATEWZ010000040.1:0-4451 GCA_035257485.1 Chthoniobacterales bacterium
GGACGTGATGCACATCGGCGTCGGCACGAGCGGGCCCGACGCCTACGATCAAACGATGCGATTCATCGGCCGATGGAACAGTTTGATTGCGCATCAGGAACGGTACCTCCTTCGCGTCGATGAGCCGGCTCGCATCGATGAGGCGAAAAAGGCCGGCAAGATCGGCATCATTCTCGGCGTGCAAAACTCCGAGCACTTTCGCACGCCGGACGATGTCGATCTTTTCTACCAGCTCGGGCAACGGGTTTCACTTCTGACTTACAACAGCCGGAACATGATTGGCAATGGCAGCACCGAGCGGCACGACGACGGGATCAGCGATTTCGGCGTGAGCATTATCGAGCGCATGAACAAGTTGGGAATGGCGGTCGACACGGCGCATTGCGGCGACCGCACCACGCTCGAGGCATTCGAGATTTCCAAAGTGCCGGTGCTGATCACGCATTCGAACTGCCGCGCTCTGAATCCGAATCATCCGCGATGCAAAACTGACGAAGCGATTCGCAAAATGGCGGAGAAAGGCGGCGTGATGGGAATCACAGGGGTGCGCGCTTTCGTTTCGAACAAGGAGCCGACCAATATCGAAACGCTACTCGATCACTTCGATCACGTCGCGAAGCTGGTTGGCGTGCAATACGTCGGCGTCGGCAGCGATTACGATCTCGACGGTTATGATGCGATGCCGGCGGACTACAAAAAGTGGTTACACAGTCTTTACAAAGCGAGCTACGGATTCCGTGACAAGGATGACACCGACGGATTCAATCATTACAAGCGATTGTTCGACCTTACCGATGGCCTGATTCGTCGCGGTTACTCCGACGCTGACATCGAATCAGTCCTCGGAGGAAATTTCCGCCGCGTCCTCGGAAAGATTTGGTCCAGCAAAACGTAATTGCTAGCCACGCCGTCTCGTCACGTCGTAGCACAGCGAAAACGGAAGCTTCAGCGAAGGCGGGTCGATCTTGTGCTAGGTTGACGGATGCCCTTTCAGCTCGAATCGGACTACAAACCGCGGGGCGACCAGGGCCAGGCAATTGCCAAGCTGATCAAGTCGGTCGAGGCCGGCAATCGGCACCAGACGCTTCTCGGAGTCACCGGTTCGGGCAAGACATTTACCATCGCTAATGCCATTCGCGAGTTGGACCGGCCGACCCTAGTCATTTCGCACAACAAAACGCTCGCCGCCCAGCTCTACTCCGAGTTCAAACAATTTTTTCCCAAGAATGCGGTCGAATATTTCGTCAGCTATTTCGATTATTACCAGCCGGAAGCCTACATTCCGCGGACCGATACTTACATCGAGAAGGATTCGTCGATCAACGAAGAGATCGAGCGGTTGCGCCTGGCCGCGACGAGCGCGCTCCTGACTCGTCGCGACACGATTGTCGTTGCGAGCGTGTCGTGCATTTACGGCGTCACGTCGCCGGAGGATTACGAGCGAATGCTGCTCACCGTGAAGCGTGGTCAACACACGTCGCGTGAAGCGGTGCTCGGGCGGCTGGTCGATATGCTTTACGAGCGCAACGACATCAGTTTCTCCCGCGGAAAGTTTCGCGTTCGCGGCGACGTGGTCGAAGTCTTTCCTGCGACTGCCGATGAAGACGCGGTGCGCCTGGAATTTTTTGGCGACGAAATCGATGCCATCACGCGGTTCGATCCATTGACTGGCCACACGCGCGAATCGCTGAGCGTGATCACGTTCTTTCCGGCCAAACAGTTCGTGACGCCGGCGGACAAACTCAATCGCGCGCTGCAAACAATCCGCGAGGAGCTGGAAGACCGGATCAAAGTGCTCGAGAGAGACAACAAACTGCTCGAAGCGCAACGGCTCCGGATTCGCACCGAGTACGATCTCGAGATGTTGCAGGAGATGGGATTCTGCAACGGAATCGAAAATTATTCGCGGCATTTGTCCGGTCGCCCTCCGGGTTCGAAGCCCTACACGATTGTCGATTTTTTTCCGAAAGATTTCCTGGTCGTGATCGACGAATCGCACGCGACCATTCCGCAGATCGGCGGAATGTATGAAGGTGACCGTTCTCGCAAGACGGTGCTCGTAAATTACGGATTCCGCCTGCCGAGCGCGCTCGACAATCGTCCGTTGAACTTCGACGAGTTCATGAAGGCGACGAACCAGCTCATTTACGTCAGCGCGACGCCGGCCGAGTTCGAAATTCAGAACAGCGCGGTCGGTAATAAAGGTTACGTGCCACACCGACGCCAACGCATTGGCGAGGATGAACCTGTCCCGTTTGTCCTGCCCGGTGAAACTGTAACGGCGGTTGCTGACCGTCGATCTAAAGCAAACGGCGCTCAGAGAGCGTCGCTCCAGAAGAATTCCGTTTCACGGACCGATGAGGCACCGGAAAAATTTGACACCAAAACGCCGGGCGCCCCGCTCGTGGTCGAGCAAATCATTCGACCGACCGGATTGCTCGATCCAAAAATCACACTCAAGCCGCTCAAGCACCAGATCGACGACACGATTGAGCTTTGCCGTCAACGCGTGGAGAAAGCCGAACGCGTTTTGATCACGACGTTAACCAAACGAACGGCGGAAGATCTTGCGGATTATCTGCGCGATGTCGGACTGAAAGTTCGCTATCTCCACAGCGACATCGATACGATCGAGCGGGTCGAGATTTTGCGGGCGCTGCGCGCGGCCGAGTTCGACATTTTGGTCGGGATCAATTTGCTCCGTGAAGGTCTCGATCTTCCGGAAGTTTCGCTCGTCTGCATTCTCGATGCGGATAAGGAAGGATTTTTGCGGAGCCAAACGTCGCTGATTCAAACGGCCGGCCGCGCCGCGCGTCATATCAACGGCGAAGTCGTGCTCTTCGCCGACCAAGTCACGCAAAGCATGGAAGCGTTGATGTCGATCTCGGAATATCGCCGCGCGAAGCAAATGGAATACAACGAAAAACACGGGATCACGCCGCAAACGGTGCGCCGCGCGGTCCAGGAAAGTTTGCATACGATTTTGCGCGGCCGCGAAATCGAAGCCTCGGTGATTCGCGAAGTCGGCGGCAATTTCGATCTCACCGAATTGCTGCGTGAGCTCGAGGAAGAGATGCAGCACGCGTCGGCCAACTTGGAATTCGAGCGCGCCGCGTTGTTGCGCGACCAGATCATGGAAGTGAAAAGCGGTGCCGGCATCACCAAGATCGAGCCCAAGCGTCGGCCGGTGAAATATTCACGCAATTCCGCCCGCAGGCGCTCGCGGGTGTAGCCCAGTTTGATAGGTCGCATAGGTCGTATGTGACGCATTGGCTCGCACGAATCTCGCTTTCTAAACCACCGTGCGATTGTCGATCTTCGTAATCTCGATCCTGTGCGCCGCGTCAGCGCTCGGCCAGCTCAATGAATTGAGCTCGCTCCGCGAAGTTGAATTCTCTCAATTGAGCCAGCGCGATCCGAATCCCCTGGCGGAGAAAGCACTCGCGATCCATCCCGAACAATGGAAACACGCCGAGAGCGAACATTTCATTTACCATTTCGTTCACAGCTACGTCGCGACGCCGGTCTCGGTTGAAGCCGAGTTTCACTATCGCGTCACGGCAAAGGCGCTCGAACGGGAGCATTTGCCGGACGAGATCAAATCGAACATCTACATTTTCGAGCGGCCGGAGGAATGGCGAGAATTTCAAGCCTACGGAAAATTGGAGCCGTGGACTGGAGGCATTCATTCGGCGGGCAGTCTCTTCATTCAACGAAATCCATCCTACCGATTCAGCGACAACTCGCTCGGTCACGAGATCGTGCACCTTGTTCTGCATCGCTTTTACACCGACAGCATTCCGTGCTGGCTTGACGAAGGTTTCGGCCAGTTCATTTCCAAAGACGCGCATGCCAGTTACGAACGCGCTCGCGGCTACATTTCGAAGCCGCACTCGGATTCAATCGCGCCGGGGGATTTGATTCCGTTGACCGTTCTGACGACGACAACGCATCCGCCGTCCGACCGGGTCCACATTTTCTACGACGAATCCGAGCGCCTGGTGCGCTTTCTCGCCGGGGCGGACAAGCCCAGCTTCCTGACCTTGCTCGATTCGCTCGCGCGACACCAACCACTCGAAACCATTTTGCCGCGCCTTTATTCCGGCCGGTTCACAACCATTTCCACGCTCGAAGAGAATTTCCGCGATTACGCCTCGAAAGATTTCGGAACTTCTTTGCAACAAGCCAGCAACGAATAAGCTTGGCATCGGGACCCGATGTCAAAAGCCAAAGTCAAACCTATCGCCGCCGCGAAAATTTACGCGGTCGTCGGCTCGGACGACGTCGAGGTAAAACGCACTGCGGCGGAGCTGGCGGAAAAGTTTAAACCAAAAGACGCCGGTGAGTTTGGCTTGGAAACGATCGACGGCGCGGCCGACAACGCCGAGCAAGCCGCCGCCAGGATAAGATCGACAATCGACGCGCTGCGCACACTCCCGTTTTTCGGCGGG
>DATEWZ010000041.1:0-17383 GCA_035257485.1 Chthoniobacterales bacterium
AAAATAATTCAGCGGTGGGTTAAGATTTAACCGCCGCGCTCGTTTCCCAAGCGATCCGCGGCGCGTCTCCCCACAAATCTTCCAGGCTGTAAAAGCCGCGCTTATCGCGGTGGAAGATGTGGATCACGACCTCGAGATAATCGAGCACGATCCATTGGCTCGCCGGAAATCCATCCACCGCGGCTGTGCGCAGGCCGTTGTCTTCCTTCAATCGCGTTTCGATTTCGTTCGCGATCGCTTTGAGTTGCGGCTCCGAGCCGGCCGAACAAATCACGAAGAAATCGGTGAAGCTGGAAATCCCGGCAAGATCGAGAACGACGATGTCTTCGGCCTTTTTGTTCGAGGCGAGCTCGGCGCAGGTCGTGGCTAACTGTTTCGCGGTCAGGTCCCAGACTCCCGGTAAAGTTTCTCGCGGCGGATAATTTCTTCCACGGCCTTCGGTACGAGATAGCGGATGGAACGCCCGGATGCAACTCGCTTTCGAATCTCGGTCGCCGAGATGTCGATGTTGCGTTGCACGACTGGGTAAACTTGCGGCGTTTTTTTTGCGCGACCGCGATCGAGAATTACGAATTGGACCAGTCTTTTCAATTCTTCGAAACGACGCCACTTCGGCAGATCCTTCGCATTGTCCGCGCCGATCAGCCAAAACAAATCCGCCTCTGGTTCGCGCTCGCGGATTTGGAGCACGGTGTCGATGCTGTAGGAAGGCAGCGGCCGCTTCAGTTCACAATCGTCCGCGAAAAAATCTTCCTGGCCTGCAATCGCCGCGCGCACCATCGACAATCGCGCTTCGCCGCTTGCCTTCGGTGCGTGCTCTTTGAAGGGCGAGAGCGCCGCCGGAATGAAAATCAATTGATCGAACTCAAGTTCTTCGCACGCCTGACGACTCAAAATGAGATGGCCGTGATGAATCGGATCGAACGTGCCGCCGTAGATGCCGATTTTTTTCATCCGAACCGCTTTTTCGTTCGCGCGCGCAAGATCGACATCTACAGTGCGAACCTATGAACGACAGTTCGCTCGGTCAACTGATACTCTGCGGCGTTCCGGGAAAGGAGCTCGATGCCGCCAGCGCGGAAATGTTTCGTCGCGTTCAGCCGGGCAGTTTCATTCTTTTCGGGCGCAACATCGAAAGCGCGTCGCAATTGCGAAAGTTGATCGACGACCTGCGCGATCTCAGTCAAGTCGAGCCGATCATCACGATCGATCAGGAAGGCGGTCGCGTTTCGCGTTTGCGATTAATCGGTAGCGAGCCGCCGAACGCGCAGCAGCTGCGCGACAAGGACGATGTCGATCTTATCCGTCGCCACGGCGACATCACCGGACGTTTGCTCCGCGTTTTTGGTTTTAATCTCGATCTGTGTCCCGTGCTCGACATTTCTTTCGACGACAACGCCGACAATTCGTTGCGCGGCCGTTGTTACGGCAAAACGGTCGAGCAAGTTGTGCGCAACGCCGGCGTGTTCAACGACGCCATGCGCGAGCAGGGGATCGCGAGCTGCGGTAAACATTTCCCCGGTTACACCTGCGCTAAATCGGACGCGCACTTCGAATTGCCACGGATCGATCGCTCTCGCGAAGAGCTGAACCAGAACGAGCTCGCGGTCTTTAAAAAATTTATTGATCGCATGGACAGCATGATGATCTGTCACGGCTGGTATCCCTCACTCGTCGCCGAAAAGACGCCGGCGAGTTTGTCGCGACGCATCATCACCGATTTGCTTCGCAACGAATACGGTTTCGACGGCCTTGTTATGACCGACGATCTCGACATGGGCGCGATCCTGAACGGCTATGGTTTACAGGACACGATTCGTCTCGCGATCAATGCCGGAAACGATCTGGTCATGATTTGTCACCGCATTCCAGAAATCGAAAACGTGGCAAAAATTTTGGATACGTTGCCGCGCAATGAAACTCATCGCGCGCTCGCGAGCGTCGCGAAGTTTAAAAAAACGATGCAACCGCCGCACGAATTTTCCGAAGCCACCTTTCGCAAGATCGACAACGAGATCTGGGATCTCCGCGTCGCCACTCTCGGCGAAGAACGCGCCAAACAGCGCAGCGTCGAAGACGGGAAACGTTCACCGGTGGAGACTTACTGACACATGTAAAAGTCGATGATAGAGAAGTCACCCATTATTGCCGTCGGAGTTATCGTTTTATTGATAATCGGCTTCTTTGCAGTTCGCTTCTTTTTCATCGGCAAAGGGCAAGTTGATGTCAGAAACGACGCAGCTGAAGCCATTGTTGATGGAGAAATGGTTGTGTGTAGGCAGCGATTTGTATTGGGAGAGATTCCTCCACGAGCTGTGAAACACATCAGCTACAGGATCGACGGTGAAGGGGATTACGCGTTTAGATTGCGTTTTGCTTCGGGCAGGACGGTTGCCAAGAATGTTGGCTACGTGACTGTCGGTATCGATAATAACGATTCGATTGCGATAACGAACGACGACGTCGTGCTCGAAAGAGCGGAGGCTCAATCACGTCGGTAGGTAACGGTCCGTTGTGGCAAACGCTCGCCAGTCGAAAATTTACTGACATCTATTCGGGCGATCCTACGCGAAGGAACGGGGAAAACGGGGTCGTATCTAAAGAATCAAGATTTGCTGCGCCGCCTTGACCCGTCGAGTGCTTTTCGGCATTCTGCGCACGCGTGAACGGAAACGAGCAGAACCGCGCGGAGCTTACCATCCGCGGAATAATCATCGGTGTCGTCATCACGCTCGTCTTCACCGCGGCCAACGTTTACGCCGGACTCAAAGCTGCCCTCACGTTTTCGACCTCGATCCCGGCAGCGGTGATTTCGATGGCAATCCTGCGGAGTTTTCGCGACGCAACCATCCAGGAAAACAACATCGTGCAAACAGTCGCGTCCGCGGCGGGCACGCTCTCATCGATTATTTTCGTGCTGCCGGGACTGATCATGATCGGTTATTGGACCGATTTTCCGTTTTGGACTTCGTTCTGGATTTGCGCGCTCGGCGGAATTCTCGGTGTGATGTATTCGATTCCGTTGCGTCGCGCCTTGGTGACAAACTCCGATTTGCCGTATCCGGAAGGCGTCGCCTGCGCCGAAGTGTTAAAGGTCGGGAGCGGCGACTCTGCGCACGCTCAGGACATTGAGCACGGACGCGCCGGTCTACTTGCAGTCTTGTGGGGATCAATCGTGTCCGCGGCTTTTGCCCTAATCATCGAGACGCAAATATTCGCTTCCGATTTGGCGCAGAATTTCCGCATCGGGAAAAGGGCCGGAGTCAGTGGCTACGATTTTTCGTTGTCGTTTTTGTTGCTCGGGATCGGGCATCTGGTCGGGCTCTCGGTCGGAATCGCGATGCTGATTGGAGCGCTGATCGGGTGGGGTTGGGGAGTGCCACATTATTCCGCAATGGCTGGCGATTTCACGACAGCAGCCGCGACAGTCGCGCGCACCGCGTGGAGCACCAAAGTCAGATACATTGGCGCCGGCGCGATCGGCATTTCCGCGATCTGGACCTTGTTGAAGCTGGCAAAGCCCCTAATCAGCGGTCTGGCGGGCGCGATGGCCGCATCGCGTGCGCGTAAAGCCGGCCAGGCCGAAACGTTGCCAATCACCGAACGTGACATTCCAATCGGCATCGTTGGTCTCGTCACGCTGGCGTGCATATTACCGATCGGTTGGTTACTCGGCTGGTTTGGAACCTCGAGCGGTCTCGGTGCGCATTTGCCGACCCTCATCATCGGCGGCGTGGTCTACATCTTTTTGATGAGCTTTTTCGTGTCCGCCGTGTGCGGTTACATGGCGGGTTTGATTGGTTCATCAAACAGTCCGCTCTCCGGCATTGGAATCCTGGTCGTGATCGGTGCGGCTTTGCTGCTGGTAATCGGCGTTAAGCCATATGTCTCACCCGATTCAGGAAAAGCATTGATCGCATTCGCGCTCTTTACCACGGCGGTAATTTTTAATGTCGCGGCGATCGCGAACAACAATCTTCAAGATCTCAAGACCGGACAACTGGTAGATGCGACGCCTTGGAAGCAACAAGTGGCATTGGTGATCGGCGTTATCGCCGGGGCGGTGGTCATCCCGCCGGTTCTGGATCTTATGAATCATACCTATGGTTTCGTCGGCGCGCCGGGCGCCGATCCGAAACACGCGTTGCCGGCGCCGCAAGCGGGTTTGATTTCGTCGCTCGGCAAAGGGGTGATCGCGGCAGATATCGATTGGAGTCTGATCGGAATCGGCGGCGCGATCGGTGGATGTATTATCTTGTTGGACGGGATTCTTGCGCGGACAACGAAACAGATGCGCGTTCCGCCGCTTGCCGTTGGTCTCGGAATTTATCTGCCGACGTCGAGTACGTTGATGATCGTCGTCGGAGCAGTTGTCGGTTGGTTCTATGACCGGCGAGCGGATCGCACTCCCAAACCTGAAGCCGCAAAGCAGCTTGGAGTGTTGCTCGCATCAGGACTGATTGTTGGCGAGGGGATAATCGCGGTCGTCATCACTCTAATCAGGGCGCTCGCCAGTAAACCTGCGCCGCTGGCGTTAGTCGGCCCCGATGGAGTTTTGACGAAATGGATGCCGATGTTCGCCAACTTTGAGGCGGCGGGAATCATCATTGGCGGTATTGTCTTCGCGGCCAGCACATTGATTCTTTACCGCTGGATCTTACGAATAGCCTCGGCCCGGCCGGCATGAAGCGAAAGTGGAACTGGCCGATCTGGGTCGGCTTCATCGTCGCGGTCGGCGGATTGTTCAGCTACGAGTGGTTCGCCCAGTTTCCGGCCACGCGCGACTTCCCTTGGGCGAATCTTTTACTCTTCGGAATCGGCGCGGTGCTTTTGCTCGTCGGGTTGTTCCGCGCGTTTGGTCGGCCGCAACTTTATCGAGGCAAAATCTTCGGCTCGATCTTTACGGCAATCGCGCTGCTGCTCTTTGCCTTCTTCGCTTACGAAATCTTTTACGTGCTGAAACAAGTTCCGCTTTCAGCGCAAGCTCCGCGGATTGGCGCGAAGGCGCCGGAATTCACGTTGCCCGATCAAAATGGAAAGCAGGTCGCTTTGGCCGATCTGCTTTCACCAAACGGCGCAGTCCTGATTTTCTACCGCGGCTATTGGTGACCGCTTTGTAACTCCGAGTTGCGGAGTTTTCAGAAACAGCTGGCGGAATTTGAGAAGCGCGGCGTGCGCCTCGCAGCGATCAGTGTTGATCCGAGCGACGTGAGCGCCGCGCACTGCCGCAAAATGGGCTACACCTTTCTGTTTTTGTCGGATGCCGACGCGGCGGTGATCAAGCGTTACGACGTGCTTCATCGCGGCGCCGGGCCGAAGGGCAATGATATCGCGCGGCCGGCTGAATTTTACGTGGATGCGAGCGGGACGGTGCGATGGGTTAATTTAACGGAGAACATCGCAGTGCGCGCGCGCCCGGGACAGGCTCTGAACGCCATCGATGCGGCGAGGTGAGCGGAGCGATTGACGCCGCTCTGCCCAGCCAATACCTTCAGCGCTACGTGCGCGCCGAACTAGAACAGCTCCTCATCCTTCAAGATCGACAACAGAAGATCCGGCAGATCGAGAACGAGATAAAAAACCTTCCGCTTCAGAAGAAACATCTCGAATTGCAGCTCGCGGAAACCTCCGCCAGCCTGGAAGCGATCAAGCTGAAGGCGAAGCACGTCGAGGTCGATCGCAAGAAGCTCGAGCTCGACGTTGGGACGCGCACGGAAAGCATCAACCGGCTTAAAACGCAGCAATATCAAACGCGCAAGAACGACGAGTTTCAGGCGATCGGGCACGAGATCAAGCGTTACGAGGATGAAATCAGCAAACTCGAGGACCAGGAGCTCGAACTGATGGAGCAGGGCGATAAATTGAAAGTCGAGGTCGCCGCCGAAGAAAAGAAGGCCGCCGCGACCAAGGATTCGATCACACGGCAAATGAACGATCTCGGCGATAAGGGCAAAACGCTCGAAGCGCGGTTGCAGGAATTGTCGAAAGAGCATGCCGCACTTGCAGAAAAAATGGACGAAGATGTGCTGGGTGGCTTCGAGCGACTATTTGTAAGCAAAGGCGACTCGGCGATTGTTGCGATCGAGCACGGCGTTTGCACCGGTTGCCACATGAAGCTGACGATCGCGACGATCAAAGCAGCCGAAGCGGGGAAGGAGATCGTCCACTGCGAACAGTGCGGTCGGATTCTTTACGTTCCCGCGTAGCGCTTCCTCTTCCGCTTAGTCTTCGTCTGCTCTCCCAATAATTAAGATTAAGAGGAAGAGGTAGAGGAAGAGTTTCAATCAGACGTTAAAGCGAAAGGTGATTACGTCGCCGTCTTTGACTTCGTATTCTTTTCCTTCAAGCCGAAGCTTTCCCGATTCACGCGCTTTCGCGTACGATCCGGCGGCGATCAAGTCCTCGTAGGCGATCGTTTCCGCCGCGATAAAGCCGCGTTCGAAATCGGTGTGGATTGCGCCCGCTGCTTGGGGCGCCTTTTCGCCGGCATGGATCGTCCAGGCGCGCGTCTCCTTTTCTCCGCTCGTGAAGAATGTGCGCAGACCTAACAAATGGTAAACCGCGCGGATTAGCGCGTGAACGCCGCTATCCTCCACGCCGACGCCGCGCAGATATTCGAGGCCCTCTTCCTCGCTAAGATCGACCAGTTCGCTTTCGATCTGGGCGCTGATCAGAAACGCTTCCGTGCCGAAATGATGTTGCGCGTAATCTTGAACGAGAGCGACATACTTGGCAGCCGCATTTGATTTATCGCCTTTGGAAATCGCCACCAGATCGGACTCGCCCACGTTGCAAGCGAAGACGGTTGGTTTGGAGGTGAGGAGAAAGAAACCGCGGGCGATTGTTTTCTCCTCGGACGAGAGCTCGAGCGTTAATGCGCGGCGTCCGTTGTTTAGGTGCGGCAATAGCTTGTCGATAATTGAATCTTCGACCTTCGCGGTCTTCGATCCCGCGCGGACTTCCTTTTGCAGACGGTCCTTTCGTTTCTGAAGCGCGGCCAAATCGGCCAGGACAAGCTCGGTGTTGATGACTTCGATGTCGCGAACGGGATCGATATTCGCGCTCACATGATGGATGTCGGTGTTTTCGAAACAGCGAACGACCTCGACAATGGCATCCACTTCCCGGATGTGACTAAGGAATTGATTTCCCAAACCCTCGCCCGTGCTTGCGCCTTTGACCAAGCCGGCAATGTCGACGAATTCAATCGCTGTCGGCGTAATTTTCTTTGAACTCGAAATCGCGGCGATCTTTTCCAGTCGCTGGTCGGGCACGGTCACGACGCCGACGTTGGGATCGATCGTGCAGAAAGGGTAATTCTCCGCCGGCGCCTTGTGCGTGCGCGTGACGGCATTGAACAACGTCGATTTCCCGACGTTGGGCAGTCCAACAATTCCAGCGCTAAGCATCTACTTCTGTAGCGGCGGTCTATGACCGTCGCAAATTTCCCCGGTGGAGATTTCGTTACGATGAGTGAATAGTTCGCCTCTCGAAATCGGGCTGTAGTTCAGCTTGGTAGAACGCTTGAATGGGGTTCAAGAGGTCGTGGGTTCAAATCCCGCCAGCCCGAGATCTAATCGCGCGCCCAAGTCGTCAAAAAGGCATCGATTAATTCCGGCAAGTCGTCGCTGTAGCCGCCTTCAAGAATTGTGGCGACCGGGATGCCTGCTACGCCGGAGCTGCGCGAAGGCGAGTCGATCTTGCCCAACCAATCGCCGAACGCCGCGAAGTCTTCGGTTTCGAGCGTCATTTGCACGAGCGGATCGCGCGCGTACGCGTCGAAACCGGCCGAGACGAGAATTAGATTCGGCTTGAACGCGATCAATCGATCGAGTGCGCGCTTGCAAACATCGACATGTTCTTTGCGCGGTGTTCCCGGCCCGACCGGATAATTGTCGATATTGGCGAACGATTTCGCGCCGGTTCCGGGATAAGCGGGAAACTGATGGATCGACGCAAAACGAATCCGATCGTTGTGCGCGACAATCGCTTCGGTTCCATTGCCATGGTGCGCATCGAAATCCCAAATCGCGACTCGTGCGACGCCGTTCGCGAGCACATCGAGCGCGGCGATTGCGATGTTGCTAAAATAACAAAAGCCCATCGCACGGTCGCGCGTTGCGTGATGTCCAGGTGGACGATTCAAAACAAAAGCCCGCTCGCCTTTTAGCGCGGCGCGGGTGGCTTCAATTCCAGCGCCGGCGGATTTCAGCGCGTAGTCGTAAATTTTCGGATAGGCCGGTGTATCAACGTCGAAATCTCCCCGCGGATTTTTGATGCGCGCGACGTGCTCAGCCGAATGCGCGCGCAGCAATTCATCATTTGTCGCGACACGCGGTTCGCGCCATTGCCACGTCGGATGTCGATCGCTCAACAACGGAACTGTGCGAGTGATTCGCGATGGTCGCTCGGGATGTCCCGGCGCGGAGTATTCAACGCAATGTGGATCATGAAAAATGATCACCAATCCAGTTTGTAACATGTTTATGTCAAATCGCGATTGGAATTGACGCGCGCGACATGACGTCGTCATTCTTGAATCTCGAGCGCGAAACTTGCTGCAAAACTCAACCTCACACACAAAAACCTATGAAATCCAACATTCAAAAAATTGCTGTATTCTTCTTCAGCCTCGCCCTCGTTGCGGGACTGCGAGCTGGTCCAACCGCCGCCGAAGTCGGCGATGCCGAGACATTTGGCCACGCCGCGCTCTACATGGGGGCAACCAGCGGCTTCGTTACCCTGGAACAAACCGGGGGGTGTCCTGCACCCGCGCCGACGCCGTCTCCGGCTCCACTTGGTGACAGCTTTTGTGACGAGATGAACCCGGCTCCGGCGTCGACATCGTTCAGCCACGATAATATTTGTCGAATCTTTTTGCCGAAAAAGGCAACGAGGAACGTGATTTATCCGGTCCTGAATATTTTCCTCGCCTACCAATTGCAAAACTCCACCGGCGTCGATCAACCGAATGGTGAAATGCGTTTCACTGTCGGAATCACAATTGTCAGTGATGCCTTGAACGATCCGAGCTGCACCGATCCGAACACGAGCGCGCCGTGCGGAGGCCAGGCCACGCTCCTTTTCAATTATAGCTATCGTGATTCTCAAAATATGAAAAACGGAGACCGGCACGCTGTGCGCGAGACACTGGTGCGCGCAGGAAATACCGGCCTCACCAGAGCGCAGTTACAAACCCTTTTGGGTCTTACGCCGGCGGCGACCGATGCGTTGTTTGCCGGCCCGATGACGGTCCGGCTGGACATCAACGGCTTCGCGCAACTGGCGACGTTCGGGAGTATCACCTGCAACATGCGCCTTTTTGGCGACTAAACGTCGCGTCAGAAATTCTGATCGCCGCTTCGGAGCAATTCGAAGCGGCGATTTTTTTGCAGGATTACGCTCCCGCTAGTGCATCCATAGTGTGCCCGGCTTGTAGATTGTGCCGCAGGGCGGCAGGATTCAGACTTGCTGAACGGAACGCGAGTGCGGATGGTGCGCGTCGTCGTTTGGTGAACCGAAAATGTTAAGCGGCCAGAGAATTGTCGTGGTGATGCCGGCCTACAACGCCGCCCGCACATTGCAGCGCACCTACGACGAAGTGATGCAGCAGGGGATTGTCGATCTTATCATTGTCGTGGACGACGCCAGCCACGACGAGACGGTTACGATCGCGCGCACGCTCAAAGACGTGCAAGTGGAGGTGCATCCGGAAAATCGCGGTTACGGTGGAAATCAAAAAACCTGTTATCGGCTCGCGCTCGCCGCCGGCGCCGACATTGTCGTGATGATCCATCCCGATTACCAGTACACGCCCCAACTTCTTCCCGCGATGGCGTCACTGGTCGCGAGCGGTCTCTATCCGTGCGTTCTCGGCTCGCGAATTCTTGGCGGCGGTGCGCTCGATGGCGGCATGCCTTGGTGGAAATATATCTCGAATCGTTTCCTTACCGCCGCGGAAAATTTCATGATCGGCGCGAAGCTGTCCGAATATCACACCGGTTATCGCGCGTTTTCGAGAAAATTGCTCGAACGCGTGCCAGTGGAAAAAAATTCCAACGATTTCGTCTTCGACAATCAGATGCTCGCCCAAATCGTCTGGCTCGGTTACAAGATCGGGGAAGTGACTTGTCCGGCGAAATATTTGCCTGAAGCCTCCTCGATCAATTTTCGGCGCAGCGTGCGTTACGGTCTCGGTTGTCTCGGGACAGCGCTGCGTTTTCGTCTATCGCGCTGGGGCCTGCTTCCACCGCCGGTCTAGAAAATGCCGGCGGCATCGGCGCAAACGAACGCGCGCAATGATCGACTGATCACGCTCGCGGTCTGCACTTTCTTAACCGCGCTCATCTGGATCGTTTTCGCGCAAACGCTTCGCCACGGCTTCATCAACTTTGATGACGATACCTACGTTTACGAAAACTCGCACATCACGTCCGGTCTCACGCTCGACGGATTCAAATGGATGCTCACCCACAGTCACGCAAATCTCTGGCATCCGCTGACCACGTTGAGTCACATGGCCGATTGTCAGATTTTTGGTCTGAAGCCGGCCGGTCATCATTTGATCAACGTTCTCCTCCACAACATTGCCGCAGTCCTGCTCTTTTTTGTCCTTCGCGCGATGACCGGCACGCTTTGGGAAAGCGCGTTCGTCGCCGCGATTTTTGCGATCCATCCGATGCGGGTCGAATCAGTGGCGTGGATCGCCGAGCGAAAGGACGTGCTCAGCGGAGTCTTTTTCATGCTCACGCTTGGGGCCTATCTGCGTTATGTCCGCGCGCCAGGTCGCGGCCGTTACGTGACGATGTCGATCTTGCTCGCGTGCGGATTAATGTCGAAAGCGACGTTTGTAACCGTCCCGGTCGTGCTCTTGTTGCTGGACTACTGGCCGTTAGCGCGCGGAAAAGATTTTCGGACGTGGCAAAAACTCATCACGGAAAAAATTCCGCTGTTCGTCCTTTCCGGTTTGGCCGCGTTCGCCACCGTGTTTTGGCAAACGGTCACCATGCCGACGCTGGAGCAATTGTCCCTTTTGGCGCGGCTCAAGAACGCTGCAGTGAGTTTGGTCATGTATCTTTGCCAGACATTTTGGCCGAGTGGTCTCGCGGTGTTTTATCCGCATCCGCACGATCAATTAAATATTTGGCTCGTGATCGCCTGCGCGATCCTGCTCGTTGCTATCACCGTGCTCGCGATTTTCGTTCGACAAAAACATCCTTACGTTCTCGTCGGGTGGTTTTGGTTTTTGGTTCTGGTCGCGCCGGTCACCGGAATCCTTCAAGCCGGTCTTCAGGGACGCGCCGACCGATTTACTTATTTGCCGCACATCGGAATTACAATTTTGGTGACGTGGACCTGCGCGGACTTGACGCGAGATTGGCGAAATCGCCGGATGATTGTCGGGTCCGTCGCCGGATTTGTGATCGCCGCTTTGGTGGTCATCGCATTTCATCAGACAACTTATTGGCGTGACAGCATTTCGCTTTGGCGGCATGCGCTCGCCGTCACGCCCGATAATCAAATCGGGCACCAAAATCTGGCCGCCGCGTTATGGACGGCCGGCAAAGCGGATGAATCGCACAAGGAATCGCGCGCCGCCGCGATGGCGCACGCGCGCACGACGCTCAAGGATTTCCCGTACGATGTCGCAACGCGCAACGACCTCGGGATTTTCCTGGTCCAAAACGGAGACGTGCGGGGCGGGATCGAACAATGGGAAGCAAGTTTGCAGATCGATCCCAATGATGGCAACGCGCTCAACAATCTTGCCTGGGTGCTCGCGACTTATCCCGAGGATGGAATCCGCAATGGGGTACGCGCGGCGAATCTGGCCACGAAAGCGACAAAACTTCCGGGCGGCAATTCGCCAATTGTGCTGCGCACGCTGGCTGCTGCTTACGCTGAGACGGGCGATTTCGCGGACGCCATTACCATTGTACGGCGCGCGTTGGATCTGGCTACAGCCCAGCGTGAAAATTCATTAGCGACGACCTTGCGCCACGAAATGGAGCTTTATCAGGCGCGGACGCCGTATCGCGAATCGCCGGCGCAATGAAAGCCCGTCCTCGCGCAATCGAGACGCGCTCACCCTCGCCGGCCGTACAATTCGCGGTTTGCGCTGGGATCGTCGCTCTCATCTGGATCGTCTTCGGTCAAACGCTTGGCCACGATTTCGTAAACTACGATGACAAGACTTACGTTTACGGAAACGCGTTGGTGCAGGAAGGATTAACGCTTCACGGTTTGTCGCGTGCGCTCGTCGATATTCAAACGCGCAACTGGCATCCGCTCACGCTCATCTCGCACATGATCGATTGCCAGATTTTCGATCTCAAGGCGGGTGGCCATCATTTTACCAACGTGCTGTTGCACACCATCGCCGCACTTTTGCTTTTCGTTTGGCTGAAAAATCTTGCCCAGCGTTTTTGGAGCAGCGCGTTCGTCGCGGCGCTGTTCGCAATCCATCCCCTCCGGGTCGAATCGGTCGCGTGGATTGCCGAGCGCAAAGACGTTTTGAGCGCGGTCTTTTTCTTTCTGACCCTGATCGCTTATTCGCGTTACGCGCGCAGTCCGACCATTGGTCGTTACCTTCTAATGTCGACCTTGTTCGCGTGCGGTTTGCTTTCAAAGCCGATGCTCGTGACCACGCCGGTGATTCTGTTGCTTTTGGACTATTGGCCGCTTGGCAGAAGTCACAAGTCACCCGTCACAAGTCACACGTCACAAATGCGATCAACCGGGCGAAAGTTAATCGTCGAAAAGCTTCCGCTGTTCATTCTAGCGCTTGGCATATCGATCATCGCCTTCGCTCTGCAGGTGCACTCCTCCTCATCGCTCGACCAATTGCCGTTTCTGTGGCGACTCGAGAATGCGTTCGTCAGTTACGTGATCTACCTATGGCAAATCTTTTGGCCTGCGAATCTCGCCGTTTTCTATCCCCATCCGGATGATCGGCTCCCGCTCTGGGCGCTGGCGCTCGCCGCCGCTTTGCTGCTCGCGATAACACTGTTCGTTTTCAAATTACGACAAACGCGTCCCTACCTTTTTGTCGGTTGGCTTTGGTATTTGATCATGCTTTTGCCGGTGATCGGCATCATTGAGGTCGGGCTCCAAGGTCACGCCGACCGCTACACCTATTTGCCGCACATTGGGCTCTATGTCGCGTTCACCTGGTTGATTGTCGATCTTTCGGCATCGTTGCCTCACCAAAAGCAAATTCTCGCCGCCTCCGCCGGTGTCGCGTTGCTCGCGCTGGCTTTCGGCGCGTGGAAACAAACGACCTACTGGCGCAATAGCGAAACGCTTTGGACGCACACGCTCGCGGTGACAAAGGACAACGACGTTGCGCTGACAAATCTCGGCACCGCCCTGATGGAGAAGGGGCAGCTCGACGACGCGCTTTCCTATTTTCAAAAAGCCCTCGACGTCCGTTCGGGCAGTGAACAACGCCATTACAATTTCAGCCTCTCCGTCATTCACGACAGCGTCGGCAATGTGCTCGCGCGCAAAGGTCGGCTGAACGAAGCGATCGTTCATTTGCGGCAAGCGGTCGATCTCCGGCCGGATTTTCCGGACGCGCATTACAATCTTGGCACCGCGCTTTTTCAAAAAGGCGATCTCGACGGCGCGATCGCCGAATACAAGACCGCGTTGTCCATCCATCCGAACGACGCCGGCGCGCACACCAGTCTCGGGAACGCGCTTGTCCAAAAGGGTTTGTTGCGTGACGCCGCCGATCATTACGAAAAAGCGCTTCAATGGGATCCGGACGCGATTCTGCCGCTCAACAATCTCGCTTGGATCATGTCCGCCGGACCGGACGAATCGCTGCGCAATAACGAGATCGCCGTGAAACTCGCGCTGAAAGCGAATCAACTCTCGAGGCAAACCAATCCGGTGTTCGTTCGCACGCTTGCCGCTGCTTACGCGCAGGCCGGCCAATTCGAAAATGCGATCGAAACCGCGCGCCACGCCGCCGAGCTGGCAAACGCTCAAGGCGTGCGCGATTTGGCTGCCGAGATCGCACACGATGTCGATCTTTACCAACAACGAACCCCGATCCGCGATCCGAGTCTTCGCAATGCGCAGTAAAATTTCCGAGCGCGGAGTTATCGCGGGGATTTGCGCGGGCCTGATCGCGCTCGTCTGGTTTGTCTTCGGCCAGACACGAACGTTTCCGTTCATCAACTTCGACGATCCGGAATACGTTTACGAAGTCCCGGAGATCAACAGCGGCGTCTCGCTCCACAATTTGCAGTGGGCCTTCACCCATTGGCCTTCCACGAACTGGTTCCCGCTCCAAAACATCTCGCACATGCTCGACTTCTCGTTGTTCGGACCAAATCCAGGGGCATTTCATCTCACCAACGTCGTTCTCCACACACTCGCGGTTCTTTTCCTCTTCCTCTCACTCTTCGTAATGACGAATGCGATCTGGCGATCTGCGTTCGTTGCCGCGGTTTTCGCGATTCATCCGCTCCGCGTCGAATCAGTCGCCTGGATCATCGAACGCAAAGACGTCCTTAGCGGCCTCTTCTTCATGCTTACGCTTGGCGCTTATTTTTACTACACTCGCAAGCCGTCGGTCGCGCGCTACGTGACGATGTCGATCTTTCTCGCGGCCGGTTTGCTTTCGAAAGCGATGCTCGTCACAACGCCGGTCATTCTCTTGTTGCTCGACTATTGGATGCTGCGAAGCAGCGACACGTCACACGTCACACGTCACAGGTCACAGGAGATGGGGTGGCCGAAATTAATCGTGGAGAAGATCCCCTTGTTTGTGATCTCCGCAGTCGTCGCGTTTCTCACGTCGCGCGGGATTGCACCGGCGCACAGTGACGCCGATCAACTTCCGTTTCTCTCCCGAATTGGCAACGCGCTCGTCAGCCATCTCGCTTACATCTGGCAGACCGTCTGGCCGGCGAAGCTCGGCGTGTTCTATCCGTTTCCGCAAAAGGGTCTGCCGATCTGGCAGCCGATTGTCGCCGGCGCAATTCTTCTCGCGATTACGCTGGCTGTCTTCGCACTGCGGAAATCTCGTCCCTATCTCTTTGTCGGCTGGTTTTGGTATTCGATCATGCTCGCCCCCGTGATTGGAATCGTGCAGGTCAATCTCCAAGCGCATGCCGATCGTTACACCTATCTGCCGCAAATCGGTCTGCTCATAATGATCGGGTGGGGCGTGGCCGATCTTCTGGCGAGTTGGCGTTATCGAATCCAAATTGCGAATGCGGCCGCAGTCGTTGTAGTTCTTGGCTTTGCCTTCGCCGCGCGTGCGCAGACCTCTTATTGGCGCGATAGCGAAACGCTTTGGTCGCATACGATCGCGGTGACGAAGGACAATTATTTCGCGCACGCGAGTCTGGCCGATCTGCTGATGCGCCGCGGACGAATCAGTGAAGCGATCGAACATTCCGAGAAGGCGCTTGATATCCGGCCGAACGACGCCGACGCGCAAAATAATCTTGGCCTCGCCATGTTGCAGACCGGCGACACGAAGCACGCGGTCGCGCATTTGGAAAAAACGTTAGAGATCAACCCCGGTCACATGAACGCAGAAGTCAATCTTGCCTGGGTCCTGGCAACTTCGCCCGACGATTCGCTTCGCAACGGCGCGCGCGCGGTTGAGCTGGCCGAAGACGTGGTGAATCGCGCCGGTCATCCAAACGCTATCGTTTTGCGCACACTCGCCGCCGCTTACGCCGAAACCGGTCGCTTCAACGACGCGATCGCAACCGCACAACAAGCGATCGAGATCGCGAAAACAACCGGCAACGAAGGTTTGATCACCGATCTTGAACGCAGCATCGCAGCTTATCAATCGAGCCAACCCATCCGCAGCGGACCGTAATTACGACATGTCGTTCCAGAATGGATTTCGGCGGAAAAATTCTGTATAATCTTGGTTAGATGCTTTTCCCGAAATCGCACGCATGGACTATCCTTCAGAAACGGTTTATCGCGGCTACCGTCGTCGGTGCTATCGCCTGCCTGGGCACAGGAATCTACGTTTACGAGCATTACTATCGGGGACCGGACGACAGCTTTTTCGTTGGCACATGGCGAGGACAGCAGGATTCTCTGGGTGGAGATGACATAGGCTACCATTTCAGAGCGGATCACACGTACCAGAAGATCCTGCCAATCGAAGGCAAAGATTTTGTTAGCCCTACTGGCAAATGGTACGCCGGCGGTGATTTCCTTTATTTGCGCACTCGGCTCGACGATGCATCGGGCCCGTACGATAAACTCGAGATATGGCATATTGATTCGATGATGCCAACTGAAGTCCGTATGCACTACGACGGGCTACATGCTTCGTTGAAGCGCGCGGAGTAGCTAATGCCATCCCGCGTCTCATCAAACTCCCAACCCACCGCTCGCTATCATTAAGCGATCCAGATTGTTTTGGCGTTCATGAATTCGCGAATGCCGGCGGCGCCGAGCTCGCGGCCGAATCCGGAACGTTTCACCCCGCCAAATGGCAGACGCGGATCGGAGGCGACCATTGCGTTGATGAAAACCATTCCGCTCTCTAGCGAATTGGCGAAAAGTTCTTGCTCGCTCGGATCATTGGTCCACGCGCTCGCGCCCAGTCCGTACCGATTATCATTTGCGAGACTGACAGCTTCATCGGCGTCGCGCACGCGCAAGACGGTCGCGACCGGGCCGAAAACTTCTTCGCGAAACGCAGGCGAATCTTTCGGAACATCCACAAGCACGGTCGGCTCGTAGAAAAGTCCCGAGCCCGCGATTCGGTTTCCGCCGGTCAAACATTTCGCGCCCATCGCGAGCGTTTTCTGCACCTGTTCGTGCACGCCGTTCAAAATAGATTCGTTCGCGAGCGGGCCGATCTCGGTTGTTTCATCCATCGGATCGCCCACCTTCAACGAGCGCATCTTCTCGACGAATTCTCCGAGAAACTTGTCGTAAATTTTGTCGGCGATGAAAAATCGTTTCGCGGCGATGCAAGATTGGCCCGTGTTTTGCATCCGCGCTTTGACCGCAGTCGTGACTGCCAATCCGAAATCCGCGCTCGGCATCACGATGAATGGATCGCTCCCGCCAAGCTCGAGCACGCTCTTCTTGATTTCGCGCGCCGCCGCGCTCCCAACAATGCTGCCCGCTTTTTCGCTCCCGGTCAGCGTCACCGCTTTGATCCGCGGATCGACAATCAACTTTTCGACTTGCTCGGCCTCGATGAGCAGTGTTTGGAAAATTCCTTCCTCGAACCCGGCGCGGCAGAAGATTTGTTCAATCGCGAGCGCGCATTGCGGAACGTTGGCGGCGTGTTTCAAGATTCCGACGTTGCCGGCCATTAACGCGGGCGCGGCGAATCGGAACACCTGCCAGAACGGAAAATTCCACGGCATGATCGCGAGGA
>DATEWZ010000042.1:0-2581 GCA_035257485.1 Chthoniobacterales bacterium
GATCCGATCGATACGGCGATGGATTTGATTGCCGAAGACGAATCGCGCATCGGCACGATTTATTTTTTCATCTCCGAAGACAACATTAAGAAAGAACTCGCGAAACCGTGGATTTCGTTCGGCTCCGACGAAGCTTCGCAAGCGCCGGAAGGCGTGTTCCTAAAATCGAATCCGCATCCGCGCGCATACGGAAATTTTGCACGCGTGCTCGGCAAATATGTTCGGGACGAAAAGGTGATCCCGCTGGCTGAAGCGGTACGACGACTGAGTGCATTGCCGGCCACCAATCTCGGTCTCGATCATCGCGGTTTCATTAAAGAAGGCATGTTCGCCGACATCGTTGTCTTCGATCCCGCGACGATTTCGGATCGCGCTACCTTCGAGAAACCGCATCAGTACGCCGTTGGCGTGAAACATGTGTTCGTGAATGGCGTGCAAGTCATTAAAGACGGCGAACACACCGGCGCCAAGCCGGGGCGCGCATTATGGGGTCCGGGTAAAGTCCGCTAAAGCCGCCGCGCGACACTCAGTAGTTTCTGCCCGGTTGAAAACCTAGCGCGACGGGCCGAGGTTTATTTTGTCATGGATCCAACCCGCAGCATCAAATTGCGCTGGCTACACGGCACGCTCCACGATGTCAGCTCCGACCTGGCGCGTTTGCACTTTTCGCGGTTTGGCTCGCATACCTGGGAACCGGCGATTAATGCTTACCGCTGCGACAAATGTATCCGCGTCTGTGTCGATCTTGCCGGAGTCGAACGGTCGCGCATCGATCTCACGGTCGAGCCAGAACGGCTCATCGTTCGCGGGGTGCGCGACGTTCCCGAGCCCACGCATGCCGAGGGTCGCGCCGTCCAGTTGCTCGCGATGGAGATTGATTACGGGCCGTTCGAGCGCGAAGTGCTTTTACCGGCATTGGTCGATATTGACAATATCCACGCCGAGCAGCGCAACGGTCTCCTCTGGATTTCGCTGCCGTTGAAATGATGAACGACGAACCAGTCAGCGCTTTGCAACCGGGCTCCGATGCGAAATCGACTCCAGCAAATTTGACTGGAATGGGAAACATCGCCGAGACATCGGCGCCTCAAATTCCCGATGTGCTTTCCATATTGCCGTTGCGCAGCTTTGTTGTTTTCCCGGGAACCATCCTTCCGTTGACGGTCGGCCGCGCCGCGTCGATCAAGCTGCTCGACGAAACGCTGCCTCAGACAAAAATCATCGGTTTACTTACGCAGCGCGACGAAACCAAGGAAGAGCCGCAACCACAGGATCTCTATCCAGTCGGCACCGCGGCGATCGTGTTAAAACTTTTACGCCAGTCCGACAATCACGTCGTGATCGTGGTGCAAGGTCTGCGCCGGTTTGCGCTCCGGAAGATTGTCGCCACCGATCCCTATCTACGGGGCGAAGTCGAGCTGCTCAATTCCAAACTGCCGCCGCACACGAAGGAGTGGGAAGCGACCTTCCGAAACTTGCGTGATTCCGCCGCGAAACTCCTCGAGCTGACACCTGATGTGCCGGAACAAGCGCGCGCCGCTGTGCTGAGCATCGAAGATCCAGAGCAATTGGCCGATTTTCTGGCGCCGAATTTGAACGTCGAAACCGCGCAAAAGCAGGCCATTCTCGAGGAACTCGACGTCGCAAAGCGATTGGCCACCGTACAATCCGCCATTTCGGCGCAACTGGAGATCGCGCAGATTCAGCAAAAACTGCAACAGGACGTGCAGTCGCAATTTTCCGAGGCACAACGACGCGCTTATCTGCGCGAACAGATGAAAGCTATCCAGCGCGAGCTCGGGGAAGAGACCGGCGCGACCGATCAAATCGAGCGATTGCGGAAGCGACTTGAGGAGGCAAAACCGCCCGATGAAGTACTCAAGCAAGCAGACCGGGAACTCCGGCGCCTCGACGTAATCCCGCCGGCCAGTCCGGAGTATTCGGTGATCGTCAGCTACGTCGAAACGATCGCCGAGTTGCCGTGGTCGAAACTGAGCGAGGACAATCTTGATCTTGATCAGGCGCAGCAAGTTCTCGATCGCGATCATTACGATCTGGAAAAAGTAAAACGTCGGCTGATCGAATATCTCGCGGTCCGCAAATTGAACCCGCAGGGACACGGCCCGATTCTTTGTTTTCTTGGCCCGCCTGGTGTCGGCAAGACGAGCCTCGGGCAATCGATTGCCGATGCGCTCGGTCGAAAATTTGTGCGGATGAGTTTGGGCGGCATCCGGGACGAAGCGGAGATTCGCGGGCATCGCCGCACCTACATCGCGTCGATGCCGGGCCGCATCATTCAAGAGCTGCGCCGCGCCGGGACGCGTAATCCGGTGATGATGCTTGATGAGATCGACAAGATCGGCGCCGATTTCCGGGGCGATCCGGCGAGCGCGCTGCTCGAAGTGCTCGATCCGCGCCAGAACAATACCTTTTCCGATCGCTATCTCGACGTGCCGTTCGATCTATCGCAAGTGCTCTTCATCGCGACGGCGAATTACATGGATGCTGTGCCGGAACCGTTGCGCGACCGGATGGAAGTGATTTCGTTGCCCGGTTACACCGAACGGGAAAAACTCGAGAT
>DATEWZ010000043.1:0-2389 GCA_035257485.1 Chthoniobacterales bacterium
TTTCCGCATCGTAATTTTTCTCGAAATGAATCTTTCCGAACGAGTCGATGCCGATCTCAAAACGGCGATGCGCGAGAAAAACGCGACCAAGCTCGCCGTTTTGCGCATGCTCAAGGCCGCGATCATGAATGCGGCGATCGAAAAATCGGGTGCGCAAGGTCAATTGAACGACGCGGACGCGACCCAGGTGATCCGCAAACAGGTGAAGCAGCGGCAGGACTCGATCGAAAGTTTCGAGAAAGGCGGACGCGCCGAGCTCGCGGCGAAAGAGAAAGGGGAATTGTCGATCTTGCAATCCTATCTCCCGCAACAAATGAGCGCGGACGAAATTTCAAAAGCTGTTCGCGAAGCGATTGCCGAAGTTGGCGCGACTTCAAGAGCGCAAATGGGCGCGGTCATGAAAGCGGTGCAGGCGAAAGTCGCCGGCCGCGCGGACGGCAAAACGCTCAGCGCCGAAGTGCAGAAGCAATTGCCCTGATGCTAACCGCGATCATCGTCGCCGCCGGAAGCAGCGAGCGAATGGGTTTCGACAAATTGTTCGCGCTCGTCAGCGGCAAACCGGTAATCGCGCACACGATCGCAGCCTTCGAAAATACCAAATGCGTGGACGAAATTATTCTGGTCGGCCGGGCCGACAGTCTCGGCGAATTGCGAAAGCTGGTCGGCGAGCCGAGCAAGGTGAAACAGATCGTCGAGGGCGGCGCAGAACGAAGCGATTCGGTTCGCGCCGGATTGGAACATGTCGATCCAAAATCGGATTACGTCGCGGTGCACGACGCCGCCCGGCCGATGGTCACGCCGGAAAAAATCGAGCGCGTCTTCGAAGCGGCCCAAAAAAGCGGCGCGGCCACCCTGGCCGAGCCAATCAACGACACGTTGAAACGCGCGGACGCTGATCTTGCAGTTAAAGAATCGGTCGACCGCAGTGGCATTTACGGAATGCAAACACCCCAGGTGTTTGAGAAGACACTGCTCGAGAAGGCTTACGATTTGGTCGCGAAGAAAAAGATTTCAGTAACGGATGAAGTTTCCGCAGTCGAGCTGCTCGGTCACAAAATCGTTCTCGTGCCGAACTACGATTTCAATTTCAAAGTGACTTACCCGCGCGATCTTCCGTTGGCGGAATTCGTTTTGAAACAGCGCGCCTCAGCGAACTCATAAATATCCGAGCAGTGCCAAAGAAAATCGACAAATTGCTTGAGCGCGCCGCGTCCGCCGATCTCGCCGGCTTGATGTCGATGTGGCGCTCGCGCGCGCCGGAAGAGGGCGCGGGTTCGCCAGCGCTTTTCCGCTGTCTTGGCGAACGTGTTCTTGCGCACGGCGAGCCTCTGCTTGCTTACGATGTTGTCACCGCTGGATTAGCAGCGTGGCCGAAAGATACCAGGTTGCGTCAGCTGCAAGGTCTCGCGCTCGCGCGCAGCGGCGCGACTGAACGCGCCAGCGCCATTTTGGAAGAGTTGCGAAAAGAAGGCCAAAGCGCCGAAGAAACGCTCGGCATGCTTGCGCGCACTTATAAAGACCTGGCCGCTGGCGCAAGTTCGGCCGCGCAGCGAACCAAATTCTTGAGACGCGCGGCAGAGATTTACGGAGAAGCTTACCGAAAAAGCGGCGGCTACTGGACGGGAATTAACGCTGCGACCACCAGCCTGTTGATTGGTCAAAAAAATCGCGCGTGTGAAATCGCAAACAAAGTGCGCGAGCAATGTTTGAAGGAAGTTGCGGATACGAACGGCGATTCCTATTGGGAACTGGCAGCGCTAGGCGAGGCGGCGTTGATCTGCCGCGACTGGCCGGAGGCAGAGAAGTGGTATGCGTGCGCGGCCAAGCAGGGGAAAGACCGCTTCGGCGATCTCGATTCGAGCCGACGAAATGCACGACTCATTTTGCATTATTGGAAAAAGGACGCGAAATGGATCGACAAATATTTGCGTGTTCCGACGGTGATCGTTTTTGCCGGCCACATGATCGATCGACCGGATCGAAGTGACCCGCGTTTTCCGGACGAACTCGAAAAGGCAGTGGCGAAGCAAATTCGCGCCAAGGTCGAAATGTTGAAACCGGGTTTCGGTTTTTCTTCGGCAGCCTGCGGCTCCGACATCCTGTTTCTCGAAGCTATGCTGGAACGCGGCGCCGAAGTTTCAATCGTACTGCCCTACAATGAAGATGAGTTTGTTCGCGACAGCGTTGAGATTGGGCCGAAGGCCAAAAAGTGGCGGGAACGTTTCGATCGCGTGGTCGTGCGAGCCGCGCGCATTGTTACCGCGTCGAACCAGCGGCTCGAAATCGGCGGAGTGTCTTACGAATTTTGCAATCGGTTGTTGCTCGGTCTGGCCGCGATCCGTCGTCGGCAATTGGATAGCACGCTCGTGCCGCTCGCCGTTTGGAATGG
>DATEWZ010000044.1:0-24634 GCA_035257485.1 Chthoniobacterales bacterium
CGCGCAACGGTGACAAACGAGAGCGCGACTAAAAGAACGGAAATGACGGACGGCAATCGCGCAGTCCATTCATTCTGCACGCCGGTCAGCTTGAATGATCCGGCAACCAGCCAATTGATGAGCGGCGGTTTGCGAAAATAAGTTTCGCCGCCGACCTGCGGCACAAGCCAGTTGCCGGTCTGCAGCATTGTGATTCCCGGCAAAATGCGCCGCCCTTCCTCACCTTTGATCGCGAGCGAGCCGAGGGCGGGAAAGTAGAGCGCGGCCCAAACCAAAATCACAAGAATGAGATGCGTGGCTCGTTGATTCACGGGTTCGGTTGACTTGGATTTACCCTAAAAAGCATCATGTCGTGGCTACGAAAAAAAGTTGTGCGCGCGAGGAATTTCGGCTGCACGGCATTCCATCGCGCGTTTGACTCCATTCTAGGCAAGTCTCGAGATTGAATTAAGAGAAAATGTGCATCCGCCGGCAACTGTTCGAGCGTGGAAGGATAATGTAGGGGCGACCGCACGTAAAAAAGGTAGGGCGCGTATCCAAGATCGACCGCGTAAAGTGGTTCGCCGGCCGGCATCAGAGCATTGATTTGCGCAGCAGTCGGTTTGAGAACCTGATGTCCTTTGGCGTCCAACGCCGTTCGAATTGGAAAAGCGACGATCGCGCCGAGAATGGCGATCGCGATCGTCCACTTTGCGACTGCCGGCGAGAATCTAAAATTTTTCAATCGCCATTCAAAAGCGTTGTGCGCTGCCGCGATCCCGACGATCCACGACAGAGGCGCTGCGAGCGGAAGAACATAACGCGGCACCGAACCCGGAAAAAACAGAACGACGACAAACGGCACGACGCTGCCCATGAAGAGTCCGCGCGCTATTTCACGCTCAATAGGATTGTCGATCTTTTGGAAGCGGATGAATGGCAGCAGCAAGATCCAGGGAAGAAAATATGCGATGCCGCGCGGAAAATTGAGCGCCCAATGCTCCGATCTTCCTTTTTCTCCAAAAAGAATCGCCGAGAGCTCGTGCCGCCAAATCTGGCCGAACGATTCTGAACCAAGCGCGCGAAAAAATGGAACGGCCCACGCGGCGAAGATCGATAACATAAGCGCGATTCCAAGCCAATGCGCGGGATGAAGAAGCTTGCGCAGCCGACCGGTTCGCCAGGCGACTGCGATGACGATGGAATAAAAGAAAAGCAAAAGCCCCGGGCCTTTCGTTAAAAAACCGAGACCGAGAAAAATCCACGGCACGGTGAAGATGAGCCACGGCGATCGATCGCGTTGCCAAAACGTCAGCCAAAAGATCAACGCCAGCGCGAAAAACGCCGCACTGATCGCGTCGGTATCAATCGTTCGACCTTTGCTGATGACTTCCAACATCGTTAACCAGGAGACAGCGGCGATGGTCGAACCCGCAGAACCCAAACTGTTTCGCCCGATCGTCACCAACACGAGCGCGACTACGAGAACAGAAATCGCCGACGGCAAACGCGCGGTCCATTCGTTGCGAACGCCAGAGACGCGAAACGAGGCGGCGACGATCCAGTTGATCAACGGCGGTTTGTTGAAGTACGGACGCGCGCCGAGATAGGGCACGAGATAATTTCCGCTTTCGAGCATCTGGAGGGCAGGCATGACCCGCTTTCCTTCCTCGCCGCGAAGCTCCGACAAACCGAGGAGCGGCAGGTAAAGCGCGGCCCAAAGACAGATCACTATTAATATGCAGGAAGCGCGCGAGCTCACGGGAGCGCAATGCTGGACGCTCCGCGAGCGGCGTTCAACTCCACACCTTGACGGTCTATCGGGGGAAGGGTAACTTCGTGGCTAGTCCGCGCTGGAAGGAGTGGGAAACGATGTCCCACTCCTTTTGGTCTGCGGACTGGATGTTTTATGAACACAGAAATAGCGGCAATGCTGGATTACATGGAGCGGGAGCGCGGGATCAAACGCGAGACCCTGCTAGAAGCGCTTTCCACCGCGTTGCTCTCGGCTTCCAAGAAAAGTGTGGGCGCCGCGCGCGATCTGAGGATCGACATCGACCCGAAGACCTGCGACATCCGCGCACTCGCGAACTTGATCGTGGTCGAGAACGTGACTAATCCGCAGGACGAGATTGCACTGAGCAGGGCGCGCAGACTGAAACCGGATGCGAACATCGGCGACACCGTCGAAGTCGAAGTTACGCCGAAGAATTTCGGACGAATCGCCGCGCAGACCGCGAAGCAGGCGATGATGCAGCGCATTCGCCAGGTCGAGAAGGAAATGATTTACGAGGAGTTCAAAGATCGCGCAGGTGAAATAGTGAGTGGCACCGTGCGCCGGTTCGATCGCTCGGACGTGATTCTGGATCTTGGAAAATTTGAAGCGGTCATGCCGCAACGCGAGCGCGTCGTGGTTGAAGATTACAACGTCGGCGATCGCCTCCGCGCTTATGTAGTCGCGGTTGAAAATGGACTGCGCGGCCCGGAAATCATTGTTTCGCGCAGTCATCCGAATTTTGTGCGTCGTCTTTTCGAATTGGAAGTGAGCGAGATCGCCGATGGCACCGTGGAAATCCGCGGCATTGCGCGCGAAGCCGGTTATCGGACAAAGATCGCGGTTTGGAGCGCGAACGACAAAGTCGATCCGGTCGGCGCCTGCGTGGGTATGCGCGGTTCGCGCGTGAAAAATATCGTGCGCGAGCTGAACAACGAAAAGGTCGACATCATTCGTTGGAGCTCCGATCCGAAGGAATTCATTCTCGAAGCGCTCAAACCGGCAAAGGTCAAGAACATCACCTTCGATACGGAGAAAAAAGTCGCGAACATCTCAGTGGATGAAGACCAGCTCTCCCTCGCAATCGGCAAAAAAGGACAGAACGCGCGTCTGACCTCGCGGCTCACCGGTTGGGAAATCAACATCGACAAAGACACCTCGGCAACGACGGCGGTCGAACAAAAGGTCGCGCAAGCGGCCCAAACTCTTGCCAGCGCGTTACCGATCACGGAGGAGCAAGCGGTCACATTGGTGAAGTCCGGATTCACAAATCTGGAAGGCTTGCATGCGGCGGACGTTTCAGATTTGGTAGACATCCTTGGCGTGGACGAAGCGAAGGCGCAGGAAATTCACGACGCGGTCCACAAACAGGATGCGAAACAAGAAGCGGGCTCGGCTCAACAAGGTTGAGCCATGAATAATTTTTTAAAATGGCAACAAAATCGAAACCAGCGGCAAAAAAACCAACAGCCCGCAAGCCGCAGCCTACGCACCATAAGCCTGCCACGGCGAAGGGTAAGGTTTCGAAAGAGCCGGTAAAACCGCATTCGAAACCGGCGCACGTCGCGCCGGCGAAAACTTCTCACGCTCCGGCCGCGGCAAAGCCACATGCCAAACCGGCCGCTCCGTCTCGGCCAGCGATGGCAAGTGTTTCGTTGATCGATAAGAAGCATCCCGAGAAAAAAGCGGCCGACGGCGAGATCAAAAAGAAAACCACCGTACTTCCGCCGATCTCGCGGATCCGCGCTTCTTTCGAAACGCCGACTGCGCCGCCGCCAAAAAAGGCTGAACCCGCTCCGCCAAAACCGACAACGGACAGCGCGGCAACTGCCGCCGCCGAACCGGAAGCGGCGCCACAAAACGTCATTCACATCAAGCCGCCGATCATCGTCAAAGAGTTCGCGGGCCAGCTTGGCCTGAAACCTTTCCAGCTCATCAAAGAGTTGATGGATGACTTCACAATTTTCGCGAACCAGAACCAAACGATCGAGCCCGACGTTGCGACGAAAGTTGCCGAGAAACACGGATTCGTTCTCGAGAAAGAGCGCCGCGAAAAAGGCGCAGGCGTTCACAAGGTCGAGCAGGTCGTGGTCGCCCCGCCGCCGCCGGTCATCGAGAAAGAAGAAGAACTTAAGCCGCGCGCCCCGATCATCACTTTCATGGGCCACGTCGATCACGGGAAGACCTCGTTGATGGACGCGATTCGCAAAACGCGCGTCGCGGCGGGCGAAGCGGGTGGAATCACTCAGCACATCGGCGCATACAGCGTCGATCACAAGGGCCAGAAGATCACGTTCATCGACACGCCGGGTCACGCTGCGTTTACGGCGATGCGCGCCCGCGGCGCGAACGTCACTGACATTGTTGTGCTCGTGGTCGCGGCGGATGACGGCGTAATGCCGCAAACAGTCGAAGCGATCAGTCACGCGAAAGCGGCTGAACACGTCGAGATCATGGTCGCGATCAACAAAATCGATTTGCCGGGCGCGAACATCGACAGAGTGAAGAAGCAACTTCAAGAGCGCGATCTGACTCCGGAAGATTGGGGCGGCAAGACGGTGGTCTGCGAAGTGTCAGCAACGCGCGGCACCGGGATCGATCACTTACTCGAGATGATGTTGCTCCAGGCCGAAGTGATGGATTTGAAAGCGTCGCCGACTGCGACGCCACGCGGCACCGTTATTGAAGCGCAAGTCGAAGCGGGCCGCGGCCCGACCGCGACCGTGATTGTGCAAATGGGAACGCTCAAAGTCGGCGAGCCTTTCATCTCCGGAAATTATTCCGGCAAAGTGAAATCGTTGATCGACGATAAAGGAAAACCGGTGAAAGAAGCCGGACCCGCCACGCCGGTGAAAGTTCTCGGATTCACCGGGCTGCCGAATGCGGGCGACGAATTACTCGTGATGGAATCGGAGCGCGCGTCAAAAACTTTGAGCGACGAACGTTTGCAGGCGAAGCGCGCCGAAAAATTGAGCGTACCGCAGCGGGCGACGCTCGAAACGCTGCTCGAAGCGGCCGACGGCAAGAAAACGCTGCGACTCGTTTTGAAATGCGACACGCAGGGATCGGTCGAAGCGATCAGCAGCGCGCTCAGTCAGATCGACAGTAAGAAGATCGAGCTCGACATCATTCATGCCGCGGTCGGACCGATTTCGGAGTCGGACATTTTGCTGGCCAGCGCGTCCAACGCAGTTGTCGTCGGATTCAACACTAAGGTTGAAAATATCTCGGTGACGGCCGCGAAACGGGAAGGCGTTCAGATCAAGCTTTACAGCATCATTTACGAATTGATCGACCAGATCAAAGACGCGATGGCGGGAATGCTCGAGCCGGAATTCCGCGAAACCATCATCGGACACGCCGAAGTGAAACAAGTCTTCGAGTTGAGCAAAGGCATCGTCGCCGGTTGCCTCGTCACCGATGGGCGAATCGCTCGGACCGGACGCGCCCGAGTAATTCGCAAGCGTCAGCCAGTTTATGATGGCGGACTTTCCACGCTGCGCCGTTTCCAAGATGATGTGAAGGAAGTCCGCTCCGGTCTGGAATGCGGCATCAAGCTCGGCGATTTCAGCGAATATCACGTCGGCGACATCATCGAGTGCTACCAGCTCGAAGCGATGGCCCAAAAACTTTGATGGGAATGAAAGGGTTTTATGAAACATCGAATGCTGCGCGTCAACGAAGTGGTAAAAAGGGAATTGAGCGGAATCCTCGCCCGCGAAATCAGTTTTGAAGGCGCCCTCGTTACCATCAATCACGTTGACGTCAGTTCCGATTTGAAGAGCGCGCATGTTTTCGTCAGCGTCCTCGGATCGGAAAAGCCTGAAACCGTCATGACCAGGCTCGAAGAACATCGCGTCGCCTTTCAATCCGAACTCGCCCGGCGAGTGACCATGAAATTCACGCCGCACTTGCTCTTCCATCTCGATGAATCGGTCGCGCGCGGATCGCGCGTTGTTGAAATTTTGCAGCAAATCGACGCCGACAGCGAAAAACAGGAGTGAGCGCCGCCAAGTTCGAGCAAATCGGCCAGGCGTTGCGCGATCATCAATCGTTCGCCGTTCTCAGCCACGTCCGTCCGGATGGCGACGCGCTTGGAAGTCAGCTCGCGCTCGGACTTTCGTTACGAAAACTCGGCAAAGACGTTCGCATTTGGAACGAAGACGGCATGCTCGAGAAATACAGCTTTCTTTCAAACGCCGAACTTCTGACCAAGCCGCCCGCCGAACCGGAAGATGTCGATGTTGCAATCGCGCTCGACACCGCGATTCAAAATCGACTCGGCACCACCGTCGCCGCGATCAAGTCCGCGAAAGTTTGGATGAATATCGATCATCATCCGAGCAATCCCGGCTATGGCGACATCGTTTACATCGACCCGCACGCGCCTGCGACCGGCCAGATCCTCTTCGAGCTGATGACGAATCAGAAATTGCCGATCGATCCCGCGATCGCGGAAAACCTTTACGTCGCGATCTCAACCGACACGGGCTCGTTTCAATATCCGAACACGACCGCGCGCACATTCGAAATCGCGGCTGAGCTGGTGCAGGCCGGCGTGGATGTCGGCCGTGTCAGTCAATTGACCTACGAAAATTATCCGCGGCGGCGCGTCGAGCTCTTGCGAGATCTTCTCGGCACGATGCGGTTCGATGCCAATGATCGCGTGGCGAGTTTCAGCTTGAGCATGGCGACGGCAAAGAAACTCGGTGTTTTGCCGGAAGACAATGAAGGCCTGATCGACCATCTGCGCGCGATTCACGGAGTGGTCGTCGCGGTGTTTTTTGAGGAACTGGCCGACGGCAAAGTGCGGGTCAGCATGCGATCAAAGAGCGAAAAGGTGAACGTGTGCGCGATCTGCGAAAAATTCGGAGGCGGCGGGCACGTGCTTGCCGCCGGCGCGCGCGTGCGGGGCTCGCTTGCGGAAGTGGAAGAAAAAGTTTTGGAGGAAGTGCGAAATGTTGTCAGTCGCAGCAGCTCCTGACGGCGTCCTCTTGGTCGACAAAGCCGAAGGAATGACTTCGCACGACGTGGTTGCGCTCGTGCGCCGTCAGCTCGGAATCAAAAAAATCGGCCACTGTGGAACGCTCGATCCAATTGCGACCGGCTTACTTCTGTTAACGATCGGCCGCGGGACGAAAGTCCAGGATTTGCTGATGAGCGAAGACAAAGAATACGTCGGAACGCTTACCCTTGGCGCGAGCACGACCACGCAAGATCGAGAAGGTGAAGTGGTTGAAACAAAACCGGTGCCGCAATTGGGCGAAGCCGAAATCGTCGCGGCATTCGACAAGTTTCGCGGCGATTTTTACCAGACACCTCCGATGGTTTCGGCCAAGAAACATGGCGGCGTGCCGCTCTACAAACTGGCGCGCCAGGGAAAAGTGATCGAGCGCGAGCCGCGGTTCGTTCATGTTTATCGCTCCAGCATCAATGGCATCGCGCTGCCGGATGTCGATTTTACAGTGCTCTGCAGCAAAGGATTTTACGTGCGCACTTACGCGCATGACATCGGCGAGGCGCTCGGTTGCGGCGCGCACTTGAAAGCGCTTCGACGAACGAAGTCGGGGCGATTCGACGTCGCCAACGCGATCACGGTTAAGCAAATCAAAGAGTTGCCGCGCGAGGAGATTGCGCAACGAATTCTCTCGCTGCCGCAAGTTTCGCGAATGCGCGGCGCCTAGCGCTAGATCGACAATGGAAATCTTGCGATCGATTCCCGAGCTCGAACGGCTGCCCGGTCCGCTGTTTCTCGCAATCGGCGTCTTCGACGGTGTTCATCGCGGACATCAGGCCGTCATTTCCACGTCGGCCGAACACGCGCGCGGCGCGAATGGAACGCCGGTGGTTGTCACCTTTGTTCCGCATCCGGAAAAAGTCTTGCGCCCCGAACGGGCTCCGCATTTGCTGACCGCGACGCAGCATAAAATCGCGCTCATTCGCGAGCTCGGCGTCGAGAATTTATTAATCATTCATTTCGACAAAGAATTCGCCGGAACCGAGCCGGAACACTTTGTCGATGCGCTCGTGAATCATTCCAACCCGCTGCGAGAAATTTGCGTCGGCCACGAGTGGTCTTTCGGGAAAAACCGGCGCGGGAATCTCGATCTCCTGAAAAAACTCGGCGGCAAATTCAATTTTGATGTTGTGGGAATTCCTCCCGTGAAAATCAAAGACGCGGTCGTTAGCAGCACGGCGATTCGGCAGGCGATTGAAAAGGGCGATTTTGCAAGAGCGACCGAAATGCTTGGCCGCGAATATACAATTCTCGGAACCGTCATCCACGGCGACAGCCTGGGGAAGAAAATTGGATTCCCGACCGCGAATCTCAGCGCACACAATGAGCAGTTTCCGCCCAATGGAGTCTATGCTGCCGTCGCTCGTCTAACCGATGGAATGCATCGCGGCGTGATCAATCTCGGAGTTCGCCCGACGATCAGCGACGGCAAATCAGAACGCGTGCTCGAAATTCATCTCTTCGATTTCGATCGGGACATTTACGGTCGGGATGTCGAAGTCCGTTTTCTCAAGTTTCTTAGACCGGAGAAGAAATTCGATAATCTGGATGCCCTCGTGCAACAAATCCGTCGCGACGTCGAGCAAGCGCGCGCGGTTTGAGGTTATCGAAGTTGATATTTTGCGACGCCGATCTTCTTGATCCCTCGCACACTCCGGCCGGTGCCGTTGAACCAGACATACAGGTTCGCGCTCGGTACTTTCAGTTTCTTCGACAGCTCGCTGACGGTCGTTCCTTGTTTTCCGGCTGCGCGCAGTGTGCGCAAGATCTTTTCCTTCAACGCCCCGCGTTTGCTGCGCAGGCGAATGGGTCCGGTTCGAGTGCGTGAAACGGTAACCGGCGCGCGTTGGTCGCCCTCGGCTGTCGGAATTCCAAAGCGGTCCTGAACTCGAAGCATTTCGCGATCGATCTCCTGGATTTGCGCCAGCAGCGCTTCTTTGCGCTCGGAAAGGCGAACCAATTCCTTTAGGCTAGAGCTCGGAATATTTCTAAGCATCCCTTAGCTTACATCTTAGATCGACAATGCAAGTCGAAGTCTTAGCTAAGATTGAATCTGGTTCGTTGTCTTAGACATGGCGGCAAGAATGCCACCGGCCATAACTACCATTCCGCTGGCCAACGCGAAAGCCACCACCCAAACCGTTGGAATGGTCGTGACCTTGAACATCTCCACGATGATAAAACGGCCGCCATCCGACAAAACGTAAGTCAGCGCGCTCGCGAACGCGCTCGCCGCGACCAAAATGAATGGACGCAGAAACTGGAAGCGGATCTCCTGCGCGGGCAATTGCTGGAGAACACGGGAGGTGAAGCCGTCGTCCTCGATGTAGGGCACGGCTTCCTGCAGCTTCTTGTCCAACCAATCCTGTTCCATTTCCCCGTTCATTTAACTTCCCCAGGCTGCTAAAGTCTTCTTCAATTTCTCACGTCCCCGCAACACATTTGTTTTGACCGTCCCGAGAGGGATCTCAAGCACGCGCGCCGCCTCATCATGCGACAGGCCCTGCTGGCAGCAAAGCAATACTGCCGACCTCTCATGCAACGGCAGTAAGCTAAGTGCATGCATAAGATCATGTCTTAGACCCGGATCGACAGTCTGCGGGTCCTGTTCGGCCTGCCATTGTTCTTCATTGATTCCGACAAGCTCCTTTCGTTTGCGGGCGTCCTCGCGAAAACAATTGTAAGCGATCCGATAAAGCCAGGTGGAAAACTTCGCTTCCCCGCGAAAACTCCGAATGTTCTTGTAGGCACGGACGAAGGCGTCCTGCGCGAGATCGTCGGCCAGCGCGAGGTCGCCCCGAGTGAGCTGGCGGAGCAAACCGCGGACGCTCGATTGATGACGACGGACCAGCTCGCCATAAGCGTGCTGGTCGTCATCAACAAGAACTCGGGCGACAAGGCCGGCATCGGTTAGCTCCACATTCCGAGGTTACGATTTCGGCAGCGCGGGCGGAATCTCGTTCTTTGTCCCGCCTTCCAGTTTCCAAACAAGCAGGTACCCGAGTCCAATCACGAATGGGATCACACCGATCGCCCAGGAGCCGCCTTCCCAATCATTCACGGCGCCAAAGAAGATCATGATTCCCACACCGATCATGCAAAGCACCACCCCGCGGCGCATGTCCGAACGTTGCTTAACCGCCGGCGTCGGCGGAGCGAGCAACTCCGGTGGGATCGGCTGACCCTTTTCGGCCATCATCCGCACGGTGCGATGCAGCGCGCGATTCTTCGAGAAGCCGAAATACATGATCAAGGCAACGATCAGGACCGGCGCGCCGAAGATCGTCAGCATCGTGATGGCCACGATCGGAATGACGAACTCCGGAATATCGTCCGATTTCAGCTCGCCGAGATCGCTGTCCCCGCCATCGATGACAACGCCGTGGCGACCATGCAGTTTTTTATCGAGCTTTTGATGCAGCTTGTCCGCTAGGTTAGAGCCGGGCGAAACGCTCACCGTTGCGGAGGCCGACGCTGCGGGTGACGGAGCGGCCGGAGGCGGAGGCGGAGGCTGGGCCGACGCGATCACCGCAAGAGTGATTGAGCAGATACAGAGAACCAATGTTTTCATATTCATCCTTTGGTAGTGAGATGCAGCCCCATGGCGTTTTGGATTCAAGAAAATAGTCCAGCACACCCGCCGGGGAATTGAAAGAAAATGGAGCGGGTGACGAGACTTGAACTCGCGACGTCCTCCTTGGCAAGGAGGTGCTCTACCACTGAGCTACACCCGCATCAAAAGGGACAGAAATAATGGCGCAGTCAGCTTTTTGCGCAACAGCAAATTCAGGCAGAGTGACGCAGAGACGGACTGATGCAAGATTGGCTGTCATTACCTCAAAACTCGAACATTCTATTTCTCCGACACGCGATGAGTTCCGTGAACTCGCGAAACGCGGCAATCTCGTCCCGTTGATTGTCGATCTTGTCGCGGACGTGGAAACGCCGGTCTCGGCTTTCGCCAAGATCGACAACGGCCAGCCCTGTTTTCTTTTCGAATCGGCCGAGCGCAACGAAGAGATCGGTCGGTTTTCCTTTATCGGGTTCGATCCACTCGTCGTTTTTGACGGCGCCGGGTGCAAAGGCGACCCACTGGAGGAGCTTCAACAAGCGCTCGCGAGCTTTAAGTTCGTCGCGCCATCCGACGTTCCACATTTCGTCGGGGGTGCGGTCGGCTACATCGGCTACGACGTCGTCCGCTTCTTCGAACGAACCGTTCCGATTCATCCGCAGGATGACCTACAAATCCCGGAAATGGTTTTCATGATCCCGCGGATGTTGCTAGTGTTCGACCACCGTTTTCGGAGACTTCAGTTGATCTGCAACGCGCACATGGACGGCAAAACGTCAGCCGACCAGGCCTACGAGCGCGCGGCCAGCGCGCTAAAAAGCGCAATGGCGCAGTTAACCGAGCAATGCGCGCTCCAACCGATCGACGCAAAGCCGGCCTCCAAACTCCCCTCGCCTACGAGCAACACGACGCGCACCGAGTTCGAAGCAATGGTTGTGAAAGCGAAAGAGTTGATTGCGGCCGGCGACATTTTTCAGGTGGTCTTGTCGCAGCGTTTTGAAACCGATTTCACCGGGGAGGCGCTGGATCTTTATCGTGCGCTCCGGTTCGGCAACCCGTCGCCTTACATGTTTTGTTTGCGATTCGACCCGAATTTCGCGGTCCTTGGAAGCTCGCCCGAAGTTCATCTTCGCGTGCGCGACCGCGTCGCCGAGTTGCGGCCAATCGCCGGAACCTATCGGCGCGGAAAAGATGCGGCCGAAGACGATCAACTCGCGCGCGAATTGCTCGCCGATCCAAAAGAGCGCGCCGAGCACGTGATGTTAATCGATCTCGGCCGAAACGATCTCGGCCGGGTCGCGGAATTCGGAACCGTCAAAGTGACGGAACAAATGGTGATCGAGCGTTACAGCCACGTGATGCACATCGTTTCCCACATCGTGGCGCGTTTGCGCGAAGACAAGGACGCCTTCGATGCGATCCGCGCGACGTTTCCAGCCGGGACCGTTTCCGGCGCGCCAAAGATTCGAGCGATGCAAATCATCGCCGATCTAGAGAAAGCAAAACGCGGATTTTACGCCGGCATCGTCGGCTATTTTGGATTCGACGGATCGCACGATAGCTGCATCGCAATCCGCTCTATTGTTTTGAAAAACGGAAAGGCTTATTTGCAGACCGGCGCCGGAATTGTCGCGGACTCAAATTCTGCCAGGGAATTTGATGAATGCATGAACAAAGCAAAAGCGATGCTGGCCGCGATCGCGCGCGCGGCAAACCAATGAAGCTGCTCGTCATCGATAACTACGATTCGTTCACCTACAACCTCGTTCAGCTTTTCGGCGAGATGGACAATGTCGAGCTTGTTGTAAAGCGGAATGACGAGATCTCAATCGACGAGATCAAGAAACTAAAGCCTGACCGGATTGTTATTTCGCCGGGGCCCGGCCGGCCGGAAAATGCGGGGATCAGTTCTGAATTAATTCGCGAGCTTGGACAATCGATTCCGATTCTCGGCGTTTGTCTCGGTCACCAATGCATCGCGCAGGTTTTTGGCGGCGAAGTTGTGCGCGCGGACAAATTGATGCACGGCAAGACGTCGCAGATTCAGCACAAACAGCGCGGCGTCTTCAACGATTTGGCCGAACCGCTCGAAGCGACGCGTTATCACTCACTCATCGTGAAGCGCGAATCGGTTCCGGATTCACTCGAGATCACGGCGGAGACCAAAGACGGCGAGATTATGGGACTGCAACATCGACAATTCCCGATCCACGGCGTGCAATTCCATCCCGAATCGATCCTCACGACCGAGGGCCGCAAGTTGCTCGCAAATTTTTTGCGCGTTTAAATCGCGCCGTTGCGCGAGATCACGTCGTGGATTTGCCGGACTTCGCGCACCATCTGTTCGTACTCGTCGAACATGAGCGATTGCACACCGTCGGAAAGTGCTTCTTCCGGGCGCCCGTGGACTTCGATCATTAATCCGTCCGCGCCCACCGCCACGCCCGCGCGCGCCAGCGGCGTCACCATGTAACTGCGGCCGGTGCCGTGCGCGGCATCGACGATCACCGGCAAATGCGAAATTTTTCGAACGGCCGGAACGACAGCGAGATCGAGCGTGTTGCGCGTGTGTTGTGCGAACGTCCGCACGCCGCGCTCACAAAGCACGATGTTGTAATTGCCTTCCGCCATGATGTATTCGGCCGCGAGTAACCATTCCTCCAACGTCGCGGCCATTCCGCGTTTCAAAAGCACCGGCATCTTGGAACGACCGACCCGGCGAAGGAGCGTGAAATTCTGCATGTTGCGCGCGCCGACCTGAATCATGTCGGCGTACTTTTCGACCAGATCGACATTTCCTTCGTCGAGCGCCTCGCTCACGATTTTTAAACCAAACTCCTTGCGAATGTCGGCTAGAATTTTCAGTCCAGCTTCGCCGAGTCCCGAGAACGCGTAAGGCGAAGTGCGCGGCTTGAAGGCGCCGCCACGGAAAAATCTCGCGCCGCTGCGCTGGACCACATCGGCAATCGCAAACGCCTGCTTGCTATTTTCGATCGCGCACGGCCCGGCAATAATCGCGAGCGAGCCGTCACCGATGCGCGCGCCGTCGCCAAGATCGACAACGGTCCGTTCCGGGCGCAGATCGAGGGTGATCAACTTGTACGGCTTCGTGACGCGGATCGCTTCAGAAACGCCGGGGAGATTTTCAAAATGCGAGAGATCGACCGCGCCCTGGTTGCCCGTGACGCCGATGGCCGTCCGGTTTGCGCCGGGCATGACGTGCGCGCGAAAACCGAGCGCTTCGACTACGCGCACGACGTTGTCGACTTCGGCTTTGCCCGCGTGGGCGTTCATTACGATGAGCATGGAAGGCGATTACTTACTGGAAACTATACTCTACGGTCAAATTTAACCCGCGTCGCGCGCTTTTGGCCCGAGCAAAATGGGCGGGAGCACACGCTCGATCTCCGCCCGGTGTTGCTCGTACTGCGGAGGCAGCTTCAACGTCTCACCGAGATGCGCGGCCGATTCGTCCGCGGTAAAACCGGGCCCTTCGGTCGCAATTTCGAACAAAATACCGCTCGGCTCGCGAAAGTAGATCGAGTGGAAATAGAAGCGATCAATCACGGGCGTAACGTGCAAACCGAGCTCCTCGATTTGTTTCCGCCATTTCAATTGCTCCTTGTCGTTGGCGCACCGGAACGCGATGTGATGGACCGTGCCGGCAGAATTGACTCCGAATTGTCCGTCCGGGCGTTCGACCAGGTCGATCGATGCGCTGCTGGATTTCGAATTCACGGAAAAGCGCTTTCGCGATTCTTCTTCGGCGATTAACTCGAAGCCGAGCACCGCCAATACGCGTTCAGTTTTCTCCGCCCGGCTCAATTCCAGCGTCGGCGCATGAAATCCATGGATCGCAAACTTCTTCGGCACGGCGCTTTCGTACTTTAGATCGACATCATCGAGTTGAGCGGACTCGATCAGCTCGAGGATCAATCCGTCCGGATCGACGAAACGAAGCGCGGACGCATCGAAGCGCGCGGAAAGCGTCTCGCTGAAGACGTGCTGCTCATCCAGGCGCGTTTTCCAAAACTCGAGCGATCCTTTCGGAACGGCGAAACTCGTGGCAACCACCTGCCCGGTCCCACGCGTTCCGCGGCGCGCCCCCGGCCACGCGAAAAACGTCAACGCAGTCCCCGGCCGGCCGGTTCGATCGCCATAATAAACATGATATGTCGATGGATCGTCGAAGTTCACGGTGCGCTTGGCGAAGCGAAGGCCGAGGGCTTGCGTATAAAAATCGACATTCGCCTGCGGATCGCTCGCAATGGCGGTGATATGATGAATGCCGCGCAGCTTCATTGAAGTGTGAGACTAACAAGATTCCGTTCCGTAACTCAACGCATGTATTTGTGGCAAAGATCAGCGACCCAGAAATGGCTCAGCAAGAACGAAGCTAAGTTGCGCGCAATCGCCGGCGATCAGGTCGCGATCATCGAGCGGCCAAATCGAAAGCATTTGCAAGTTGAGGTGGCGTCGGAATCGCGAGCGCAATTAGAGCGGATCGCGAAACAATTGGGCGGTCGAATTGAAAAGCTGTCGCGCGATTGGTTGAAACGCTTGCTTCGGCAAAAAACAAAACCGATCAGATTTGGAAACAAACGCCTAACCATTCCGGCGGGCGCCGCGTTTGGCACTGGAGAACATGCAACGACCGCGATGTCGCTGCGGTTACTCGAGAAACTTGCTCGCGATTTGAATCGCGGCTGGTTCATGGTCGACCTCGGGACGGGAAGCGGAATTCTCGCGCTAGCCGCAAAGGTTCTCGGCGCGAAACGCGCGGTCGGAATCGACAATGATCCGATCGCGACTTCCACCGCCAAGCAAAACGCGCAGTTGAACAAAATCCGCGGTGTTCAATTTCGAGTTGCGGATGTTCGTCGTTGGAAATCGACGTCCAAGATCGACATCGTGACGGCGAATCTTTACAGCGAATTGCTGATCGAGATTCTGCGGAACCTAAAGGCCGCGCGCTGGCTGATTCTCTCCGGATTTTTGCGAATTCAGGAGCGCGATGTCAGGCGCGCTCTGACGCGCAACAAGTTGAAAATCATCGAGGTGCGGAAGCGCGGAAAGTGGGTTGCGATCCTCGCAGGGCGCAGGTAGGTTCGGCGACCTTAGCGGCTACGGTTTTCTGCATCCACGCGGTTTAAATCTTAAGCCGCGGGCATATTGAAATGCAGAACGACGAACTAGCTTACGCAATCCTGACGCCGTACTCGATGCGCAAATCGCGCGCTGGCGGGATCATTGCCCGGCTGATTTCGCGAACGGGACTCGATCTGGTGGCGGCACGCATGTTCGCTCCGAGCGCGGAATTGGTGAAGCGTTACGCCGAAACGATCGTCACCGAAACTGAGCCGAAACATCGAGCGACGCAACAGCTGATTCGCGAATATGTTTTGAAGAATTTTAACTGCGAGAAACAAGGGCTACGGGCACGCGTGTTGTGTCTGGTTTTTCGCGGACCGGACGCGGCGGAAAAGATGCGCAACACGGTCGGTCATATTTCGCACGAAGAAACCGCCGGCGAAACGATTCGGGACACGTTTGGCGACTACATCACCGACGATTCAGGCAAAGTGACTTACTTTGAGCCGGGAGTCGTCGCTGCATTCGATCCAAAAATGATCGAGCGCGATCTGAAACTTTGGGCGGAATTTTCCGACAGCGACGGTGGGATTCTCGATAATTGTGTGCCGTTTCCCGCCGCCGCGAAGATCGAGAAGACGCTGGTTTTAATTAAGCCGGACAATTTCAAGTTCCCAAACGTTCGCCCCGGCGGCGTGATCGAAGTTTTCTCGCGCACTGGTCTCTACATCGTCGGATTCAAGGTTCACCGAATGAGCGTCGGTGAAGCCGAACAATTTTACGGACCGGTGCTTCCGGTATTGCAGGAAAAACTCGGACACGCGAAAGGCCGCGATGCGTGGGAAGACATCGTGCAATTCATGGCTGGCGCGCGACCGAGCGACACGCTTCCGGAAAAACGCGACGAACCGGGATCCGAAAAGTGCATCGCGCTCGTTTACCAAGGCGAGAACGCGGTCAGCAAGATCCGCGACGTGCTGGGCCCGACTGATCCTGCGAAAGCGCCGCCCGGCTCAATTCGAAAAGAATTCGGCCAAACGATCATGATTAACGCCGCGCATGCGTCGGATTCGATTGAGAACGCGAAGCGCGAGATGGGGATCGTGCGTCCCGAAGAAAACAATTTTAAAGCTTTGATTGATAATTTTTATGGCCGCCAATAGCTTGAACACTCCTGATTTAGGAAAAACAACATCAACAATGGAAATTTCCGAACGCGCCGCCCAATTGACTCCGTCGCTCACGCTTTCGATCGACAGCAAAGCGAAGGCGATGAAGGCCGAAGGCATCGATGTGTGCGGATTCGGCGCGGGCGAACCGGATTTCGACACGCCTGAGCATATCAAGCAGGCGGCGATTGAAGCGCTCCAGGCGGGTTTTACCAAATACACGCCGAGCGCGGGCATTCCCGAATTGCGCGCGGCGATCGCGGAAAAATTGGCAGCCGACAACGGTCTCACTTATCGCCCGAGCCAGGTCATCGTGAACAACGGAGCGAAGCATTCCTGTTACAACGCGATCCTCGCGACCTGTCAGCCGGGCGACGAAGTGGTCATCCCAGCTCCATATTGGGTCAGTTATCCCGACATGGTGCGGCTCGCCGGCGCCGAACCGGTCATTGTGCCGACCACGGAGAAGAACAACTGGAAATTGCGCGCGGAGGATTTTGAAAACGCGATGACGCCGCGCACCAAAATGTTGATCATCAACAGTCCGGGCAATCCGACGGGCGCAGTTTATACGCGCGAGGAATTAGAAGCACTCGTCGAGATCGCGAGCGGCGAAGACATTTACATTTTGTCGGACGAAATTTACGAGAAGCTCGTTTACGACGACGCGAAACACGTCAGCGTGGCTTCAATTTCGAAGGAAGCCTACGATCTCACGATCACGATCAACGGATTCAGTAAATCTTACGCGATGACCGGTTGGCGGCTCGGATATCTCGCCGCGCCGGAAGCGGTCGCGAAGGCGGTCGATTCAATTCAGAGCCACAGCACGTCGAACCCCTGCTCGTTTGGACAACGCGGCGCGCTCGCGGCGTTGAAGGGCGACCAACAAGCCGTCGCCGACATGCGCGACGAATTCGACATGCGCCGCAATTACATGATGGATCGTTTGTCGAAAATTCCGAACATCTCGGCCGTTAAACCGCTGGGCGCATTTTATGTTTTGGTCAACATTAGCCAGCTCGGACTGACCTCGCAGAATTTTGCGGACCGATTGCTCAGCAAGTCGAACGTGGCCGTGGTCCCGGGCGCGGCCTTCGGCGACGATCGCACGATTCGTTTCAGCTACGCGACGAGCATCGACATCATCAAAAAAGGTCTCGATCGGTTTCAGGATTTCTGCCGCACGCTTTAAGCGGGCAGACTCACGGCGATGCAGCTCGCCACTGCTTCAATCGAGAAATCAGTCGTCATCGAACGCATTAAGAGCGAGCGCGCGGTCGCGGTCATTCGAACGGATTCAATTGAGCGCGCACTCGGCGCAGCGAAGTCGGCAACTGCTGGCGGATTTCGGGCAATCGAGATCACTTTCAGTTTTTCGGAGGCGTCGATTGCAATCGCAAAGCTCGCCGAGAACAGTGACCTGCTCGTCGGCGCGGGAACAATCTTAAATCGCGACCAGGTTCACGAAGCCGTTGCCGCCGGCGCACGGTTTCTGGTCAGTCCGTGTGTTCTGCCGGAAGTGATTGATGCTGCGCGCGAACTGAAGGTTGTGATGATTCCCGGCGCATTCACGCCAACGGAAATTTACACGGCGTATTCGCTCGGCGCCGATATCGTGAAAATTTTTCCCGCGGTGAAGTTCGGACCGGAATATCTGAAAGCTGTGCGCGGCCCACTGCCGCAAATCCCGATCATGCCGACAAGCGGCGTGGATGCTTCAAACGTGGCCGATTGGTTTCGTGCCGGCGCGGTGGCCGTCGGCGCTGTCAGCACTGTCTTCGACCCAGCTCTGATTCAAAAAGGTGACTGGGACGCGCTAACGAAGCGAGCGCGCGAATTTATGGAAGCGGTGCGAAGCGCGCGTTGAGATTTTTTCCTTTTCGGTTTCCGCAATCCGGTATCCGCTATCGCCGTGAATCATCTCGCGCTCATCCTGCACGCGCATTTGCCGTTCGTCCGGCATCCGGAGCACGAGCATTTTCTCGAGGAAGACTGGTTCTTCGAAGCGATCACGGAGACATACATTCCGTTGCTGCAAATGATGCAGCGATTGGTGAACGACAGCGTGCCCTTCAAACTGACGATGTCGCTCACGCCAACCCTTTGCGCGATGCTATCAGACGAACTCTTGCGCGAGCGTTACGTGCGGCACCTTGAACTTCTGATCGATCTCGCCGCACGCGAACAAAAACGGAACCAGAACGACCCGGAGCTGGCCGAGCTTTCCCAATTTTATTTCGAACTGTTCACTGCGAGCCGGCGGTTCTTTGCCGATGAATGGAGATGCGATTTGGTTGCGGCCTTCCGTCAATTGCGCGACTCGGGCGCGCTAGAAATCATCGGCTGCGCCGCCACGCACGGACTGCTGCCGTTGATCCAACAGCAATCAAACGCCGCCGCGCGCGCGCAGGTGCGGATCGGGCGCGACGCATATGTCGATCTTTTTGGCGCGCCACCGTCGGGCTTCTGGTTGCCGGAGTGCGCTTACGCGAACGCACTCGATCCGATTTTGCAGGAAGCGAACGTTCGCTGGTTTGTTCTCGATGCGCACGGATTGCTCTTTGGAAATCCGCAACCGCAGCGCGGTATTTATGCACCGTGTTTCACGCCAACCGGCCCGGCTGCGTTCGCGCGAGATCGCGATTCGAGCCGCCAGGTCTGGAGCGCGGAAGAGGGTTATCCAGGCGATCCGGCGTATCGCGAATTTTATCGCGACGTTGGGTTCGATCTGCCGCTCGAACATCTTGGCCCGGTCGCGCGCGGCGTTCGCAAATTTTCCGGCGTGAAATATCACCGGATCACCGGCCGCAAGAAACAGAAGGAGCTTTACGATCGGGCCGAAGCGGAGAAGGCAGCGGACGCGCACGCAACCCATTTTCTCGAACAGCGCCGTGCTCAGTTTCGCCAGTTGAACACGCACGATGTCGATCCAATCATCGTCGCGCCGTTCGATGCGGAATTATTTGGTCATTGGTGGTTTGAAGGACCGCGTTTTCTGGAGCTCTTCATTCGCAAGGCGACGTTCGATCAAAAAGATTTTCGTCTGGCGAGCCCGAGCGATTATCTGGCAACGCATCCAACGCAACAAACGATCGAGCCGGCGGCCTCAACCTGGGGCGACAAAGGCCATCTTGAGGTTTGGATCGACAAAAATAATTCGTGGATTTATCCGCACCTGCACAACGCCGCGCTGCGAATGACGAAACTGGCCGGCGCGCACGCGAACGATGCGAACGCACAAGCGGACCGCGTTCTGAAACAGCTCGCGCGCGAACTTCTCCTCGCGCAATCGAGCGACTGGGCGTTCTTGATGCGCACCGGCACCGCCCGCGAGTACGCGACCAGGCGCACGCTCGATCATCTCGACCGCTTCAATAAGCTCCATGACCAATTCGTGGCGGGCGCGCTCGATGAAAAATTCCTCGCCGATTGTGAAAGGCGCGACAATCTTTTCCCGAATCTCAACTGGCGATACTATGTATAAACTGCGGATTGCGATTGTATTGCTGAGCGCTAGCGCCTTGGCACAGGAATCCCCCACCCCGAGCGCGATTCCGGAAGAATCAGCTTCAGCAACAACGATGGCGTCAGCGTCTGTCGCCGCGCGCAATGTTCCATTGCGATTCGTGCCGCCGCCGATGGAGGGAACGATCAGTCTCGGGATTTGGGATTCGAACGACAAACTCGTGCGTGTTCTCCATCGCGAAGCGAAGATCGACAATTTCACAATCGACGAGAATTCGCTCAAGACGACATGGGACGGAAAGAGCGATACCGGCGAAGATTTGCCCGCCGGAAAATATCGTGCGCGTGGCTATAGCGTCGCGAAATTGAAAGTGGAAGATCTCGGCAAAGTGCCGGCTGCGCCGGAGAGCGCGGCTGATCGCGTCTCGATAAAACTTGTGACCAATCCACTGACAAGCGATACCCGAGCCATCATGGAGATCGCGGCTGGATTCGACGGGAAAGGAAGTTTTTTGAAAACGACCGACGGGTTGCCGTTGGCAAGCATCAACGAAACGCCAAGCCTGAGTCGTGTCGCTCTTGAAAAGAACGGGGAGAAATCGGCCGATGTTTGGCAAGAAGACGCCGGCGGCGTCGAGCATCTTCGAATGTCGAACATCGACAAGATAATGGCGTTCGACTGCGGCTTTTTCGATTTGAAGTGAGGGCGAACTCTTCGCCTCGACAGAGCGAGGCGGCTACAGTTTAGTTAATGCCCATGGCTGCCGCGCCTGAAGTTCAACATACGCTCTCGAAATCCGCCGGTTTCAGCGGCACCTCGCTGCACACGGGCGAGAAGGTTTCGTTGAAGCTGCATCCCGCGCCGGAAAATCACGGGATCAAGTTTAAGCGCAAGGATTTGGCGGACGAGCCGACGATCGACGCCAAGATCGAGAACCTGAAGATGGTCGAGCGCGCGACGACGATCGGCGAGGGCTCGATGCGCGTGCACACAGTCGAGCACGTTCTCTCCGCGCTCTCGGCGATGGGCGTAGACAATGCGATTGTGGAAATGGACGCGAACGAACCGCCAATCGGTGACGGTAGCGCGAAACCGTACGTCGATGTGATCAAGCGCGCTGGCGTCGCCGCGCAGGAAGCGCCACGGAAATTTTTTCATGTCCGCGAGCCGATGCACATCGAAACGAAAACCGGCTCGATGTTGATCCTGCTTCCCGACGACAACGGATTTCGCGTTTCGTGCACGCAAGCTGGACCAAACAATCGCTTCACGCAATTCATGTCCGCCGACATCGCGCCGGAACTTTTTGAGCGGGAGATCGCTCCGGCGCGGACGTTTGTTTATTACGAAGATGTCGAGCCGTTGATGGAAAAAAATTTGATCAAGGGCGGCAGTCTTGAAAACGCGGTGGTGGTTCGGGGCGATGCGGTCTTAAGCAAAGAGCCGCTGCGATTCCCTGATGAATTCGTCCGGCATAAAATCCTGGACATTGTCGGCGATCTCGCGCTGGTCGGTTGCCGGATTCGCGGTCATCTCGTTGCCGTCAAACCGGGACATGCCGCAAACGCCGAGCTCGCGCGCGCGATCGCGAAAGAACAATCACGCCGTGATGCGCTCGCAGTGCCGCGCGTTGTTCCGAAAGGCAACGGCGGACTCGATACCGACGAGATCATTCAAATTCTGCCGCATCGTTATCCGTTTTTGATGGTCGATCGGATCATCAGCTTCGATGAAGGCGGCACAAAGTGCATCGGGCTCAAAACGGTGACGATCAACGAACCGTTTTTCCAGGGACATTTTCCGGGTCATCCGGTCATGCCGGGCGTGATGCAGGTGGAAGCGATGGCGCAGGTGGCGAGTTTGTTGTTGTTCAAGCTCGCGAAGACGTCGAGCCGGATCGGTTATTTCATGAGCGCGGACGGAGTGAAGTTTCGCAAACCGGTCATGCCGGGCGACACGATTTTCATTCACGCCGAATTGACGAAAGCGCGCGGCGAACGGCTCGCGAAAGCGAAATGCCACTGCGTGGTCAACGACGCCATCGTGTCCGAAGGCGAATTGATGTTCACGTTCCTCGATAAATGAGCGACGTGCAGATTCATCCGACGGGGATTGTCGATCCGAAAGCGGAACTCGGCGCCGGAACAATCGTCGGACCGTATTGCGTGATCGGCGCAAACGTTGTGCTCGGGGAAAATTGCTGGCTGCAACATCACGTGACGCTGCAGGGCCCGATGCGCGCGGGCGCGAAAAACAAATTTTACGCCTATTGCTCGATCGGCCAGCAAACGCAGGATTTGAAATACGCGGGCGAGCCGACATTCCTGGAGATCGGCGACGAAAATACTTTCCGCGAATTCGTGACCGTTAATCGGAGCACGACCAAAGATGGAAAGACCAAAGTCGGCAGCCGCGGAAATTTTCTCGCCTACAGCCACATCGGCCACGACTGCGCGGTCGGCAACGAGGTTGTCTTTTCCAACAACGGCACGCTCGCTGGTCACGTTCAAGTTGGCGACAACGCGGTGATGGGCGGACTCACCGCCGTCCACCAGTTTTGCCGAATTGGCCGGTTCGCGATCACGGGCGGCTGCTCGAAAATTGTACAGGACGTTCCACCCTTCATGATCGCGGACGGAAACCCGGCGGAAATTCGCGGCGTGAATCTGATTGGCCTGGAACGAAAAAATTATCCGACCGAGAAGGTGAAGCTGATCAAGGAAGCGTTCCGGCTGATTTACCGCTCTAAATATAATACGGCGCAGGCGCTCGAGGCGGTACAGAAAGATCTCCAGCAAAGCGATGAAATCCGCGAGATCGTCGGATTCATCAAGACGACCGAGCGCGGGATCATTCGCTAAAAGCGGATCCGTACCCGAGGCGTCGGTTTTGGAGTTGAGCCCGGCGCGGGCGTTCCGGCGGCTCCGCGTAAGTCCGCCTCCATTTTCTTGAGCAGCGGCGCAGCCGGCGCATTGCCGCTTACCCGAAGCGCCGTCCGCAACAGATCGAGCGCGCGCTTCGGCTTCTTCAACTTATTCCACGCGTCTGCTTCCTCGAGAATCACGCGAAGAATGTCGTCCCGCGCGGAATAACAACTGTGGGCCTGGCCAAGATAATTTGTCGCCGCGTGGAAATTTCCATCGGCCAGTTCCATCAGGCCGAGATCTTCGAACATTGGGCAATTGCGCGCGCGAACCGCGGCCTGTCTCGCGAGCGAACGATATTGCTCGGTTTCGTTTGAAAAATTTTGCGCGGCAAACTCATGATACATCTTCCACCAATCGTTTTTGGAAGAATCGTTTGCCGCATCGAGCTGCAACCACGCCCCGAAGGGGCGATAAAGCGGATCGCCCACCATGACCGACATCCAGGAGAGACCGTCGATGGACGAATAAGCGCTCTCGGCAAAGGTGAAGCCGTGGAGCAAACGATCGTTGAAAATGTTCAGGTGAGCGGTGAATTGCAAATAAGGCTCGTAAACGTTCCCGAGACTGGCCGCGGCGCCGCGTAACAGAAGCGGCGCGACCCAGAAATTGTTCGGCTCGCGCAATGTGTAAGCGCTGAAAGAATGCAAATGCACCGCGACCGCGCCACGGGCAAATCTGAAATCCGGCGAAGCAAAAGCACCGCTCACTCTTTCCGTGCGCCAGCCATAATAGAGCGAGCAATCGGTGATTGGGTAACCCTCCGGCAAAATCTCCGGCGTATTTTCGTAAACCACCGGAACGCCCACTTTGTGCAACTGCTTCGGAATGTCGGCGAGCCATTGATCCCCCAGTTCGTAACCGGATCTGGTATCATGCGCCCCATCCACAAACGCCCGGCCCCACAGCCCGCGTTTTTCCGTCGCGACCGAATCGGTAATCATTCGTTTCACCGTCGCCGAATCAGGCGCGTCGAGTCGGCAGACCAGCATCAGGCCGGGATTTTCAAATTCGCCGATCGCTTTGTAGCTCTGAAAATATGGATTGTGGAACAGCCCGGAGATTTGCCGCGAAAACGAACCCAGCACGGCCAGCTCCGAATCCACCGACGCTGCATTCTGTGCGACCGGACCTTCAATCGGCTTGTCGCCGGCGTAGGCGCCCTCGTAGGTTTTGATTTTTAACGGCATTCCCTTCATCAGGGCGACAAATCGAATCGCCGTCGCCGTCACGACGGTTTGGTGCTCCGGAGTTTCGTGCCAGGTCCACCAACCGCGCTCTTTGAAAACCTCCCGCAACGGATCGGCGATGTAGGCGTCGTATTCATCGCGGGTGATCTCTTCGCCGTTGGAGCAACTGACGCCGACGACATGATCATTCGCGATCCCGCGTTGCTTCGCGTAAAAGCGCGCCAGTTCAGGAGAATCACCAGCTGCCTTGTTGTAAACGACGACGGTCGAGGCCGCGAGCGGTTGCTCCGCGCGCGCAACCGGCGCGAGCAAGAGCAAGAGCAAGAGCAAAGATCGACAATTCCTCATTAAGACGCTTTCGGATTGAAACTTGGCGAGTGAATGCTTGAAATCTTCAGACAGCGCCGCACTCTCAACTCTCAACCCTCAACTCTCAACCTCCGCGATGCC
>DATEWZ010000045.1:0-6550 GCA_035257485.1 Chthoniobacterales bacterium
CGTAAATCGCGGGGCGTAGTATCCGAACGCCGATGCTGCCGACGACCAAGCAGACAAAGATCGCGGCGAGGTTGTCGGCGCTGCGCCATTTTTCGCCGCCGATGAGCGCGATCGAAATTCCAATGAAAGCCGCGATCGAGCTCAGAACATCGGCGCGATGACGCCAGGCATCGGCCTCGATCGCCATACTTTCGACCGAGCGACCGAACCGAAGAACATAACGAAAAAGCGATTCCTTCACGACGACGACCGCGAGTAGAATCAGCAGCGTCAACGCGGCCGGCTTTGAATGCGGCAAGAACATCGTGCGCGCGCTTTCGATTGCCATTCCAATCGCGGCAATCAACACGATGCACGCGACAAAAATCGCGGTCAGCGGTTCGGCTTTGCCGTGACCATAAGGGTGCGTGGCATCTGGCGGACGCGCGGCAAACCGCAACCCGCCCCAAATTACGATCGAACCCGCAACGTCAAGGGCTGATTCTATTCCATCCGCGATCAGCGCGTAAGCATTGCCAAAAACGCCGCCGAGGATTTTTATGATGGCAAAGGCAATGTTAACGACCAAACCAATCAGCGCGAGACGCGCGCCGGTTTGCAGATTGTGCGCGACAGGCTGAGGATGCGGCGCCGAATTCACGATGAGCAAAACTATTAAGACGATCGTCTACGAAACGCACGGAAAACCGGCCGAGGTTTTGCAAGTCAAGACTGAGCCATGGCCCAAGCCGGCCGCCGACGAAGCACTCGTCGAAATGCGCGCGGCGCCAATCAATCCCGCGAACATCAACGCGATCGAAGGGAAATATCCGGCGCAACGCGAAGTGCCGGCCGTTCCCGGAATGGAAGGCGCCGGCGTGGTCGTCGAAATCGGCGCGGACGTGAAGACGATCCAAAAAGGCGCGCTTGTGATTTTGCCGCACAACATTGGCACCTGGCGTGAAGCGGTTGCGGTGAAAGCGAGCGAGCTGATCGCGGTCCCGCCGGAAATCGATCCGGTGCAAGCGTCGATGTTGAAAATCAATCCGCTGACTGCGTGGCGATTGTTGCATGATTATGTCGATCTTGCGCGCGGCGATTGGGTGATTCAGAACGCAGCGAACTCCGGAGCGGGCCGCGCAGTGATTCAAATCGCGCGCGAACTTGGATTCAAGACCGTTAATGTGGTTCGACGCGCAGAGTTGATCGAGGAATTGCGCACGGAAGGCGGCGATGTCGTTCTCGTCGATCATGAGAAATTGCGCGACGAAGTCAAAAGCGCGACGAACGGCGCGCCGATTCGGCTGGGATTGAACTCGGTCGGTGGCGATAGCGCATTGCGCCTGGCGAACTGTCTCGCGTTCGGCGGAACACTAGTCAGTTTCGGCGCGATGAGTTTGCAGCCGCTGAAAATTCCGACCGGCCTGCTCATCTTCAAAGATCTTCGCTTCCGCGGAATTTGGATCAATTACTGGTACGATCACGCGACGGTCCAGGAACGAATGGCGGCGTTTAATCCGATCTTCGAAATGGCGAAACGCGGATTGCTACGAACGAAGGTCGAAAAGGCGTACGCGATCGATGACGCCAAAGCGGCCGTCGCGCACGCGATGCACGACAAACGCGGGGGCAAAATCATTTTCAAATTTGCCGGGTAATTGCAACGGTGAGACGCTTCAGCATGCAGCATTTCTTTCGATTACTTCTCCCGCTGGTTCTGACCGCGATCCAATTCTCTCACGGAGCGGAACCGGTTCCGGGCGATTTGCGTGGGACGGGTAAAGTCGATTTCGCGGTTTCATGCGCAGCTGCGGCGCAACCGGAATTCAACCGCGGCGTCGCGCTCTTGCATTCGTTCTTTTATGAAGAAGCGCGGCGCGCCTTCACTTCGGCCGCCGAACAAGATCCGAAATGCGCGATGGCGCAGTGGGGAATCGCGATGACATGGTGGCATCCAATTTGGACACCGCCACGTCCCGATGAAATGACCGCCGGCAAAGCCGCGATCGAGCAGGCGATGAAATTGCAGCCGAAGAACGAGCGCGAGCGCGGTTTCATCGAAGCGTTGAATATTTATTATAATACGCCGGATAGTTCGCCCGCGTCGCCGACCGGCCAATCATGTCACGGCCCGGTTGGTCCGCGCGATCGCGTTGTCGCTTATGAAAACGCGATGCGTAAACTTTACGACAAATACCCGAACGATTTCGAAGTGGCGGCGTTCTACGCGTTCGCAGTTTTGTCGACAGGCTACGCAACACCGACGGACGCGACTCTGTCCAAGCAACTCGAGTCGGCCGCCATTTTGGAAAAACTTTGGAAGCAAAATCCGAATCACCCCGGCGTCGTTCATTATCTAATTCACGCCTACGATTATCCGCAGTTCGCCGAACGCGCGCTGCCGGCCGCAAAAAGTTACGCGTCGATCGCGCCCTGGGTGCCGCACGCGTTGCACATGCCGTCGCACATTTTCACGCGGCTCGGAATGTGGAATGAAGCAGTTGAATCGAACCGCGCTTCGGCGGAAGCGTCCCGCGCCTACGCGAAGATGCGCAACCGCGACGCGACCGAGGCGGAAGAATTGCACGCGCTTGATTACATGGCTTACTCGTACCTGCAACAAGCGCAGGACGGGAAAGCAAAAGAGATTGTCGATCTTGCGGCCAAGGTTCGAAAGACGAATCCCGAGCTCGAATTCAGCGGCGCTTACGCGTTGGCCGCGATCCCGACGCGTTATGTCTTCGAGCGCAACGATTGGGAAGCCGCCGCGCAGTTGAAGATTCCCGACATACCGCATTGGCAATCATTTCCGTTCATGGAAGCGCTCATCGAGTACGGACACGCGCTCGGTCGCGCCCGCACCGGCGATCTCGCTGGCGCGCGCAAAGCGATTGCACGGATGCAGGAACTTCGGGACGCGACCAAGGATGCGAAGTTCGATTACTTCAAACGTCACCTCGATCTGCAAATGCAATCGGCATTGGCCTGGATCGCACATGGTGAAGGAAAAAACGATGAAGCGATCGATATCCTGCGCAAAGCGGCGGACGCTGAAGATGTTCTCGGTAAGCATCCAGTTTCGCCGGGCGCATTCATTCCAATCCGTGAGCAATTGGGGACTTTGTTCCTGGAGCTCAAGCGGCCGAAGGATGCGCAATTGGCATTTGAGTCTGCGCTGAAAATTTATCCGAAACGTTTCCGAGCATTGTATGGCGCGGCGCAAGCGGCCGACTTGAACGCCGACAAAGAGAAAGCGCGGGCGTATTACACGCAGCTGGCGGCCCAAACAGCGAACGCCGACGCTTCGCGCGAAGAGGTAAAGCAGATCCGCGCATATCCGAACAAGGTCGCGAGCGCGAATTGAATCGGACGTAGCGTCCATGGCTACGGTAATCGTTGTCGGCGCAGGGATTAACGGGGTTACTTCCGCGATCGAATTAAAAAACCGCGGCCACAAAGTTGTCCTGGTCGATCCCGGTCCGCTGCCCCACTCGCTCGCCGCTTCGACCGACATCAGCAAAGCCGTGCGGGCGGCTTACGGGCCGGACGAAGATTACACCGCGATGGCCGACCGCTCCATTCCGATCTGGCGGGAATGGAACAAGAAGTTCGAAACCGAGCTTTATCATGAGACCGGCGTCCTCTTTGTCTGTGCGGAGAAAATGCAGCCCGGCGGCTTCGAATTCGAAAGCGCGCGCGTCTTGGAAAAACAGGGACACGGTTTCGAGCGGTTCGATGCCGGGAAGTTCCATCAACGGTTCCCTGCGTTCGCTCCCGATCGATTTCACGACGGCTTTTTCGATCCGACCGCGGGTTATGCCGAAAGCGGCAAGGTTGTCGCGACACTAATCGACTACGCGAAGTCGATCGGTGTTGAGTTGCGCGAACGCGCGAAGTTTGTCGGCCTCGATGAAACCGACGACCTCGTCCGTGGAATTTTCGTGGAAGATCGACAGCCGATTAGTGGCGATGCAATCGTGATGGCAACCGGCGCGTGGACCCCTTACGCCTTGCCATCGACAAAGAAATTTCTGCGAGCGACCGGCCATCCGGTTTTTCACCTGAAGCCGAAAGACCCCACGTTTTTCTTGCCGGAACGCTTTCCATTTTTCGGCGCCGACATTTCAACGACCGGTTACTACGGATTTCCCTTCAATGAAGGCGTCGTCAAAATTGCGAATCACGGCGGTGGTCGCGAGATGTCGCCGGATTCTCCCGATCGAGTGGTCACCCGCGACGAGGAAAACGATCTGCGCGAATTTCTAAGATCGACAATTCCGTCGCTCGCCGACGCGCCGATCGTTTATTCGCGCATCTGCATGTATTCCGACACGAATGACGGAGACTTCTGGATCGCGCCCGATCCGGAACGTCCGAACCTGATTGTGGCGACTGGCGATTGCGGACACGGATTCAAATTCGCGCCAATACTTGGAGAAATCATTGCTGACGCAGTCGAGCACAAACCCAATCCGCTTTTGCAAAAGTTCCGCTGGCGACCGGAAATCAAACTCGGCGTGACCAAAGAAGCCGCGCGGTTCGAAGGTTAGTGGTTCGCAGTTTCTTTTTTTCCCTGGCGTTTCAGCAAGGTGATTTGTTTGATCCGCGCGGAATCGGACGGACTCCAGGTCGCGATGTCGGGGTCGTCCTTGAACGCGTTATGGACGATACGGCGTTCGTAGGAATTCATCGGCTCGAGCTGAAGCGATTTTCCGGTGGCGCGCACGCGCTCGGCGAGTCCGCGAACGCGTTGAACAATCCGGTCTTCGCGCATCGAGCGATACATCTCGCAATCGACGACTACCTTTGGCGCGTCCTTGTCCTTCGCCTGAAGCAAGCGATTCACCAAAAACTGGAGCGCTTCGAGCGTTTCGCCGTCCCGGCCGATCAAGCGCCGGCTTTCCTCGCTGTAAATTTGGAGAACGGGACTGCCGGCTTCGTTCTGCGACTCCTCGATTTCGACGACGAAGCCGAGATAACCAAGAATGGTGTCGAGTAGTTCTTTCGGCGTCATTATTTTCGTTTCCCTGGCGGCACCCGCTTCTCGAGGGTCGGCATTGGCTGTCGCTTGTTATAATAAAATTGCACGATACTGAAAAGGTTTTGCGCGGTGTAATACAATGCCAAAGCCGCGGCAAAATTGTAGCAGATAAACAAAAAGATCAGTGGCGTGAACATCATCACGCGACGCTGCGTCGGGTCGCCGGTCTTGGGCGTCATGGCCATGAGCCAGATCTGGGTCGCGGCCATGCAGAGCGGAATCACGTTAATCGGCAGACCCGCGATGTGCGCCACGGTGTCCGGTTGCGACAAATCTTTCACCCACAGGAATGGCGCGTTTCGCAATTCCACCGCTTGTCCGAGCATCTTGAACAAACCGAAGAAAATCGGGATTTGGATCATCATCGGCAAACAACCGCCGACCGGATTGATCCCGTAATCCTTGTAGAGCTTCATCACCTCCTGGTTCATCCGCGTCGGGTCGTCTTTGTATTTATCGCGCAGCTCCTGAATTTTCGGATTGAGAAGCGACATTCGACGCATCGAATAGTTCGCTTTGTTTTGCAGCGGCCAGAGGACGATCTTGATGATCGCGGTGAGCACTAAAATCGACCAACCGTATGAGCCGATGAATCCGTGCAGCCAGTTCAGAAAATTGAGCAGGAACTGGCTGACAATTTTGAACACACCGAGATCCATGATCTCGGCTTCGTTGTGATCGAGACGCGCGAGGCGATGATAAATTTTTGGTCCGGCCCAAATCTCGAACTTCGCGCTGTAAGTTTGGCCAGGCGGCAATTGAAAACCGGGCATGCGAAGCGCGCCGATGATTCCGAACATTTTTTCCTGCGGCATGTCGAAGCGCCGCCCCCAAACGCCATTTCCTTTGCTGGTTAACGGCGAAACCAGGGTGGTGAAAAATTGATCGCTCACTGCCGCCCAATCCGCGCTCGCCAGATCCTGTTGATAGAACGGCTGCGGCGTCCGTGATCCAATTCCCAAAAATCCTCCGCCGCCGCCGAACCAGTTCACGTCGACGCCCTTGGCTTTTCCGTCCAAACACCAAACGAGTCGTGTGTAATAGGAATAATCTTTCGGATGAATCGGCATCGCCGCTCCGAGCGCGATGAAATAGCCTGCGTTCGTGTAGGGCTGCGCGCCACCGTTCACAAGATCGACATCCATCTCGGCGAGAAAGTTGTCTTTCTTCTCCTTGCTCGGCGGAAAGAAAAACTTTTTCCGAATCGAGAGGTCGGCGGTCTTGCCTTCACATTTGACGCTGCCGTCTGGATCTTTGCTCACCGCGAATTGGTCTAACGTCGGCGCGTCCGGCTTTTCAATGATTGCGCCGATGGGCGTTTGCTCCTTTGAATTCAGAACGACGCGTTGATCGGCTTGCGCGAGATGATTTAGCAGAGTGGCCTGTTCGATTCCGCCGCCACGGTTCGTGATCGTTAATTCAACGTCGTCGTTCCGTAAGACTTGGACTTGCCTTTCGAAGGATGGCGTCGGCGCTGCTGAGGGAGCCGCGCTCGCGGCGGGAACCGGTGAAGATACAGCAGAAGGAATC
>DATEWZ010000046.1:0-10597 GCA_035257485.1 Chthoniobacterales bacterium
GTGTCCGCGGTCGCAATCCGCGCTTCCACATTGTTTGAGATCACAACCGCCAACGCGCGCCCATCTCTTCCACGGCTCAGCTGATAAACTGCAAAAACTGAAAATGCGAAGATCGACAACGACAAGATCGACACCGCGATCGCGATCCGCCGCCGATTGAAAATAAAGATCGCGAGCGAAAACAGACCGAACCAGAGCGCGACCGCGCCGATGATCGCGTATTGATTGGAACTTCCAACGGCGAGCCAGCGTTCCAATCGGTCTGGAGCCAGTTCCAGTGCGCGGGCTTCATCGCGCGCGAGGCGCAGATTTGCCTGCGCTTCAGGGTGTCGCGGCTCGAGTGCGAGCGTCCGTTCGTAGTTCAGAATCGCGCGGCCGAAATCTTTCTGTCGAAAGTAGGCGTTCCCGAGATTGTAAAAAAGATTCGGCGCGTCCTGTCCGGCACGAACCAGTTCTTCATAATCCGCGATGGCCACTTTGAAATCGCCGGACGCATATTTCTGGTTCGCTTTGGCGAATTGCGCGCCTGGCTCCTGTGCGAACAAAACCGAAGCGCCTGCCAGCCAAAAAAATGCAACCGTAACCAACTTCATGCGCGCAAACTTTCCACGAGGCGTAGAACCTCTTGCCGTTCGTTTTTTGAAATCTTGTCCGCGCCGTTGCCGCTTCCGCTGAAGCTCAATTCGTCGCTCCGTTCAAAAAGTTTGCTGAGCTGTGATTTTTCACCATCGCCCAAGCCAAAAGCGTTCGCGGCCGTCTCCGCATCCACTGCATTCGGGTTAATGTTCTTCGCAACTGCGGTCTTCAACTGAACGACGCGGGTCGCTTGCGAGAAATACACCTGCGGCGAGACATCGCCGTGGCGCAATTCGCGCAAGAGCCTCGTCATCTCATGGTGTCGAGCGGCCAGTCGTTGCGCTTCACGATCGCCAGACTTTGCCTGGCGAATTTTCCAACTCACGAAACCCAGTAGCAGAATTAGCGGTGCCAGTTGTGCAATCCAGAAAACCGGTCGCGTATAAATCGGCGCGAACGATCGGACGCGGCCGAGATCGTTCATTTGATACAAAATGTCGGCTGGCTTTGCCGACGCGGCCGGCTTGGCTGCCGCGGACGCGGGCGTTGCGGATGGTCGCCCAGTTGCCGGCGCGGTCGCTACGCTTGGCGCCGGCGCTGACCCGCCTTCAACGGTGATTGGCACCGCGTCGCTGCGTAACGTCACGTAACTTTCTTTCGCCGGGTCGAAGTAAGCGAAGACCAACGGCGGGACGGCAAGCTTCTTCTCGTTCGGCGCCAGGACCATTTCGAAAGTTTTTACGCCGCTAATGCCGACGTCGTCGTCTTGTTGGAATTTTGAAGAGGGCGGATATTTGTGCCAGCCGCGTTCTTCTTCGAGCGCGGGCGAATTCATCCGATCGAAGTTTCCGCGTCCGGTGATTGTCGATGTAACGGTGATCGGATCGCCCACTTGGACTGTTTTCGGTTTGGCATCGACCGACATTATGAAATTGCCAACCGCGCCCGAGAAATTCGGGGGCGCGTTTGGCGGTAGCGGTTTGATATTGAGCTCCACCGTTTCACTCCGAATGGGAAGTTCGGTCCGTTCCCCCATGCTGCCGAACGGATCGGCGAAGAACGGATCCGAAAACGGATCGTCCATATTGAATATGTCGAACGGTGAGCGCGGACGCGCCCGCGGTGTCGTGCCGGTCGGTCGGCGCGGCAGAACGACCACTGCTTTCGCGGTCACGGGGCCGAGCTCGAATTTTCCGGGACGCGCGGCGGCAAGCGCGGTCTTAAAAGTGTAAACCTGATATGTGCGGCCGCCGATTGTTTCCAAATTCTCGCGCGGCTGCTGAAGTTTTTGGGTGGTGAAGCCTTGGGCCGAGAGTTCCGGCCCCTCCTGCAATCGTCCGCGCGCACGCATATCGAAACCAAGCCGGATGACGGCCGGAATCATTTCGCCGACGTAGGCGTCTTTCTTCGCGATCACCAATTCCGCGAACGCGGCTTTGCTTCCAACGGAAGCTTGTCCGCGCTGTCCGGAGCCCGTCGATCCACCTGGCGCGCCGGCGCTGTTCGACGATCCTTGCTCAACATTCAGCGCCAATTCCGGCGTTCTTAATGAATCATTTCCGACCCGCACGGTCTGCGGCGGAATTCTGAAATGCCCGGCTTTGAGCGGCAGGATCGTGTAATTGTAAGTCACGCTGCTCGTCACATCGAAGTTGTGCATTTCGAATTGCCGCGACGTGCCCGTCTGATGAATTTCGAGGCCGTCGATCGAAATTGTTTCCGGAACGTTCGCGTTCTGCGCGCCGTTCACTTTGATTTCCATCTGCACCATCTGTCCGACGCTCGGCTGCGAATCGCTCAGCATCGCGGTCACGCTCGGCGCCGCAGCAAAAGTGTACTGTGCCGCAATCGCAATTGGTGCGAAAACTAGAATGCGTCGGAACATCGACAATCCCTCACTATCAACTCTCAACCATCAACTTCTTCGAGTTACCAGTCATTATAGACATGGCGTCGTACCCTGCGTTCATCAAGCTGGACGCGTTGCTCCTCGTCCTTCATCGATTTCAACAGAAGCTCCGCCTGCTTCTCGCTCATTTGTCCTTCTTTTTCCGGCTCAGTCTCGGCGACCTGCGCCGCCTGTTCTTGTGAATTGGGTTGCTGCTCGCCGTTCGCGTCTTTGATTTCTCCGGCGAATTTCTTTTGCGGTGTTCCGCTAGGTGTGGCCGACGGCGATCCGTTTTCGTCGCCACCTTCGCCCGGAGATGGTGACGGCATTTGATCTTCGCCGCCACCGGGCGGAGTCGGCGATTCTTCCGGCTCTTGTTTTCCGGATGATTGTCGATCTTGTTCGCCCTTGTTCTTTTCTTTCCCTGTCGAAGGTGATGGCTGATCCGCTTGCTGCTGTTGGTCTTTCCCTTCTGACGGCGTCGGACTTTCGCCGGGTTTCGGCTGCTGATTTTTCTGCGGCTGGTTCTTGGCCATCTGTTGCTGCTGGTCTGATTTGTCCTGCGACTTTTGATCCTGGTTTTTGCTCGATTGGTCTTTGGACTGCGCCTGCTGGTTTTGTTGCTGATTCTGCTGCTGCTGCTTTTGGTCCTGTCCGCCGGAGCTGCTTTGCGATTGCTGTTGCTGGTCCTGTCCGCCGCCACCACCTCCACCTTGTTGTTGATTTTTCTTCTGCTGCTTTTGCGGCTGAGGCGGGGTCGGAGTGGGAGTTGGCTTTGGATGCTCCTTCAGTCGCTGAATTTTCTTTCGCACTTCTTCCAGGTTCGCCTTTGCCGCTTCGTTCTTCGGATTGAGCTCCAACGTCGATTCATAATGGGACGCCGCGTCGGTCAGATCTTTCAACGCTTTGTCGTTTGATTGGTCAAGATCTGCGCGGTCTTCCAAGGTACGGCCGAGATTAAAGTGGCAGCCTTCCTGAATATTTTTGTCGGGGGAGAGCAGGGCGTCGCTGAAAGATTGCAACGCCTTGTTGTAATCGCCCATCTTGAAAGCGGCCGCGCCAGAATCGAACTGGATCCGTTCCTTCTGCGATGAATCCGGATGCGACTGCAGATCTTCCTGAAAACTTTTGTAGGCGTCGCTGTATTTGCCGTCGCGATAAAGATTCAATCCGGTAACGGCCTCTCCAAATGACGGGCTCGCGAAAATGAAAAGGAGCGCGGTGGCCGGCACCGCGACCTTTGCCCAGCGCGGGAGACGTTCACGCGCGCGAACGCGCTTTCGTTCCCCGATCAAGATCGACACCGTGAGCGCGAGCAGGGCGGCGCTTAACGGCCATTCGTAGCGCTCGATCGGTGTTCGCGACAAACGCGCGTCGATTTCCGCTGCTTTCATGTTCGCCAAACCTTGCGAATAAAGCTGGGCCATCGTTTGCGGCCCGCTTTCGAGATGGAGATAGAAACCGCCGGTCGCCTCGGCGATTTCACGCAATCGCTTTTCGTCCAGCTTCGATTTCACAACCTGCCCGGCTGAGTCTTTCACAAACGCCGTCCCGCCATCTTCGCTCGAGATCGGAATCAAAGAGCCCTGCGGCGTTCCAACACCGATCGTAAAAATTTTCACGCCCGCATCGGCGGCTGCTTTCGCGGTCTTCACCGCATCGCCGCTCAACTCTTCGCCGTCGGTAAAAATAATCAGTGCGCGATTGCCGGCCGCGCTTTTCCCGAAGGTTTGCACCGCGAGATTGATCGCTTCGGAAATATTGGTGCCGCCTTCGGGGATGGTTTTCGTGTCGAGATCGGTGATCGATTCAACGGCCGCTTCGTAATCGATCGTCAGGGGCGCTTGCAAAAACGCACGCCCGGCAAACGCGATCAAGCCGACGCGATCGCCCTGAAGTTGATTAACAAGGTCCTGGGCGGCGAGTTTGACGCGCTCCAAACGGCTTGGCTGCACGTCGTTCGAAAGCATGCTTCGCGAAGTGTCCACCGCGAAAAGCAAGTCGAGGCCCTTGCGTTTCACGTCTTCATAAATGTAACCAACTTGGGGCCGCGCCAGACTGACAATGGCGAGCGCGAGCCCGAGCAAGACGAAACCGAACTTCATCACGCGGCGCGTCCGATTTAACGTTGCTGAAAGTTGCGGCAGCAGTTTTGCCGAAACGAATTCGCGCAAGCGTGCGCTTCCTCGCCGCTCCGCGCGCAAGAACAATGCGGCCAGCGCCGGGATCGCGAGCAAAGCCCAAAACCATTCTGGTGATCCGAATCTCATGGCAATTTTTTCCAAATCGTTTGCGACAAGAGAAGCTGCGCAATGAGCAAGCCGGCGCCGCTCATGACGCAAATCGGAAAAAGATCGCGGTATTGCTGATATTTTTTCACCGCGACGGTCGATTTCTCGAGCTTGTCGATGTCGCCGTAAATTTGCTCGAGCGACTTCGTGTCGGTCGCGCGGAAGAATTGGCCATCGGCAATTTTCGCGACCTCTCGCAACCCGGCTTCGTTAAATTCCACGCGCTGGTTTTGATAAAGCATATTGCCGAGCACATCGGTCATTGGTCCGCGCTGAGTGAAGATTGGCGCGGGGGCGATTCCGTTGATGCCGGCGCCGATCGCGTAGAAGTGGACCTTCAGTGCCTTGACCGCTTCCGCGGCCGTGTTCGGTGAAATTTTTCCGGCGTTATTTTCGCCGTCCGTCAAAAGAACAATCACGCGGCTCTTGGATTTCTTGTCGTTCAATCGATTCGCGGCCGACGCCATCGCCGAACCGATTGCCGTTCCGTCCTCAACCAAACCAACGCGCACGCGCTCGAGATTTTGCATCAACCAATCGTGATCGAGCGTCATCGGACTAACCACGTACGGTCGGCCCGCGAAAGCGATGATGCCGATGCGATCGTTCGGCCGGCCATCGATGAATTTGCGCGTGACTTCCTTGATTGCGTCCAAACGAGTGGCGCGCTCTCCGCCGATCGTGAAATCCTTGGTGTACATCGAACCGGACACGTCGAGCACGAGCATGATGTCGATCCCGCTCGCTTCGACTTGGGTCAGGCTCTTGCCGAGCTGAGGGCGCGCGAGCGCAATCACGAAAATGGCGAGCGAGACATAAATCAACGCGCGCAGAAATTTTCCGGCGCGCGCCGCGCTTTGTTTGCCGATGGCCCGCAAGGTCGATGTGGATGAAAAGGTGAGGGCGGCAGCAGGTCCGCGTTTGCCGCGCAGATAAGCGAGCAATGGAATCGCGAGCAAAAGCAAAAGCAACCACGGCCGCGCGAACGTCAGCGCAGTATTTTGCGGCCACCAGTTCTGCGACAACCAATCAAGCCAGCGCAAGTTGTTCTCCTTTCACGAAGCGACTGGCTTCTTCGAGCAAGAGCCGGCTGTCGGCAGCCGTCGCGTCGTAGCGCGCGAACTTGATCAGATCGCAGCGGTTCAAGAAATCTTCGAGCAGCGATTTTTCATTCGCTGAAAACGATTTCGATTTGGCTAGTGCGGTCAGAAATTCGATCGAGGTCTGTCGCGTTAGCGGCAAACCGAATTGGTGTGTCACATAACGCCGCAGAATATCGGACACCCGAATGCTGAATTGATAGGGGTTCGCCGTTTCGATTTCGTTTGCGATCAGATCGAGCTCTTCGAGCGCGACCTCGCGCGGCGTTCTCGGCGGCAGGGCCGGCTTCTTGCGTCGCTTGAAAAGCCAAACGATCAAGCCGATCAAGCAAAGACCAACAAAGCTCGCCAGAAAAATCGCCCAGGTTGGAACGAACGAATAATCGACCGGCGGCGCGATCTCGTGAAAGTTTTGTTGGGCAGCGAAGATCGAGATCATCGTTTAACGGATGTTGGCGCGGCGTTCTCGCGTTTTGAAAAAAGAGCGTAATGCAGGCAGATAATCTTCACTCGTTCGGAGCGTGATCGCATCGATATTGTTGCGACGCAGCGTTCGCGTCAGCTCCTGTTCTTTTTCGTGCGTCAGATCGCTGAAGCGCGCCCGGGTTGTCCGATCAGCGGTGTTGATTTCGATTTGTTCGCCGGTCTCAGCGTCTTCCAGCGTGATAAGGCCGACGTTTGGCAAAACTTGCTCGCGTTCGTCCTGGATCTGGATCGCCACGAAATCGTGACGACGGCCGCTGACCGCGAGCGCGTGCGAGAAGTCCGGCGCCTGAAAATCGGAAATGAAAAACACGACCGCGCGTCGTGTGATGAGTTTGTTGAGATAATCAAGCGCGAGCGCGGCATTCGTTCCACGGCCGACCGGCTCGAAAAACAAAATTTCGCGAATCAACCGCAGGGTGTGCGATCGGCCCTTCTTCGGCGGAATGAAAAGCTCGACGCGATCGGTGAAAAGAATCAGTCCGACCTTGTCGTTGTTGCGGATGGCGCTGAACGCGAGCAGGCACGCAACCTCTGCGGCGAGCTCGCGCTTCGATTGCGTCGTGCTGCCGAAATTTCCGGACGCGCTGACATCCACAATCAAGATGACGGTCAGCTCCCGTTCTTCGGTGAATTTTTTGACGAACGCGTTGCCGAGTCGCGCGGTCACATTCCAGTCGATCGCGCGGATCTCATCGCCCGGTTGATATTCGCGGACGTCTTCGAAATTCATTCCGCGTCCTTTGAAGACGCTGTGATAATTGCCGGCAAAGACCGTCTCGACCAAACCGCGAGTTTTGATTTCCAGCGTGCGGATTTTCTTGAGAATCTCCGCCGTTCTTTCCTGCAAGCCGTTCATCGTGCTCTAGGGGACCGGAAGTCCGGCAAAAATGCGCTCGATGATGGTTTCGCTGGTAACCGCTTCGGCTTCGGCTTCGTAGCTGACAATGATGCGATGCCGCAAAACGTCGGGGCCGATGCTTTTCACGTCTTGCGGCGTAACATAACCGCGCCCATTCAGGAACGCGTGTGCGCGCGCGCCGAGCGCGAGATAAATCGTGGCCCGTGGCGATGCGCCGTAACGAATCAATCCTTCGAGCGCGAGATTGTAGGTCGCAGGTTCGCGCGTGGCCCAGACCACATCGACAATGTAATCTTTCACGCGATCGTCGATGTAGATTTGGTTCACGACATCCCGTGCGGCGATGATTTGTTTTGGATCGACCACTCCCAGCACGCTCAGGTCCGGCGCGGAGGTCGCCATCAGATCCAAAATCGTGCGCTCCTCGGATTTTTCCGGATAGCCGATGTTTAACTTGAACATGAAGCGGTCGAGCTGCGCTTCGGGAAGTTGATATGTTCCTTCCTGCTCAATCGGGTTCTGGGTCGCGAGGACAAGAAACGGATCGGATAGGGGATAAGTTTGTTCGCCAATCGTGACCTGACGTTCCTGCATCGCTTCGAGCAGCGCGCTTTGCACTTTCGCCGGCGCGCGATTGATTTCGTCGGCCAGGATCAGGTTCGAAAAAATCGGACCGAGCTTGGTCGAAAATTCGCCTGTGCGCGGATTGTAAATCAGCGTTCCGATCAAATCGGCGGGTAAAAGGTCGGGCGTGAACTGCAAACGTTGGAAGCCGGTCTGGATCGCCGACGCCATCGTTTTGACGGTGAGCGTTTTGGCCAAACCCGGAACGCCCTCGAGCAAAATGTGGCCGTTGGCGAGAAGGCCGAGCAAGAGCCGATCGACCAGATATTTCTGGCCGACAACGACATGCGCAACTTGCTCGCGCAGAAGGGGGATCCAGCGGCCGAGCTCCTGCACTTCGCGAGTAATTTCCTGCGTAGATTTCATGAGTAATTTTCTGACAGATTTGGCCGCGAAATGTTCGATTCTGCAGCCCCGTTAGAAGGGGCTATTACTTTTGCGTCCGAGGCCGCAAAGTCAAAATGATCGGTAACCCCGGATAGGGCTCGGCTCTACGAATCTGCACTTCGAGATAACGCCCGTAGGCGCGAGGCAGTAATCGCGGATCGTTCACGAAGAGAACGAATTCCGGTGGCTGAAGCTTCCGATCTTCGCGACCGGCCGTTTGCGCGGCGTAAAAAAGTTTCAAACGCTTGCCTTTGACCATCGGCGGTGGATTTGCCGCAAACGCTGCGCGTATCAATCGATTGAACACGCCAGTTCCGATTCGCTTCGCCGAAGCGCGCTCGATCGTGTCGATCATTTGAAATAGCCGCTCCACATTTTCGCCGCTCTGGGCGGAGGCGATTAAAACCGGCGCGTAATCGAGAAAGAAAATTCGTTCGCGCGCTTCCGTCGCCAGCTCGCGAATCCTTTGCGCGCCGCCGCGTTTTGGCTTCACTAGGTCCCATTTGTTCAAGATGACGAGTCCGGCTTTGCGTTCTTCCTGAATCAAACCGGCGATCCGTTTGTCCTGCGCCGTCACACCGCTCGTAAGATCGACAATCAACACGCAGAGATCGGCGCGACGAATACTTCGTTCCGCGCGCATGACACTGAAAACTTCGACCGAGCTCGACAGTTTTCCGCGCCGGCGAATTCCGGCGGTGTCGATGAAGAGAAATTCTTTGCCATCGCGCTGATAAGCAATGTCGATCGAATCGCGCGTCGTTCCGGGAAGCTCGCTGACGATGGCACGCTCGCTTTGCATGATCGCGTTGATCAGCGACGATTTGCCGACATTCGGTCGACCGATGATCGCAAGTTTAAGCGGAGCGCTGACGGCTGAGATCTGAGCGCTGACTTTGGGCAGGAATTGATCGATTTGATCGAGCAATTCCGCCGTGCCGCGATTGTGCTCCGCGCTCACTGAAACCGCGCGGTCAAATCCTAACGAGTCGAAGTCCGCGGCGAGCGGTTCGTTCTTGTCATTGTCGATCTTGTTGACCACGAGAATAGTTGGTTTTCGCGATTTGCGGAGCGAACGCGCAAGATCTTCGTCGATCGGCGAGAGGCCGGCCTTTGCGTCGACCACAAAGAGGAGGAGATCACTTTCGCGAAATGCGCTCTCCGCAGTGCGGTGAACTTGTTCGGTGAGCTCCGCTTCGCCAGCGCCGAAAATTCCGCCCGTGTCCCAAATCGTGAATGTTTTTTTTCCGCGCGAACAAATTGCCGAGATTCGATCGCGCGTGATTCCGGGCTGATCATGAACGATCGCGATCTTTCGGCCGGCGAGTCGATTGAAAAGGGCGGACTTGCCGACGTTCGGCCGCCCGATGATCGCAACATTTGGCAATCTCGCGTGGCTCATTGCGCGAGGTTAGCAGACCTAATCTGCGCGCGCGTGCGCGTGTCCTTCGGCCTGTAGCTGCCGGACGCCTTCCAGCACGTAAATGATTCCCGAAACCAACGTGAACACGCCGGCAACAATGACCACGAACGTCAATGGAAGGAAGCGAAGTTGCAACATTACCCACGCAATCGCGCACATTTGGCAGACGGTTGCAACCTTGCCGGTCCAACTTGGTTTCACTTTTATTTTGTTGCCGATGAAATAATGCAAAATGATCGCGCCGACGAGAATCACAGCGTCGCGCGTGATCACGAGAACGGGAAACCAGATCGGAAATTTTCCATAAGCCGGGTCGTTCTCGCTCCAATTGCTGATGCTGAGCGTGATGATGCCGCTCAGGAGAAGCCCTTTGTCCGCGATCGGATCGAGAATCACGCCCAGCGAGCTGTGCTGCTTGTAACGCCGGGCAACGTAGCCGTCCAGGCCGTCGCTGACCGCTGCGATCAGGAAGATGCCGATCGCGGCGAAACGCATCCACTCCTGCGGGTCGTGCCGTTGGATGCTCTCTCCGTAATAAATCGCCATCGTCACGAACGCCGGGATCATCAGGATTCGCGCAACAGTGATTTTGTTCGCGGTCGTCATGGAGACTAAGGGCTCGATCCAATGGTAGACTCTTTCTAGAAAAACGCCCGTTCACAAGCCGGCGCATCTATTTTTTGCTTGGCCGGTCTTGACTGGCGCACAGGGTGACCTTCAACGGCCAGCGCGCTAGTTCTCGAGCGTCGTTGCCACCGCTTCGCGTGGCGCGCTCTCTATATTAAGTACTTCGTATCGTTTGGAAAATCGTTCCCTCGGTGGAGGGTGGGGGTGGCAAAAAATTGAGCTTTCTTTCAAAGAAAGCTTGACCGACAGGGGCTTTATAGAGCGGAGAGCGGCCCTGAAGGCGGTCGCGACGCTGTCAAGTTTCGCCGCACTGGCGTTAACGGCTATAGCTCTCCG
>DATEWZ010000047.1:0-28721 GCA_035257485.1 Chthoniobacterales bacterium
GGTTGCGAGACACGAAGAATTGCAACTCGATTACGACGCGCCCGATCGATTGCTTAGCGATTACGCTGCAGCCCTCGAGCAAATCCGCGCGCTTTTCCCGCGTCTCACAATCACTGCGCTGCCGCACTGGAGCAGGCGCGATTATCTGAAAGTTTTGGAGCCGCGCGTCGAAGAACTACTGCCGATGCTCTACGATTTCGAAGCGGAACCGGTTTTGAAAGATCGGTCGCCGATGCCGCTTTTGGCGCCGGAAAAAATTTTGAAACTGATCGAAGATTGGCGAAGCTGCGGAAAAACATGGCGGGCCGGGCTTCCCGCCTTCGCGCGATTGAGCGTTTACGATGCGAATCAGAAATTGCTCGGACAAATCCGCAATTGGACCTGGGACGAGCTTTGCTTCAATCGAAACGTTACCCTTGAGCGTGGCGGGCAATTTGGAACGACGATTCTGCGCGCGGCAAGATCGACATCGATTTCCAACACGCCGGTTCGACAGAATGAGAAAGTGATCGTGCGCCTGGCTGATCGCCCTGCCTTGCGCGATGCAATTCGCGCGGCCGAGGCTGCTGGTGCACAAAGCGTCGTCTTGTTTCGTTTGCCGGACTCGAGCGCGTCGAGTGGATGGTCATTGCCCCAACTTGGACACCTGGAAGAAGCGCCGCGTCTGATTTTGCGAAAAACATCAAACAGCACGCTTGAACTGGTGAATGAAGGAAACGGCGATCTTCCGCCGCGCTTTGCAAGCGAACAATCCGACAGCGGCGGTTACACGGTGGAACTCGAAGCTGGCTCTCGCATTTTCCGCGAAGCGCAAGCGGGAGATTTCGCGAGCGTGTCGGGCTATGCCGCACAAAAACCTGTGAGCTTGCCGTTCGCGACCACGCTGCGATTCAAATTTTCCGAACTGCGCGCAAGGGCCCGCCTCGAAACAGGCTTAATTCAGCTAGCTCCCGGCGTCGATTTTAGTCAAAGTCGCTACCGCATTTTAAATATCGAAGGAGGTCCCTCATGGAAATCTCTGGAATGAAAACCGCACTCGTTGCCGGTTTTTGTTTGTTCGCGATTGCGCCGTGCTATGGAACCGGCGGCGATTCTTACGAATATCCCGCTACTTTGTCCGAGACACTCGATATGTTGCCGGGAAAATCGCTTGGCGAAATTTTTCTCGAAACATCTACAATCAAACCGCCGGCCGAATCATGGGACGCGGACAAACTGCGCGAGTTGGCCGACCGCATTGGAAAAGAGCCGGCGCCGCAATTACTCAAGGCCGCGGACGATCTGATTGCGCAGGCTCGCGCCGCTTACACTCCGGGGAGCGATTCCTGCAACCTCGCGCATGACGTTCGCGATGCGATCGCGGTTTCCGCCGAAAATCCAGCGGCCGCGCGCGATTATATTCAAGAAAGACTGAATGGCCCTCTGCAAAGCGATGAGTTGGCCAAACACGCAGAGTCTGTCACTGGCGCGATCAAGGCCAATTGGCTCTACGCCGCTGGGGCCAAAAAATTCAGCAGCGGCGACCGGACGGACTGCGTAGAATTGTTCGACCGCGTCGCAACGGAATTCCCGAAACATCCGCGCGCCGAGATCGCCATGTTCATGAGCGCGCGCTGCGCGTTTTCGGCGACGCGCGCCGTGAGCAATGACTCCAGCGACGACTCAACACCGAATCCGGAGCTCGTGAAGTTGCGCAAGACCGCCATCGCCAAGTTCGAAGCGCTTCGCAAAAAATATCCGCACGGTCGTTTTGACGCCGACGCGCTGGGATGGTTGGGCGCCCTTGCTTTCGATTCGCAGGATTATCTCAAGGCTCTCGATTACTACATTGCCCAAGCCGAATCGCCCGGTCATCCGGAAACGCTGATGAGCGCGATTTACAACACGGAAAAAACGCTGGCCCATTTGGCGCCGAAGCCTGGCGGTGACGCCGCGTTCGCGCTCATCGCGCGCCATCCGCGCATCGCGATGGCGTTTACTTATTTGGTCTTGTCGGCGCCCGAGGCCGATAATTACGACGGCAAATGGGACAATCCGTCCGAAGTGCGGAAATGGCGCCGAACCATTTTGCCGCGCATCGCCGCGGCCGTGGTCAAACAAAAGGACGGTTATAAATCCAACGATTGGCAGCCGCGTTATCTGGCAATGCTCGTGCACGCGGCCAGCGCGAGCGGCAATCACGCGCAAGCGATCCAGCTCTCGGGAATTTCCGCCGATCAACTGAACAAAAGCGACGATCTGCTTTTCGCGCGCGCGGTCGCGCTCCAACGCGCGGGGAAAACGCGCGAGGCGATCGATGCGTTTCAGATCTTTCTGAGCGCGTTTCCAAAGTCGCGGATGGCGCCGGGAGTGAAGATCAGACTCGCTCTCGCGTTGCAAGACAATCATCAGGCCGGCGAAGCGATCGCGACTTTGCGCAGCATGCTCGCGGCCAATTCAAAAAGTGAAAGCGCGAACCCAACAAAAACGGACACTGAAGAAAGCGAAAACGTAGATGAGGATTCGAGTTCCGCGGATGAGGATTCCAATTCCGAGGAAGAGACGAGCGAGGCGCAAAGCAACGATGAGAATGAGTCCCACGAAGAAGCTGGCGCGACTGGTTGGGGGCCCCTCGCCTCCAGTGGTTTGTCTTCCACGCGTTACATGTCGGACAGCAATGGTTATCCGATCGGCGAACGCGAGTGGAACGCGCGCGACAGCGCCGCCTACGACGACATGTCCGGCGCCGATCAGGAACAGATCAATCAGTTCATCGACACCCTCCTTAATTTTGCGCCGCTCTCTGAGCTGCTGAACGCGCCCGACGACAAAAATCTAGACGACACCGGCAAACGAAAAGTGCGCGCAATTCTTGGCGAACGTTATCTCGCTTCGGAAAACTTTGCTGAAGCAAAAAAATACATCGTCGATCCTCAGGCGCAGGATCTGATCAAGCGGCTTGAGCAACTCACTGTCGATAACAACGGCACGCCGCAACAGAAGGCCGAGCGAATGTCGAAAATTGGCGATCTTTGGGCGGAGAGCCGCCCTCTCTTGTTGCGCGCTCCATTAGACACTGAGATGCGCAATGAAGCGGCAGTTTCCGGACTCTTGCGTCGAGAGAATGGTCACACGCTCGGAATGCACGACGTTGAAGATCAGTTGGACGATCGCGACGAACTGCATCATGCCACGCGCTGGTGGATGCGGGCCGCTCGCGCGGTTCCCGGCACGCCGCTGTCGGCCGCAGCGCGGTTGAAAGTGTTGGAAGCGCTGCCAAAAATTGCGCGCGTTTCATTGTACTCCGAGCAACGCGCGCGCGATATCAAACTCGAAGCCGTCTCGCGCGAAATTTACGACAAATTACGCGCCGAGTCGCCGAATTCACCCGAAGCGCAACGTCTTGCCGCCTACTGGAGCTTGCCCCCACTTCCGAAAAAGGAAGAAGAATCACCGAGGAACGAGGGCCCGGAGTTCACACCGCTGGTGATTTGCAACGACGATGCCGCGCCGTTGGGCTATCCCTACTCAGCCAACAACGCGTTCAACAGTTTGGACGCTCCATCAAAAGAAAGCACAGAGGCAGAGCAGGAAAGATATCGGGCCAAGAACGATCTCGAGAATAGAATTAAGGCGCTGCGCGGCTCCGCGACCGCGAGCGAAGCAAAAGATCTCGCGGCGTTGGTCCGAAAAAACATCACGGAAATCGAGGATGCCACCACGGCCAATTGTCTCGACGACCTGGCTCAATTTCTTTCCGAATCTGGCGTCACCCCGGAAGCGAGCGCTGTCTACACCAATCTCCGCCTCGACCTGCTCCATCGCACGCGTTGGTCGGACTCAGTTGTCGATCCCGGAATTTCGGTTAGCGACAGCGACGACGCAGTGGCCGCGGAGATCGACCGAGCTGAGAAAAATCCGGTGCTCAATTCGTTCCACGATTATCTCGCTTTTTGCCGGATCGGCCTGATCGCGGGTCATCGAATCGACGTGACGTCGAATATCCCGAGCAGCAAAGAGCCGGACGGAACTACCTATCACTCGCGCGATTTCCCGGAAATCGAGAAGCTGACGCGCGACCTTCTGGCGAAATATCCCAAGAGCCACAAACGCGAGGCCGCGATGTTTGTTCTGGCCCGAAGCATCTACTCCCTTAGCTGCCCTTATATTTTTTGTGTCGATGTGGAACCGTCGAAGAATGAATTTGATCGTGGAGACTCCGTCCAGAAAAGCTATTCCGTCCAGTCGTTTGATTCCAAACGCGTGATGCAAGCGCTCGATGACTACGATCGCGAATTTCCAAAAGGCCGCTACGCCGACGATATCCGCGATATGCGTGCCGCAACTTTCTGGCGAATGGGACAATTCGACAAAGCGCTCGATCTGACGCTCGCGCAGCTTGCCGACAAAACTAAAGGCGACCTGATTGCCAACGCCGAGACAAGGCTCGCGAATATTTTTGCAGAGCTCGCCAACGTCGAGCGCCGTCCGCAGTTGCTTGAGATCATTCGGGCGCGACCGGCTTCGATTCCTTACCTCGCACTTTATGTTGCCGCTGCCACCAATGATCGGTCTCATCCGCTTCGATATCTGCAGCGCTATCTCAGCGACCAGCTTCACTTCAAAATTCCGGAGCCGCCACCCGGAAGGGAAGTCGCCGTCAATTAATAAACCGCTGGCTGCTGTTGGGTCAGGCAGTGAAACGTGCCGAGGCCCCAAATGAGCTCGCGGCAATCGATTCCAACGACGCGGCGATCCGGAAAACATCTCTTTAAGATCGACAATGCGATTTCGTCAGCGGGATCGGCGAAGGTCGGGACGAGGACAACTTTGTTCGCAATGTAGAAGTTGGCGTAGCTCGCGGGGAGTCGCATTCCTTCGCGCACCATTTTTTTCGGCATCGGCAGGATTTCGATGTCGAGCCCGAAGCCGGAAAGGCGACTGAGATTTTCCTGGAGCGGTTTGTAGTTCACGTCATCGGAATTTTCCTCGACGACAGTAACGACTTTAGTTTCCGAAATGAAGCGGGCGAGATCGTCGATATGACCATCGGTATCGTCGCCTTCAATTCCATCACCGAGCCAGAGAATTTCTTTCACACCGAGAAAATCGCGGAGTCGCTTCGCAATCGCGTCGCGCGAGAGATTCGGGTTGCGGTTCTTATTTAGAAGGCACGATTCGCTAGTGAGCAACGCGCCAGCGCCATTCACCTCGATCGAGCCGCCTTCCAAAATCATCCGCGGATAAAAAACGGGCACTTTCAGGAGCTCAGCGACGCGAGTTGGCACGACTTCATCGAGATCGAATGGCGGATATTTGTTTCCCCACGCGTTGTAATCCCAATCCACGATCGCGAGTTTCGGATCCTCGTCCCGTGTCAAAAAAATCGGGCCGTGATCGCGGCACCATGGCTCGTTGGTTGGGACCTCATAGTAAGTGATGCACTCCTGACGCGGCAACGGATCGAGAACCGCGCGCGCTTCAGCTTCATGCGCTCCGTTAACAACGTTGATGCAGACCGGTTCGCTTTCGGTCAGCGCTCCGACCATTTCGCGCAATGTCGGTAGAACGCGATCGAACGAATCCGGAAAACTGATTCCTTCACGTCGCGGCCATGACAACCAGGTTGCGGCGTGCGGCTCCCATTCCGCCGGCATGCGATAACCGAGTTTTGCTGGAGTTTTGTTGGACGACATCCCGCTACAGTAAAGGTGGGGGCGATTGACCTCAATCGCCCGCGGGCGGTTCGGCCGCGCCCTTCGCCCAGTTTTCCAATTGCGCGTGCGGGATTTCTTTGAGCGCCGGAAGATATTCGAGGAGCTGATCGATCGTCAGCGGCTCGCCCGTCGTCAGTTTTTCAACCGTGTCGGCCATGGCGCGGTCGGGCCGATGATACGGCAGCGCTCAAGCGCCTTGGAAGCAATTTCCCCCGCGCCCGCAATTTGACGATGCCTATCTTACGCGAAACTTAGCCGGCAGTTGCCGACGCGCTCGGTTTGTAAAGCGCTCCGATAAGAGCGCCGGCAATCGCGAGCATCAACACATCGCCCGCGACCCAACCCCAAAGCATTTTGCTCGTCATTGGATGAACGGCGTAGCCGATGAAATCGATCCCGGCGCAGAAGAGACCTATCTTAACGCCCAGCTTCGCACCTGCGCCGGCACCGGCTGGCGCGACAAATTTCGCGTAGATGCAAGTGAGGAAGAACGCCATTATTACGTGACCGGCGATTAGCCACGGCATGTAACTACCGAAGTCTGATTCGGGCCGGAACATCGCCGGCACTTCCATGTGAGCGCTGTGCATTAGCAGCCCCCACCAGACGTATCCGAAAAGGAAAATCCAAACGAACGCGACGACGAACGCGATGAAAAATTTTGTCCAGTTCATGGCCGCCTTTTACGGCACAACCTTCAGCTTTGTCGATGCAAAAGCTGATTATTGCTGCAGGCCTGGAATATGGCCGTAGCCAATGAACGTCGGACGCAATCTGCCGTCGCCATTTTTTTCGCGCCGTTGGACTTTGAAATCGAAAACGCTTACACCGAAACGCGATTCGCCCTGATAAACGCGGCCGTCACTTGCGCCGACCATGACGCGGTTGCCGGTTTTCTTTTCGCGGCCGAGATAAATCATCGCGTGAGTGATTGGCGGATCGCGCTCGATCGCGTAGGTGCCGGTCCAAAACAAAAGATCGCCGGGCTTTAGATCTTCCAATTCAAACGAATCATCTTTTTGACTGAGGACGGATTCGAACTGATGCGCGCTGCGGAGCCAGACATATTGCTGACTGGAATCGCGCGGCACATCGGGAATTTCATTTTGCTGGAGCACATAATAAACGAAGCCGGAGCAATCCATTCCGCCGGCCGACGGATCGGCCGAGCCGTACTTGTAATCGAGATCGCGCGTGGTGAGCTCGAGCGCAGAGGCGAGAAGCTTCTGCACCTTGAGCGGATAATTTTCGAACCCTTTGATTTGGTCTGGCATCAAGCTCGCGTTCGGCGCGTGAAGTTTCTTTAGAGGTGATGCCGATGGCTCCGGCGTTTCACTCGGATGTGAAGGGGGCGTTTCGATCGGAGCGATCGATTCTTCAGGCGATTCAACTGGCTCGGGAGTGGGTGAACCTTTTTTCTTTCCGTGCGGCGAAGGCGTTTCCGTTGGACTTGGCGAAGCTCCCTTTTTCTTTTTGGGCGATGCGGTTGGAGATGGCGACTCCTCCGGCGTTGGCGACGCTTTCTTTTTCTTTGGCGATGCGGATGGCGACGGTGATTCTTCCGGAGCGGGCGAAGTTTTCCTCTTTTTATACGATGCTGTTGACGATGGTGATTCTTCGGGCGTCGGCGATTTCTTTTTTGCCGCAGCGCTCGTTGTTTTCTTTTTTCGGTGCGGTGTCGGCGTTGGCGTGGAAAACATTTTCTTGAGGGCGTGACCAAGCGTCTCCTCAGCCCGCGACGTGGAGGAAACCGCCGGCGGAAGAATCAACCCTAGAACGATGAAAAGACGGAGAAGCATGTAGTGTCTGGTTGGACGTAGAATGTTTGCGTTTCCTTGAATCAGAATGACCCGACCGTGCTAGTCTCTCCAAGCATGAAAGCGATCTGGTTTGGCCTGGTTCTGCTTCTCGTTGTCGATCTTGCACCGGCGCAAGTTGATCGGATCACGGGAGAAGGTTTCGCGACGCGGTCGGAAGTTTTGGCGCGGCACGGAATGGTTTGCACGAGCGTGCCGGCGGCGACCCAAGCCGGGCTCGATATTTTGAAAAAGGGCGGAAGCGCGGTCGATGCAGCCATCGCCGCCAACGCCATTCTCGGTTTGATGGAGCCGGTCTCTAACGGAGTCGGCGGCGATCTGTTCGCGATCGTTTTCAGCGCGAAGGAAAACAAACTTTACGGAATCAACGGCAGCGGCCGCTCCCCGCTCGGTTTGAGCTACGAGCAAATGAAAGCCGAGCTGGACAAGATCAACAAGAAGATGATTCCGCCGCGCGGCATGTTGCCGATCAGCGTGCCGGGGACGGTCGATGCCTGGGCCGAACTCCACAAAAAATTCGGGAAACTGAAATTGGCCGACGATCTCGCGCCCGCCATTCATTATGCCGAAGAAGGTTTTCCGGTCACCGAACTGATCGCGTTCTATTGGCATTTTGCGCCCGAAGTTTACAAGGGTCAGCCGGGCGGATTTCTAGAGACTTACACGCTCGACAGCAAAGCTCGCACGCCGGCGAAAGGCGACATTTTCAAAAATCCCGCGCTTGCGAAAACGCTGCGCTTGATAGGCGAGAAAGGGCGCGACGCTTTTTATAAGGGCGAGATCGCGGACAAGATCGACAAGTTCATGCAGGAGAACGGCGGATTCCTGCGCAAAGTCGATTTTGAAAAGCACACCAGCACGTGGGTCGATCCGGTCTCGACGAGTTATCGCGGCTACGATGTTTTCGAATTGCCGCCGAACGGCCAGGGAATTGCAACGTTGCAAATCCTGAACCTTCTCGAGGACTTCGATCTCGCGAAGATGGGCCGCAATTCGCCCGAGACGCTACACGCGATGATCGAGGCGAAGAAGCTCGCGTGGGCGGATCGCGCGAAATATTACGCCGATCCGGCGTTCGCAAAAATTCCGCTGACGAAATTGATTTCGAAAGAATACGCGGCCGAACGGCGAAAATTGATCGACCCGAAACGCGCCGCGAAATCCGTGGCCGCGGGAAAGATCGACAACGGCGACACGATTTACATGTGCACGGCGGACGATGAAGGCAACATGGTCTCGCTGATTCAAAGCAATTACCGCGGCATGGGCAGTGGAATCGTCGTGCCCGGGCTCGGATTCATGTTTCAGGATCGCGGCGAACTTTTTTCGATGGAACCGGGGCATGCGAATGTTTACGCGCCGGGCAAACGTCCGTTTCACACGATCATTCCCGGATTCGTGATGAAAGATGGCAAGCCTTGGGAAGCGTTCGGCGTGATGGGCGGCGGCATGCAACCGCAGGGGCACGTTCAGGTTTTAACAAACCAGATCGATTTTGGTTTGAATGTTCAAGAAGCGGGCGATGCCTCGCGCTGGCAACACGAAGGCGACAACGAGCCGACTGGCGAGAAAATGAACGAGCATGGCGGTTACGTGAATTTGGAAAGCGGAATTCCAATGGAAACGCAGCGCGAATTATTTTTGCGCGGACACGATGTGCGTTTCGACGTTGGCGGTTACGGCGGATATCAGGCGATCAAAGTCGAGATGCATGACGGCCAGCGCGTTTACGTCGGCGCGAGCGAATCGCGCAAGGACGGACAAGCCGCCGGCTATTGAGTTGTTTTGCTCGACTTCAAGTCGGTTAGTTTTTGCAGAGCGCGATCCACATCTTTTTTGCGCGCGCTGCCGAGCGCGAGAAGTTTTTCCTGGCGATGGACATTGGCTTCGGCAGCGTCGATGTCGGCCTGGTCGCTTTTGGCATGGGCCGTGTGCGCCGCTTGAATTGCCAGCGCGAGATTCGACTCAGCCGGCGTGACTTCGGCCTTCGCAATTTCGCCGGCGCTCAGCTTTTTGTCCTTTTCGAGCATGTTCTCTTTGGCTGCGACCAAACGTGCCTCGGCGAGTTGGAACTCAAGATGGACGACCCGCAGTTTGCGCTGCTCGACTTCCAATTTCGAAAGCGCGCCGATTTTCAAAAGGCGGTCGAGGCCGGCGCAGTTTCTTTTCGCGCGCTCAAATTCTTTCTCGAGCTTGGCAAGATCGACAGCGCGCGGTTGAGACGGTTCAGTCTTCGCAACTTTTTCATCGTCGCGATTTGGAATCAAGAGCGGCGGCTCGATGTCGAAGGAGTCCGGATCTTTGCCTGGTTCCTGCGCGAACAGAGTTGTGGCCAACAATCCAAGAAGAAGCGCGGCCCCGCGCAGCATGCGGAAATTATATCAGCAGTTGTTTACTAACGAAATTCTTTTAGTGATGGCCGCGGACCACTCCGCCGACCGTGCCACCGATGCCGCTGATGAGCCATACCCTCAGATGCCGGCGGGGGTAGTTGTTACCGGCGAGCGATATTTATACAGCATCCGAAAGTAATTTTTTTCTTTCCAAACGCCGTTCTTGTGGCATAGGACACGCTCGAAAATCGCTCGTGTATTTCCTTAGCCCCAAAACCCTGATTGGGGCGGCTGTTTTAGCTGCCGTTGTGTATTCGTCGCCTGCGAACGCTGGCTCGTTCCCGACTTCGGGTCCGACGGTGCCCGGAACGAAAGCTTGCTTACGTGCCGGTAAAGCTTTTGCCCCCGCGTCCGCGCCACTCGCTGTGAAACGCGCGATTTGGGCTGCGAACCAACTTTTCCGCAAACCGTACGTTTGGGGCGGCGGCCACAAATCATTTAATGATCGCGGCTACGATTGTTCGGGAACAGTTTCGTATGCGCTCGGCGGCGCCGGCTTGCTCAGGTCACCAATTAGCTCCTCCGAATTTCGAAAATATGGCGAGAGCGGCCGGGGCAAGTGGATTACCATTTACGCGCACAACGGTCACACTTACGCAATCATCGCCGATCTGAGATTGGACACGACGCCTTATCTGACAGCGCATGACAAGTGGGCGCCAGGTTGGCAGACGAACGAACGAGTTCCGGCCACTGGATTCATCGCGCGCCACCCCGTCGGGTTGTAAATTCCCGGGCGTCGCGGCAAGGTCGGGCATCGCAAGATCGACATCCCACGTCCGCAATTTTGGATTCACGCCGGCGGAGCTGCGCAAATTACGCGCCCTGAGAACGCCAGCTGGCGTGCAACGATTCCTCGACGAGATCCCGTACAATCTTGGTTACACCGGGCGCTCACCGCGAAAGGTCCTTCATGAACGCACCGCGTCCTGCTTTGAAGGCGGTGTTTTCGCGGCCGCCGCGCTTCGGGTCCTGGGATTTCCGCCGTTGATCTTCGACCTGGAAGCGGAACGCGACACCGATCACGTGGTCGCGATTTTCAAAGTCCGCGGGCACTGGGGCGCGGTTGCGAAATCGAACTTCGCCGGCTGCCGTTATCGCGAGCCGGTTTATCGCACGCTGCGCGAGCTGGCGATGAGTTACTTCAATATTTATTTCAATCTGCGGTTCGAACGCACCCTGCGCCGCTATTCCCGGTCGGTAAATCTCGCGCGCTTCGATCGCTTGAACTGGATGACCTCGGAGAAACCGGTTTGGTTTATCGCCGAGCATCTCTGCGAGATCCCGCACATTTCCTTGTTAACGCCGTCGATGAAGAAAAATCTTACGCGCCTTGATTTGCGAAGTGTGCGTGCGGAGATGACGGGCCACCGCAGAAAAATTCGCCGCTAATTCTTAGGGCCGCCGGCCTGTCGAGAATGGCCGCCGCCACTGATGCCGCCGCCGAGGCCAGCCCATTCAGGCCGACATTCAATCCGGGCAGCGCCGAGACGGGCGCTCCCATTCCGTGTTGCATCTGCATGGAATTTAGTCCGACGCGATTTTGCAACATCGACGCGCCGTTTGCCTGCGAATGCATCGACATGCTCTCTCGATCGAATGTCGTCTCGCTTGTTCGCATTCTTTGGACGCTCAAAGTCTTATTTGCGGCGATCGATTTCGATGAATGTCGCCTCAGATGTCCTGTATCGAATTGTTTGGAAGGGAGTTTCTGTCCGGCATTCGGACCTTGAGCAACTGAGCCACCGTTTTCCGACATACTGCTTCGTCCAAAGCCAGTGGGCTGAGCTGGATTGCTTTCCGCAATGGATCCGTCGTTTGAGAGCAACGGCGAACCATTATTTTCGAAAACCGGCGAAAACATCGACAACGGCGGAGCTTAATCTAATGAAACGGGCGTTTCCTTAAACGGGTTTGTTGCCGGTGCGCTGGATTGTGTTCGGACAGGGCGATGCGGCTTTTGGGAAACGACCTGTGATGATTTGCCTGCTCTTAATAGCGGTCGGACGTAGATCGCGTCCGGAGCCGGATAAACCAATCGGGTGAGTTGGTCTAGGTCGTCGAATGTCCAAAGCGCGCAAACGAGTCCGATAAGGCAAGCGCCAACCGCGAAGGTAATGCTCGCCCATTCCGAGGCAGTGACTGATGGCAAGCGGCCACTCTCCGGCGAAGCCTTTCCCGCACCGGGAAAAATATTTACAAATTCATGCTCGTACTTTGCGCCAAGACGATCGAGCTCTTCCGAGCGAATCAAAATCGCGGAAAGATCGACATCGACCTTGCGGAGGTTTGGATCTGGCTTGTGGGGCGACATCCTTCCATTTTTGCAGCATTAAGTGTTCCGCTCGCGACAAACGGTTCTAATGTGCGGCGAAACGTCGCATTTAATTTCAAGGCGACTGCGGAAACCTCAGTCGCAGATGCGCGCTGCAATGGCCGAGGCTTCCATCTCCAATGGCGAGTTCCGATAACCGACGGTGGCGCATTGGTAAATGTAAGTTTGGAGAAAGGGAAGAATTCCACCGAGTCGTTGATACTGCGCGGTATGCGCGAGCTCGTGCGCGATCAACGCCCGATCACGCCAGTGGTCGGCGCGCAGAAAAATTCCGTAATTTAGTGCCAACCCTCTCGGCGCAGAGGTCAGGAAGTTCATCGAAGCAGCCGCCGCTCTCAGCATCGGATGCGCGGGAACAGGAACCGACTCGACCCGTAGCAGCCGGACGCGCTCCGGATTTCGAACGCCGATCGCTTTGGCATCGGCCATTTCAATCGCAGAAAGAGGAACGCCTTCGCAAAGAACGCGGCGCTCCTGATCCGCGGCCCATTCCGCGGCAAGAGGGAGAAGGTGTTCCAATTGATCGAGAGTGGCTTGTCGATCCATCGCTTTAATAGAACAGCAAAAACCTGGCCGGGAATTGGGAAATCAAGCGCCCACTTGGGTTTTTAACTGCCCGCGCTCGGCAAGATTACGGACCGTAGGGTGACCAGAACCCGGTGCCAGCGACGTCGGAGAGAACGTCAAAGTCGTTGGCGGGGACTTGCGGAATTGTGTCCACCGTCTGCGGGCCATAGGCGGTCCCGAGCAAGCTGTTACCGTTGTTGTACAGGAGCGAGCCTTTCTTGAGGTAGTTCGTCCAATCCGTCACCGCAACGGCGTCACCGGTCTTTCGGTTGGTTTCGATGGCATATTGATCCACCGCGGAGTCGATCATTCGGAGGTCATTGAGAATCCTGCTGGCCTGAGAACGCTTGCGGGCGCGCAAGAACCCAGGAACCGCGATTGCCGCCAGGAGGGCGATGATGGCCACGACGATCATGATTTCGACGAGGGTGAAGCCTTTGTGCGACTTGGCCTTGGAGGTATTCATATATATAGAAGACAGCAACCACCGTGCCAATGTATCGGCCGCCGATATTAAGTAGGGCTGAACCGGACGTTTAAACCTCATGTCGAAACTAACCCCTGACGATTACGACGCCTTAGCCAATTTCCGCTACCTACTCCGGAAGTTCCTCCGCTTCAGCAAAGACTTTCTCAAGAAGAATGGCGATCTCACCCCGGAGCAGTACGAGGCCCTTCTCGCCGTCAAAGCCTTCGCTTCAATTGGTGGCTTGAACATCTCGCAGTTGAGCGAGCGTCTCCAAGTGAAACATCATTCGGCGGTCAATATTGTCGATCGTCTCGTCCACAGGAAATTAATCACTCGCGAGACCGCTATGAACGATCGGCGCCGGCGACACCTCCAGCTCACTCCCAAAGGCGAAAAGGTGATCGAAGAACTCGCCGTCGTGCACCAAAACGAGATCCGGATTCGCAGTCTCGAAATTATCAAAGCGCTGGAGCGATTACGAAGATGAGCGGTCCGAGCCGGACGGGCGTTAAAGTTTACGGCTGCAATCATGTCGCGATCGAAGTTGACGACATCGGGAAGGCGGTCGCGTTTTACAAAGACGTCTTCAACCTCGAGCAGTTGGACGAAGGTGAAGGCGATGCCTTCTTCAAACTCGGCGAGCATCAATTCCTGGCGATCTTTGAAGTTGAAAAAGTTCAGCCGGCAAACATGCGCCACTTCGGAATCATGGTTCGCGACGAAAAGCAAATCGAGGAAGTGCGCGAAAAGCTAACGAAGAAGTACAAATTGAAGTTGGAGCCGCCATTTCGCTGCGATTTTCGCGATCCGTGGGGAAATCGAATTCAGGTTGTCGATCTTCACGACGAATCGCTCATTTGGTTGTTGCCGTATCGGGAAGTGCAGAAGGCCGGCGTGAAATTGACAGGCTAGTTCTCCATCAGCTTTAGTAACGGCTACTCCGCCAGCGGTTTTCTCACCAGCGGCAACATCGCCATTCATTAACAGCACAATTCGGCGCAGTTGCGTGGGGGCGGACGCGCCTCTACAGCTAACTTGTGCTCTCGTTCGTTGTCCCGGCGTATAACGAGGAATTCGAGCTACCCGGCACAATCGCGGCCATTCGCAACGCCGCACAAGATCGACAACATCAAATCATCATCGTTGATGATGCTTCGACTGACGCGACCGCCGAAATCGCGAAGACTTCCGGCGCGGAGCTGGTTTCAATCAATCGAAGACAAATTGCGGCTGCTCGCAACGCGGGCGCTCATCACGCGTGCGGCGACGTTTTGTTTTTCGTAGATGCCGACACTCAGATCACTTCCGAGGTCGTGAGCGGCGCGCTCGATGCGCTCGCGAAAGGTGCGGCGGGAGGCGGCGCGCGTGTGAATGTTGCCGGAAAAATTCCGGCTTGGTCTCAGATATCACTCAAACTTTTCTGCACGATTTATTTCGGATTCAATCTTGGCGCGGGAGCGTTCCTGTTCACGACGCGCAAGAATTTCGACGCTGTTGGCGGCTTCGACGAGACGCTTTTTATCGGTGAAGAAGTTTACTTCAGCATCGCAATTCGAAAGCTCGGGCCCTTCAAAATCGTAACGGCGCCGGTGCTCACCTCCGGTCGCAAATTGAGGATGTATTCAGCATCGGAAATTCTGCGCCATACGACGCGAGTTCTGTTGTTGGGTCCGCAAATCGCCCGTTCACGCGATGGCCTCGAGATTTGGTATGATGGCCGGCGCGAAACAAGATCGACATGACTTCCGTGCGCGTCGCAATTGCCAGAACGCCGGATGAAATTCGGAAATGTTTTCCCGTTATGTGCGAGTTGCGCACGCACGTTAGCGACGAGCGCGACTTCGTCGATCGCGTGCTTCGTCAGCAGGAACAAGGATATCAGCTCGCATTTCTCGAGTCGGACGGAGAAGTTTGCGCCGCGGCCGGTTATCGATTCCTCGAGTCACTCTTTTCCGGGAAAAATCTCTACGTCGACGATCTGGTCACGCGCGAACAGGATCGTTCCCGGGGCTACGGCGGTGAACTACTCGATTGGCTAATCAACGAAGCGCGCGAGCACGGCTGCGAAACGCTCGAACTCGATTCCGGTGTGCAACGTTTTGACGCTCACCGTTTTTACTTCAGCAAACGGATGAGCATTTCTTCGTATCACTTTCGGATTAAAATCGAACCCAAGTCCTGATTATGAAAAACGAAAATCCCTGGATCACGCTCTGTCCCGGCATCAAACGCCAGACCATGGCGACTGGAAAAACGATGTATCAAATGCTGGCTATGCTTGAGGCCGGCGCCAAGATGCCCGCGCATCAGCATCCGCAGGAGCAAATCGTCCACATCTTGTCGGGCCGAATGAAGTTGATTGTCGATGGAACGCCGCACGAGCTAAAAACGGGCGATTCACATTATCTCCCGAGCAACGTTCCCCACGGCGTGGAGACGATGGAAGAAACCCGCGTGCTCGACACCTTCAGTCCGCCGCGCGACGAATATCTCGCGATCGATGAGGCCAATCGCCAGCGGGCATAGGCTGGAATCCTACCCGAAAAAAGAATCGCCTTCGCCCGGGTAACCTGCTTAGCATCAATCTCATGTTACACATCATTTGGTCGATCATTATCGGTTTCATTGTCGGCTTGTGCGCGCGCGCGGTCCTGCCCGGTGTGCAGCACCTCGGGTTTATTATGACTACTGTCCTCGGCATCGCCGGATCCATCATCGGCGGTTTGATTGGACGGATCTTTTCCAAGCCGGCGCCCGGATCGGCATTTCACCCGGCTGGATTCATCATGTCGGTAATCTGCGCGGTGCTATTGCTCTGGCTCTGGGGCAAATACGGCGGGGCGATCGGGTAATAAATACGCACTGATCCAGATTCCATTCCCCCGGCGCGTCGTCGGTCGCGTCGGTGGCCGGTTCGAGCTATTCCTTGGCCGCGGCCTTGCGATTCCCCCAACTTGGTCTACAATACGCGCTTCGAAATGGCTGAGAATACGGAAACGTTGGATATCAAGCAGTTCCAATTGCACGGGAAGGACACGGGCAGCGCCGATGTGCAAATCGCGCTCCTCACGCGCCGGATCGGGCAATTGACCGAACACTTGAAGAGCCACGCCAAAGACCATTCTTCGCGCCGCGGGCTGCTCAAAATGGTGGCCCAACGCCGGAGTCTGCTCGATTATTTGAGCCGGTCCGAAGCCGAACGCTATAAAAAGCTGATCGACAAACTGAATCTGCGGAAATAACCGCAAGATTTTTTGTCGGTTGAAGCGTCCAGCTTTCAGTGCGACGCCGATTCGAAAGTAAGTTAACCGCGACAACCAGGTCGCAAGGCACCTTGAATTTAGGTTTTAGGTCCGTCCGACAATTTTCGGAGTTAAAACCTACAGTCAGGGTGACCGACCTGGAACTCGCACAATCCAGGAAAATTATATGCAACAGAAGGTCACAGCCCAGATTGGGTCTAATCAAATAACTATCGAGACCGGCAAAATCGCCAAGCTCGCCGACGGCGCGGTCATCGTTTCATGCGGCGACACCATGATTTTGGCGAGCGCGGTCTCGGCCACAGCAATTAAAGAAGGTCAGGATTATTTCCCGCTCACAGTCGATTACCGCGAGAAAGCAGCCGCTGCCGGGAAATTTCCGGGCGGCTACTTCAAACGCGAAGGCCGGCCAACCGAAAAGGAAATCCTCACCTCGCGGATGATCGATCGCCCGCTTCGTCCGCTTTTCCCGCAGGGATATTTTTACGACACGCAGATCATCTCGATCCTGCTCAGTGCTGACAGCGAGAACGATCCCGACATGCTCGCGATCAACGGTGCGTCGGCCGCGCTTTGCGTCTCCGACATTCCGTTTGCCGGCCCGATCGGCGCGGTGCGCGTCGGCCGCGTCAACGGCCAGTTCGTCGCCAACCCCACTCACACCGAGCGCATGCAAAGCGATCTCGATCTCGTTTACGTCGGAACTGAGAACGACGTCATTATGATCGAAGGCGCGGCGAACGAATTGCCCGAAGCGGAATTCGTGAAGGCGCTCGAGTTCGCGCACACCCAAACGCGCGAGATGATTCGCATTCAAAAAGAGCTCGCGTCGCAAATCGCGAAGCCAAAACGCGAGATGCCGTTGCTCATCGTGAAGCCCGAGCTGCTTGAAATCGCCTACCAGGTCGCCGGCGATCGTATCGAAGGCGCACTTTACACGGCGGGCAAGGTCGCTCGCGCGAAAGCGGTCGAAGCTTTGAAAGAAGAAGTGAAGGCGAAGATCCTGGAAAAATTTCCCGAGACCGATGCCTTCTCGATCTCGCAAGCGTTCGATTACGTGCAGAAGCGCGCGTTTCGGACCAGCATTCTCGAGAAGCAGAAACGAGTGGACGGCCGCGGTTATCAAGACCTGCGCCAGATTTCATGCGAAGTCGGCGTGATTCCACGCGCGCATGGTTCCGCGATTTTCCAACGCGGCGAAACTCAGGCGCTCGCGCTCTCCACTTTGGCGCCGATCGAAGAAGCGCAAAACATCGACGCCTACGGCGGCGGCGTTCAATCGAAGCGATTCATCCTTCATTACAACTTCCCGCCGTTCAGCGTGGGCGAAACGGGACGGACCGGCGGGCCAGGCCGGCGCGAAATCGGTCACGGTGCTTTGGCTGAACGCTCGATTGAACCGGTTGTGCCGAGTGAAAATGATTTTCGTTACGCGATCCGCATTTCGAGCGAGATCATGGAATCAAATGGATCGACCTCGATGGCGAGCGTGTGCGGTGGAATGCTCGCGCTTCTCGACGCCGGCGTTCCAGTGAAAGGAATCGTCGCTGGAATTTCGGTCGGCCTCGTAACCGAGCACACCGAAGATCGACAACTGAAGCGTTATGAACTTCTCACCGACATCATCGGTTCGGAAGACCACTTCGGTGACATGGATTTCAAACTCTGTGGCACTGAGAACGGCGTCACCGGCTACCAGCTCGATCTAAAACTTCCGGGCATCAGCCACAAAATCATGGCGGAAGCGATTCAGCGCGCGAAGGAAGCGCGGACAAAAATTCTGGGAACCATGCGCGGGACAATTGATAAGCCGCGTGCTGAGCTTTCGAAATACGCGCCACGGATTGAGACCATCAAGATCAATCCGGAGAAAATCGGCGCTCTTATCGGACCGGGCGGCAAGACGATCAAGGGCATCGTGGCCGAAACTGGCGCGGAGATTAACATCGAGGACGACGGCTCCGTCCACATTTACGCGACGAGCGGCGAATCGATGGCGCGCGCCAAGGAAATCATCGGCGGGATGGCGAAGGAGATCGAGATTGGCGAGACTTATCAGGGCCGTGTCGTTTCCACCAAAGAGTTCGGCGCATTCGTCGAAGTGTTGCCGGGCAAGGACGGTCTCGTGCACATTTCTGAGTTGGCCGATTTCCGAGTGAAACGGACCGAAGACGTCGTTAAAATTGGCGATATGATCTGGGTGAAATGCATCGGCATTGACGACAAAGGCCGAGTAAAACTTTCACGCAAAGCCGCCTTGAAGGAGCGCGCGGAAAAAGAAACCGGTCAGCAGCAAGAGCCAGTGGATTACGAACCGGCAAGACGCTAACGTCTGCCACGCTCCATGAGCGTGCCGACCAAAATCTCCTATGGCGTGCTGGTTGCGATGCTGGTCGTCGCGGCCTGGTTGCATTTGGGACCGCTCGTCCTCGCCGCGTTCTTTTCCTATTTCGCGCTGCGGAAAATTTATGGCGCGACCAACCGGAAATGGATTTCGGTCATCCTTTTTATAGTCGGTCTCGTTGGAATCACGTATGCCGCGGGCTTTTTCGGTCGCGCGGCGTGGCGCGCCTTGCCGGAGATCGCAGAAAGCTCGATTCCATCAGCCACCGCCTGGGCCGAGCAACGCAACATCGAACTGCCCTTCACCGATTTCGAAACGCTCAAAGCATTTCTAATCGAGCAGCTGAAGGACGAGATCCATTATTTAAATAACGTCGCGCACTTTGCCGGCGCGGCTACGACGCTCTTCGTCCTCGTCGTGATCGGGATCGTCGTTGCCAGCAGTTTGTTTTTCCGAAGCTGGTTCACGCACGAAAAACAGGCGGCACCCGGCGCCGACGGAAAAAATCTCTACACGGTGTGCGCGAAAGAAATCGCGACGCGCTTCCACGATTTTTATCGCAGTTTCGAAGTGGTTATGGGCGCGCAAATTATCATCTCGTCGATCAATACGGCGCTGACCGCGATCTTTGTTCTAGTGATCGGCCTGCCTCACGCCGCGGTCGTGATCGGCGTTACTTTCCTGTGCGGCCTGCTTCCGATCATCGGCAACCTGATTAGCAATACGATCATCGTATTTCTGTCGGCGACGATCTCATTAAAGTTCGCGTTCGTTGCGTTGATCTTTCTGATCGCGATTCACAAGCTCGAGTATTTCTTGAATAGCAAAATCGTCGGCGGCTGGACGCGCAATCCGGTTTGGCTCACCCTCATCGGCCTGATCATCGGTCAGGCGGTGATGGGAATTCCGGGAATGGTGCTCGCACCGGTGGTGCTGACTTATCTCCGGGTCGAGATGTCGAAGATCGAGTTGAAAACGACCGCCGCTTAATTGTCATTCATGGCGATTGCGTAATGAAAGCCGGGTTTGTCGAAAAATTGATCGGTCGCCTCGGCAAGATCGGTCCCGAGGAAGTGCAAAACTATTTCCTGCGTCTCGCGCAGGAAAAAGGGTTTCTCGAAACCGTTTTCAATTCGATCCAGGAAGGCATCATCGTCACCGATTCGAAAGGGCAAATCACTTACCTAAACGACGCCGCCTGTCAGTTGTTCGGACTGGAGGCGGATGATTCTCTCGGAAAACGCTTGGACGAACGCGTCCGCGGCCTCGATTGGAATGCGCTCTCACGCGAAGGCGCGGTCAGCCGCGACATGGAAATTTTTTATCCGGCCAATCGTTTCATCAATTTCTACAGCGTGCCGTTGATGATCGAGAAGCAAACCACGGACGAGTCCGAGCCGGACGGGCGGAAGATCGACAATCACGCGGAGCAGGTCGGCCATGCCATCATTCTGCGCGACATCACCGAATCCCGGCGCAGCGAGCAACAGACGATCGAATCCGAAAGATTGAACGCGCTCACCCTGCTTGCGGCCGGGGTCGCCCATGAAATCGGAAACCCGCTCAATTCGCTCAACATTCATTTGCAGCTGATCGAACGCGAAACGCGTAAGCATGACGGCGCGACACAGGCCGAGCTCCAGGAATCGATCGAAATCGCGCGCGCGGAAGTGAACCGCCTCGATTCCATTATCACTCAATTTCTCCGCGCGATTCGCCCGACCCGTCCGCAGTTTCGCCCGGAAAATGTGAATTCGATTGTCGAAGAAACGGTCCGCTTTTTTACACCGGAAATCAAAGACCGCGACATCGTCGTCGAACAGGAGCTGCGTTCCGATCTGCCTTTGCTTGATCTCGATCGCGACCAGATGAAGCAGGCGTTTTACAACGTGATCAAAAACAGTTTCGAGGCGGTGAAGAGCCGCGGCATTCTGCGCATTCGCACTGACAAGGACGATTCGCATGTCTTTATCAAGTTCAACGACACCGGTGGCGGAATTTCTGCGGAGAATTTGAGCCACGTCTTCGAGCCGTATTTCACCACCAAAAGCGGCGGCACCGGCCTCGGGTTGCTGATTGTTCGACGGATCGTGCGCGAGCACGGCGGCGAATTGTCGATCGAAAGCAGCGAAGGCAAAGGCCTCGCAGTAACAATTCGTCTCCCGCAGATCGGCAAACGCGTTCGCATGCTCGAAGCGGGCGATTTAAAATCGAGCGCGAGCTAAATGGCGACGAGAAAAGGCGCAGCGGACGCTTCGCAGCAGATCTGGTTGTTTGGTCTGTTCCTGATCGTTGCAACAGCGATCGCGTATTGGCCAGCGTGGAACGGCAAACCGATTTGGGACGACAACGCGCACATGACGCAGCCGGAATTGCGTTCAGCGCATGGACTGGTTGAAATTTGGACCAAGCTCGGCGCGACCCAGCAATATTATCCGCTCGTTCACAGCGTATTTTGGATCGAACAAAAACTCTGGGGCGATTCCGTCGCCGGCTACCACTTCGTAAATATTCTCCTGCACGCCGCGAGCGCGTTCGTCTTGCTCCAGATTTTGCTGCGTCTGAAAGTTCCCGGCGCGTGGCTGGCCGCCGGATTGTTCGCGCTCCATCCCGTGCAGGTCGAATCGGTCGCTTGGATCTCCGAGCTCAAGAACACGCTCTCCGGTCTTTTCTTTTTCTTGTCGATCGCGAGCTATTTGAGTTTTGACGAAACGCGCAGCCGCCGTTCCTACGCGGCGTCGTTCTTGTCGTTTCTGTGCGGTCTGCTCTGCAAAACCGTGATCGCGCCGATGCCGGCGATTATTCTCGTCATTTTATGGTGGCGACGAGGTTCGCTTCGGCCACGTGATGATCTTGCGCCACTGCTTCCATTCTTTGGACTTGGAATCGCGGCCGGCCTTTTTACCGCCTGGGTCGAACGAACTTTCGTCGGTGCCCAGGGCGCGTCTTTTCAATTGTCGATCTTGCAGCGTTGTTTGATCGCGGCGCGAGACTTTTGGTTTTATCTCTTCAAGCTTTTCTGGCCGCAGAAGCTCACGTTCATCTATCCGCGCTGGCAGATCACCGCCGGTGTTTGGTGGCAATATCTGTTTGTCATCGCACTCCTCGCGCTGCTCGTGCTCGCCTGGGCTCTCCGCAAAAAAATCCGCGGGCCGCTTGCCGTGAGCTTGGTTTTTCTCGGCCTTCTTTTTCCCGCACTCGGCTTTATCAACGTTTACCCGTTTCTTTATTCTTTCGTGGCCGATCACTTTCAGTACCTCGCGTGCGCCGCGCCGTTAACACTCTTCGCGGCGGGAATCGCAACGGCCCTTGATTCATTTTCGGCCACGAAAAGTTTTCTGCGTCCGGTAATTTACGGCGCGCTGTTCTTGGTTCTTGGCATCTTGAGCTGGCGTCAATGCCGCGACTATCGCGATATCGAAACGCTTTGGCGGGCGACGATTGCGCGCAATCCGAATGGCTGGATGGCCTACAGTAATCTCGGATCGTTTTTGGCGGCGCGCGGCAACACCCGCGAAGCGATCGATGATTTTCGGAAAGCGTTGGAACTCTGGCCGGACCAAAGCAAAGACCACAACAATCTCGGCAAGGCGCTTGTGCAAAAAGGAAGAATGGCCGAGGCGATGAACGAGTTTCAAACCGCGCTCCGGATTTCGCCAAACGATCCAGACACGGAAACAAATATCGGCGCAGCGCTCTTGCAACAAGGCGATGCGGAGGAATCGATTTCACATTTGCGCAAGGTCGTTGGAAAATTTCCGCGGCACGCCCCGGCCCACATCAATCTCGGGAACGCCCTTTTACAAACCGGACAGACCGATGCCGCGGTAGCTGAATACAAACAGACGCTCGAGCTTCCATTCGATCATGCTGAAACCCATTACAGCATCGCAAACGCGTTCCGAAAGAAAGGCGACGTCGAGGCGGCGATTGCGCATTATCGCAAGGCGCTCGAGCTGCGTCCCGATTTCGCAAACGCGCACAACAACCTCGGCAATGCGCTTCGCCAGCAGGGGAAAATCCAGCAGGCGATGCATGAGTACGAAGCCGCGCTCAAAGACGATCCGGAATTATTTCTCGCGGCCAACAATCTCGCCTGGATGCTGGCGACATCTTCCGACCCTTCTATTCGCAACGGCGTGAAAGCAGTTCAGCTTGCTGAACAGGCGAATGATCTATCCGGCGGCGATCCACTGATTCTCCATACCTTGGCCGCCGCTTACGCCGAAAATGGACAATTTGCCAAAGCAGTCGAAGTCGCGCAGCACGCGCTCGAAATTGCAGAAACGAACGGGATCCCTTCGCTGGCCCAATCGCTCCGCAACAAGCTTGCGCTTTATCAAGCCGGCACGCCTTATCACGAAACCGTGCCGTCTCGGTAAATCGCAGGATTGGTTGTAGTTCCTCATTGAGAGATGTCGCGTTTGAGTGAGAATAAATGGCGCACCTGCGCCCGCTGACCGATTCATGGATTCCATCCAGCCAATCATCCTCATCGTTGACGACGAGAAGCCGACCCGTGACGGATTGCGCCGCCTGCTCGAGAATGATTACGACGTTTATGTAGCGAGCGACATCGAGAGCGCGATGAATGTGCTCGAACGCGAACAGGTCGATCTTCTCCTGACCGATCTGCGACTCGGCAACGAAGATGGAATGCAATTGATCGAGCGCGCCCTGAAAATGTCGCGACCGCCGATCTGCATCATGATGACTGCTTACGGTTCGGTCGACACCGCGGTCGAAGCGATGAAGCGCGGCGCTTACGATTTTGTCACCAAGCCGCTCAATCTCGACAAAGTGGAAATGCTGATCGCGCGTGCGTTACGCGATCGAAACCTCACTGAAGAAAACAAATCGCTGCGCCAACAAGTCGATGAGCGCTTCGGCCTCGAAAACATGATTGGCGATTCGCCGGTGCTGCGGGAAGTCATCGACACGATTCGGCAAGTCGCGCCGTCGAACGCCAACGTCCTGATCGAGGGCGAAAGCGGAACGGGTAAGGAACTCGCCGCGCACGCGATCCATAATTTGAGCCGCCGTAACAAGGCGAAGTTTGTCACCGTCCACAGCGCCGCGCTCTCGCCGACTTTGCTCGAGAGCGAGTTGTTTGGTCACGAAAAAGGCGCGTTCACCGGCGCGCACGAACGGCGGATTGGCCGGTTCGAGCAGGCAAACGGCGGGACGATTTTCCTGGACGAAGTGGCGGAGATTCCGCCCGCGACGCAGGTGAAATTGCTGCGCGTGATCAGCGAAGAGCGCGCGTTTGAGCGCGTTGGCGGCAATCAAACTTTGAAGGCGGACGTTCGTTTGATCGCCGCGACGAATAAAAATCTCGAGCAAATGGTGAAGGAAGGAACGTTCCGGGACGATTTGTATTTTCGGCTGAACGTGGTGCGCATCGTGATGCCGCCATTGCGCGAGCGCAAAGATGACATTCCGCTTTTGGTCCGGACCTTTCTTCGCCAGTTCTCCAAAGCGAACAACAAGGAAGTTGTCGATCTTACGCCGGAAGCAATGAACGCCCTGTTGACCTACAACTGGCCGGGGAACGTGCGCGAGCTGCGGACGGCAATCGAACACGGCGTGGTGATGGCGACGGGTCCGAAAATTACTCCGCGTGATCTACCGACCGCGTTGCGACAAGCGGCCGGCGCCTCACTTCCCCGCGGAATTTCTCCAAAAGCCGCGTTCGGAGAGAAAGCGAGCCCGCTCGATCTTCACGAAACGGAGCGCAAACTTATTTTGCAGGCCCTGGCCACGACGAATGGCAATGTGACCGCGGCGGCGAAAAAGCTTGGAATCAGCCGACGCACGCTCCATCGCAAAATCAATGAAATGAACGCCGAGAAACAACCGAAACAACCTTCACATGCCCGGTAGCGAAGAGTTTATCCAAAGTGCGGTGCACGCGCTCGAAGCAGGCGGCTTCGCGGTCTGGGTCAAACGCGGCGCAGTCGCGCTTGGACTGGAAAACGAATGTATCTTCCTGAGCGATCACGACCGAGAACGTAAACCGGCCCCGCCCGCACAATGAGCGCAGCCGACTTTTGCACTTTCCCGTTTACGAATCGGCATCCGAGCGTTTCAGTAAGACCGTGAACAAGGCGACCAAGATCTTCGGTACCGACGGGGTCCGCGGTGTCGCCAACGTCGAACCGGTGACGGCCGAGACCGCGCTCAAGCTTGGCCGCGCGGCCGCGCACGTTTTCACGCAATTGAATCCGCGCACGATTCCGGAAGGCGCGCGCCCGAAAATTGTTCTCGGCAAAGACACGCGACTCTCCGGTTACATGCTCGAAAACGCGCTCGTCGCCGGAATCACTTCACTCGGCGTCGACGTTCTCATCATCGGTCCGTTGCCGACACCGGGCGTGGCTTACATCACGCGCTCCTTGCGCGCCGACGCCGGCATCGTTCTCTCCGCTTCGCACAATCCTTACGAAGACAACGGCATCAAATTTTTCAGGCACGACGGCTACAAACTGGACGATCAGGTCGAGGCGCAGATCGAAGATCTCGTTTTCACCGGCAAGATCGACAACATCCGGCCGACTGCGGGAAAAATCGGACGGGCCGCACGCATCGACGACGCGCTTGGCCGCTATGTTGAGTTCGCCAAAGCGAGTTTCCCGCGAAAAATGTCGCTCGAGCAATTGCGCATCGCGGTCGATGTCGCGAACGGCGCGGCTTATAAATCGACGCCGTGCATCTTGCGCGAGCTCGGCGCGGACGTGGTCGTTGCCCACAACGAGCCGAACGGAATGAACATCAACGACAGCTGCGGCAGCACCCACCCTGATGAAATTCAGCGCATCGTTGAAGCGAGCGACGTCGACGTCGGCATTACGCATGATGGCGATGCCGATCGCGTTCTGCTTTGTGACGAAAACGGCGAGATCGTGGACGGCGACGAAATTCTTGCCATCGCCGCGCTCGATCTTTTGAAATCCGGTCAGCTTCGAGATAACACGCTGGTGGCGACGGTCATGAGCAATTTCGGTTTGGATGAAGCGCTCGCGAGCAATCAGGGAAGAGTAATTCGCACCAAAGTGGGCGACCGTTACGTGATTGAGGAAATGGTCTCGCGAAATTTGAATCTCGGCGGCGAACAAAGCGGGCACATGATTTTCCGCGATTTCACGACCACCGGCGATGGGATCATTAGCGCGCTTCAGGTCTTGCGGATCATGCACACAACGGGCGAGCCGTTGAGCAAATTGAAAAAGTGCTTGAAAAAATATCCGCAGGCCCAGCGCAATCTGGTGGTGAAATCGAAGCCCCCGATCGAGGAACTGCGCGAGGTGGTCAAGCTCCGAGATGAAGTCGAACGCGAGCTCGCCGGCAAAGGGCGCATCTTACTTCGCTATTCCGGGACCGAACCGAAGATCCGACTGTTGATCGAAGGCCGCGAACTCGACAAGATCGACAAACACGCCAACCGAATCGCCGACGCAATCCAAACCGCGATCGGCGCAAACTAAAATGAATCTCACCCGCGTCATCGAAGCACTTTTGTTCAGCGCGCAGAAACCGATTTCGACCAAAGAGATTGTCGATGTTCTCCGCAACGCTGGCGGCGAAGACGATTTAGCGCCGAACGCGTTTGCGAACGTGAAACCGGCCGAAGTCGCAGCCGCGATCGAACAGTTAAAAGTCGAATACATTCAGAACGAGCATGGATTTCAGCTCGCAGAAAAAGCGGACGGCTGGCGATTGACCAGCGACCCGAAATACGCGCAATGGGTCCGCGGGTTATTTCCTGCGCCAAAACCGTCACGGTTGACCTCACCCGCGCTCGAGACGCTCGCGATCATCGCATATCGCCAACCCATCACGCGCGCCGACGTCGAAGCGGTGCGCGGCGTCACCATCGACAGCGTCTTGCAAACGTTGATGGAACGCGGCCTCGTTAAAATTGCCGGCCGCGCCGAAATTCCCGGCCGGCCGCTCTTGTACGAGACGACCGAATTTTTCCTAGATCATTTTGGTCTCCGTAATCTCGACGAACTTCCAAACGTGGAAGAATTGCGAACACGCCATCTGCCCGTCGCACCACGGCCGCAACCTCCGGCCGAAGCCGAAACTGCTACTCAGCCCGAATTGCCAACGGCAACCGAAACCTAAGTTGGTCGATGCGCTGGTTGTCGATTTTCGCCATCGCATTCTTAGCATCGCCTTCATTCGCGGCTGAAATCCAACCCGGCAACTGCGCGCGCGCGGCCGCTTACTCGGAAAAGAACACCGGCTTCTCAATCCTGGTAGTGCAGAACGGCAAAACTGTCTTCGAACATTACGCAAACGGCGGCGGTGCGGACATGCGCTGCAAGATTTTCAGCGGGACAAAAAGTTTCTGGGGGATCGCCGCCCTCTGCGCCGCGCGCGATGGTTTGATCAAGCTCGACGATCGCGTCGCTGACACGATCACGGAATGGAAAGGCGATTCACGCAAATCGCAGATCACGATTCGCGAGTTGCTCAATCAAACCGACGGAATCGAGCCGTCCCCGCATCTGCACAGCGATTCGATCCGGGATCGAAACGCGATGGCGATTCAACTGCCGCTTGTCGCATCGCCCGGCTCCGCGTTCGCGTATGGCCCGAGCCATCTCCAGATCTTCAACGAAGTGTTGAAGCGCAAACTCAACGGAAAATCAACGACCGCCTACATCAACGAAACCGTCCTCTCGCCACTCGGCCTGACAAGCATGGAATTCAAGAAGGACGGGCGCGGCAATCCGCTTCCCGCGAGCGGCTTTGAATTGACCGCGCGCGAATGGGCGAACTTCGGCGAGATGATTCTTGGCCGCGGAAATTTTCACGGCAAACAAATCGTTCCGTCCAGCCTCCTCGGCGCAGCGTTCAACGGATCGGGCGCGAATCCGTCCTACGGATTGACCCTTTGGCTGAACCGCCTGGCGCCGAACGCGCGTGAGATCGATTACGAAAAGGAGCTCGACCTGAAATGGCAACGCGCGCGCTGGGACGGGATTTGCATTTGCCGCGCCGCACCGCCCGACATGGTCGTCGCGCTCGGCTCGAATTATCAGCGTTTGTTCGTTATTCCATCGATGAACGCGCTGATTGTCCGCCAGGGAAACAGCGCGCGATTCTCCGACTCATATTTTCTTCGCCTCGTCCTCGGTCTGTAGGAGACGCTGTTAGCGTCTCGGGAAGCAAACTGCTTCCCCTACAGCAGGAGTTTGACTTCGTCGTCGCTTTCTTGAACGATTCCCGCCTAACCCTTTGTCGATCTTATGAATAAATTTGCGATCGGTTGCGGCGGATTAGTTGTCATTCTCCTCGTCATTGCGGTGGTCGTCGGCCTGTTTTTCATGGGCACTTATAATCGCCTGGTTGGGTTGCAGCAGGGCGTCGATACGCAATGGGCGCAGGTGCAAACGGTTTACCAGCGGCGCACGGATTTGATTCCAAATTTGGTGAACACGGTCGCCGGCGCGGCCAATTTCGAGAAATCGACATTGACCGAAATCACGAATGCGCGCGCCAGCGTGGGACGCGTCCAGCTTGATCCAAGCAAAGCGCCGACTGACGCCAAGCAACTCCAGGAATTTCAGGCCGCGCAGGGGCAATTGACCACCGCGCTCTCGCGCTTGCTGGTGGTCGCTGAAAATTATCCGCAACTCAAAGCGACTGAAAATTTCCAAGGTTTGCAGGCCCAACTCGAAGGTACGGAAAACCGGATTTCGGTCGAGCGAAACAAATTCAACACCACCGTGCAGTCCTACAACGTCGCGGTCCGAACTTTTCCTACGAACCTGATCGCCGGAATGTCCGGTTTTTCGCCGCGTCCGTTCTTTGAAGCGCAGCAAGGCG
>DATEWZ010000048.1:0-22000 GCA_035257485.1 Chthoniobacterales bacterium
GCGGGTTAGCCAAGTGGTAAGGCTGCGGTCTGCAAAACCGCTATTCGCGGGTTCGATTCCCGCCCCCGCCTTTGTATCTCACTCGGATTTTTTGGATAACGAAATCTCTTTTCCAAGATCCGGTTCGATTGATTCGCTCGCTCCCGCTCGCTCACCCTTCGGGCTTCGTCGATGTCGCTCGGCTCCCGCCGGCTCCATTGATTGCCGCGCGTCCCCGCGCGTCAACGCTCTCGCGCCTTCCCGTCTATCCGTCTCGACTCCCGTCGGACGTATTCCCGCCCCGCCTTTTCATCGAGCGCCGCACTAAGGTGTCCAATCGATCGCGTGCTCTTGAAGATACGCATCCACCGCGGCGCCAATGGTTGGATAAAAGTTTGTCGCGCCGAAGCGTTCGAAAAGCTCGAAGCGTCGCAGTTTGTCTTTGACGGGATCCTTCATTTCGGCAAAGCGCAATTCGATACCCGATTCGGTTAGCGCGTGCGCAAGTTCGGCCAGCATGTCCGCCGACGTCACGTCAATGCTGGTGACCGGCTCGGCCGTGACGATGATCCGCCGAACGGGAGTCGGCGACTCTGCTATTGCTTCGCGAACACGCTGATGAAAAAGCTCGGCGTTCGCGAAGAATAGCGGTGCATCCCAACGAAAAAGAACTAGACCGGGAACGCGGCGCGCATCGGGATAACGTTTGACGTCGTGATAGCCGCGAATACCAGCGACTCGTCCGAGGACTGCGTAGTGTGGGCGCCAGCCGTCCCAAAGGAATTCGATCACCGCGATGAGGATCGCGATACCGATGCCAGGGATCACGCCGAACACGGCAACGCCGATGAAGCAGACGATGGACAACCAAAATTCCCATCGCTGAATGCGGAAGATGCGACGCAGGTCTCCGAATTCGAACAAGCCAATGGCTGCGGTGATCACAACCGCGGCGAGCGCACTGCTCGGCAGATCTTTCAACAAGTTGGGAGCAAACAGGAGAAGGATCCCGACCGCGATTGCGCCCACTACGCCGGTGAGTTGCGTCTTCGCGCCGGCCGCTTCGACGACCGGTGTGCGCGATGAGCTGGCGCTGATCGGGAATCCCTGGAACAGGCCGGCTGCGAAGTTGGCTGCGCCCAGGCCAATCATTTCCTGGTTCGGGTCGACGACCGTTCGCGTTTTGGCTGCGAATGTTCGTGACAGGACACTTGTGTCCGCGAACGCCACCATCGCGACAGCACAGCCACCGACAATGACGTCCTTGAGATCCGCATAAGTGATCATCGGCAAAGCAAACGATGGCAGTCCTTGCGGTAGCGGACCGAGAACTTTCACGCCGGCGGTCGCGCTGAGGTTCATTACGTCGACTACAATCGTCGCAGTGACGACCGCGAGAAGAAGGCCGGGAATGCGCTTAAACGGCTTGAGCAGAAAGATCGCGATCAGTGTGCTCGCGCCGACTGCGAATGCCGCCCAGTTCGCTTGGCCACCGAAAATCCCTTGCCAGATGCGTCCGATGTCGCGCAATGGGCCGGCGCCGTTGATGGAGAAACCGAACAGTTTTGGCGTCTGACTAATCAGAACCGTCAGAGCAATGCCATTCATGTATCCGTATCGAATCGGTTTGGAGAGAAGCTCGGTTACAAACCCCAGACGAAAGGCGCCGATCAGAATGCAGACCAGGCCCGAAACGATCGCCATCATGCTCGCGAGAGCCACCGCGCGCGTCGGATCACCCGCCGAAAGTGGAAACACGACCGCGAGAATTACGGGCGCAAGAGACGAATCAGGTCCTAAAACAAGAATCCGGCTTGGACCAAAGATCGCATATGCGAGCAAAGGCACGATCGTGGCATACAGTCCGTAAATTCCCGGAACTCCCGACGCGAGCGCATAAGCGATCCCGACCGGCACCAGCATCGCAGTCAGCATCAGCCCGGCCATCAGATCGTTTACCAACCATGCCGGTTGGTAATCGGCCACGATCTGCAATCCCGGCAGCGATCGTTTCCAGCGGTTCATGCTGGCATAAGCATCTACTTCGGCAGCCGTTCTAAGCGAAGAACAAACGAACCCCGGGTCGCGATTTCGCAAATTAATGATTATCTTCGGCGCGTGACTCGCCGTTCATCCAAACTTTTTGCCGATGCACAAGGGCGCATTCCCGGCGGAGTGAATTCGCCCGTGCGCGCGCTGAGAAATGTCGGTGGCGAACCATTCTTCGTCGATCGCGCGGCCGGCTCGAAAATTTGGGACGTCGACGGAAAAGAATATATCGATTACGTCGGTAGCTGGGGGCCGGCGCTTCTCGGTCACGCGCCGCAAGTCGTGGTCGATGCCGTGCGCGATGCCGCGACACGTGGTTTGAGCTTCGGTATTCCGAATCCGTTTGAAGTCGAGCTGGCCGAATTGATCTGCCAATGGATGCCGTCGATCGAAAAAATTCGAATGGTCAACAGCGGCACCGAAGCGGCGATGTCGGCGATTCGTCTCGCGCGCGGATTCACCGGACGCGACAAAATCATCAAGTTCGATGGTTGTTATCATGGCCATGCCGATTCACTTCTCGTTCAAGCGGGCAGCGGCGCGTTGACGCATGGTCGTCCGGACAGCGCAGGCGTTCCAAAATCTTTCGCCGACCTGACGATCTCGCTGCCATTCAACGATGTCGATCTTGTTCGAAAAGCCTTCGCCGAAAACAAAAACCAAATCGCGTGTGTGATTCTCGAACCGATTCCTGCGAATGCGGGGCTGTATTTCCCGAAGGAAAATTTTCTGTCGATCTTGCGCGAAGAATGTTCCAAGTGCGGTGCGCTTCTAATTTTCGATGAAGTGATGACTGGTTTTCGCGTGGCGCGCGGCGGGGCACAGGAAATTTACGGAATCAAACCGGATCTGACGGTTCTGGGAAAAGTCATCGGCGGCGGTTTGCCGGTCGGCGCTTTTGGCGGCCGCGCGGAAATCATGGACCAACTTTCGCCCGATGGTCCGGTTTATCAGGCGGGAACGCTGTCCGGAAATCCGCTCGCGATGGTTGCCGGCCTCGCTCAATTGCGTGAGATGGAGCGGATCGATGCCTGGAAAATCCTCGAAGATCTCGGCGCGCAGCTCGAAAAACTTACGCGCGACGCAATCGCGGAGTTGAAGGTCGAACTCACGTTTCATCGCATTGGCTCGATGTTCTGTCTGTTTTTCGCGCGCGGACCGATTATGGATCTTGTCGCTGCTAAGCGGAGCGATCGGAAAAAGTTCGCGAAGTTTTTTCATGGCTGCCTGGAGCGCGGCGTTTATTTCGCGCCGTCCCAATTCGAGACCGGATTTATTTCAACTGCGCACATTCCGGAAGATATCGAGACAACCGCCAAAGTTGTTCGGGAAGCCCTTCGCTCGTTATGACGACGCCGAAACCGGAACGAATTCGCGCGGTCTCAAAGTTCTTTTTCGAGGGCGACAAGAAATTCTTCATCAAAGGCGCGACTTATGGGCCGTTCGCTCCGGACGAGAACGGTAACACGTTTGGAAAACCCGAGACCGTCGATCTCGATCTTCGCATGATGCGCGAGATCGGCGTCAATGTGCTCCGCGTTTATCATCCGCCGCCAAAATGGTTTTTGGAAAAATGTCATGTGGCCGGCGTGCGCGTCTTGATCACGCTTCCGTGGGAAAAGCACATTGAGTTTCTTCGTCAGAAAAAAGTGCGCGACGAAATTGGCGAAATGGTGCGGGCCACGGTCCGTCGTTACAAAGGGAACCCGGCGGTGCTCGGTTATTTGGTTGGCAACGAAATCGGAAGCACAATGGCGCGTTGGCTGGGGGTGCATCGCGTCACCGAATTCGTCGAACACCTGGTGCGGATCGGTCGCTTGGTCGACCCCGATGTTCTCTATTCCTACGCCACGTTTCCGCCGACGGAATATCTGCTTCCGCAAAACGTCGATTTCTTCTGCTTCAACGTTTATCTCCACAACCAAACCGATTTCGAACGTTATCTTTTGCGTCTGCAAAATCTGACCGGCGAACGCCCGCTCATCCTGGGCGAGTTCGGAATGGACACGATCCGTCATCCGCAGGAGGAGCAAGCCGAGATGCTCGGCTGGCACATCGAGAGCGTTGCCAAATGCGGGCTCGCGGGGACGATTTTGTTTTCCTGGACAGACGAATGGTTCACTGGCGGGAACGAAGTTTACGATTGGGCATTCGGAATCGTGACGCGCGAGCGCCAGCCGAAGAAATCGTATCAGGCGGTTCGGGAAAAGTTTGGGCAGGACAATTCCACCTTGCCGCATCGCGCGTTGAGCAAAGCGCCCTTCGTGTCGGTGATTGTTTGCTCCTACAACGGCGCGCGCACGCTGGCCGAGTGTTTGGTTTCGTTAGGCAAAATCAATTACCCAAAATACGAAGTGATCCTGGTCGACGATGGCTCGAAGGACAACACCGCGCAGATCGCCGCTCAATTTCCGAACATTCGCTACATCCATCAGGAAAATCTTGGACTGAGCGTCGCGCGTAACACCGGCGCGGCTGCGGCCAAAGGCGACGTCCTGGCTTACACCGATTCGGACTGCATGGCCGATCCCGATTGGCTCTATTATTTAGTGGGCACGCTGACGAGCGGCGAATACGCGGGCGTTGGCGGGCCGAATGTCAGTCCGCCGGCGCAAAATGCGATCCAGGCCTGCGTGGCGGCGGCGCCGGGAGGGCCGAGTCACGTTTTGCTCACCGATACGATCGCCGAACACATTCCCGGCTGTAACATGGCGTTTTATCGGTGGGCTTTCGAACAAGTGGGCGGGTTCGATCCCGAGTATCACGCGGCCGGCGATGATGTCGACTTTTGCTGGCGACTGCAACAATCCGGCTGTGTCATCGCATTTAGTCCGACCGCGATCGTCTGGCACCATCGCCGTTTCACGCTCCGCGCCTTTTTGAAACAACAGGAGGGTTATGGCGAAGCCGAATCACTCCTCCGTTTCAAACATTTGGTTTTCTTTGGACCGACCGGCACCGCGAAATGGCGAGGGCAAATTTATGGCGCGCCGCGCTTTAGCTGGTTCATCGATCGACCGGTGATTTATCACGGTGTTTTTGGCGAAGGATTTTTCCAATCGATGTACGCGACGCCGCAATCCGACATCGCGGCCTATCTCAGCAGTATTGAATGGTTCGCGCTTGCCTTGTTCCTTTTCGGTCTGGGGATTTTTCTCCCGTCGTTGCGGATCGTTCCTTATTTGATGTTCGGCGGAACGCTGACGGTCGCGCTCTCTTACATGGTGCGTGCGCATATCGAGCCGAAATTCGACACCGCTCCGGCCCGGTTGCTGGTGATGTGTCTCGCATTCGTTCAACCGCTCGTCCGCGGATTTTCGCGTTACTTCACCTGGCTCCACTTCAAACGGACACCGCGAGGTGTTATTCGCGCGCACGAACAATTGCCCGCGGATGCAAAGCGGACTCCCGGTCTGCGTCGCCGCGTTTTTTGGAGCGACGAAGGACGCGATCGTCACCATTTGCTCGGGCAAATCTTTCAGCTCCTCGAGGAAGAAGGCTGGCGCTATTCGGTCGATACGGGTTGGAACGAATGGGACATCCAAATTTACGGAAATTTTTGGTGGAGCATTCTGCTGCAAACGGTGACCGAGGATCACAGCGGAGCAAAACGACTGACGCGCGCGAGACTCCGGCATCGAATGGTGACGACCACCGTCATTATCAGTCTCATCGCGCTGAGCGTTGTGATTTACCGGCAACTGCACGCTTCGCATCTCGATCTTTGGTCGGTGATTCCATATTCGCTCTTTTTGCTTTTCCTTTGGTCGCGCGCTCGAGCGCTGAAATCCCGCGTGGCAGAGCTTGTCGATCTTGCCGCGCACCGCGCTGGTTTGCATCCGATCAATGACGAGGACGTCGTGGTCGCGCCGGTGATGCCCGTGCAAGTGATCGAAGCGATCCGTGCGGACTGACGCCGACGATCACGCTCGTGCGGAAGGAATTGGCGGCAGTAGCGACCTAATCGCGGCTTGGAAATCCGCCGGTAACGGCGCTTCAAAGTTTTTCCATTCGCCGCTGCGCGGATGTTGAAAACCCAATTTCCACGCGTGCAGCATTTGCCGCGGAAAAGTTTTCGCGAATCGGCCGCCGTAAACTTTGTCGCCCAGGATCGGATGACCAAGATGATGCAGGTGAACTCGAATTTGATGCGTGCGGCCGCTGTGCAATTTGCATTCGACTAAACTCATTTCGTTTGACGCGCGGCTCACGCGATATTCCGTTTTCGCGGCGCGCCCGCGACGTGAAGTGACCGACATGCGTTGTCGATCCACCGGATGGCGGCCGATCTTTTCCGCGATCGTTCCCAAGCTTTTGCGCAATTTTCCAGCGACCAGCGCGAGGTAAATCTTATCCACGGTCCGCTCCGCAAATTGAGAGGACAATCCGCGATGAGCTTCGTCGTTTTTCGCGACAACGAGACAGCCGCTGGTCTCCTTGTCGAGCCGATGGACGATGCCGGGCCGTTCTTTGCCGCCAATGCCGGAAAGTTTCGGGAAATAATGGAGCAAGGCGTTTACGAGCGTGCTCTCGCGTTGACCGGCACCGGGATGAACGACTAATCCCGCAGGCTTGTTGATCACGATCAGATCGTCGTCTTCGTAAAGAACGTCCAGCGGAATCGCTTGCGGCTCGATGTCGATCTTTTCCGGCGGTGGCTCGGTTACTTCAACGCGATCGCCGAGACGAACGGCATCGCGCGGCCGGGCAGGGGAACCATTGAGCGTGACGAATTCTCTTAGAATCAACTGTTGAATGCGCGAGCGTGAAAATTTCGGCAGCTCGCGCGCCAGGAATTGATCGAGCCGAAGTCGTGTCGCTTCTTTGGGCACGATCAGCGCGATAGTCGATTCGTCGGACATTCGGTGCGACCGTAGCGTTGCTCGGCTCATTGTCGATGTTACAATCGCGGCGATGGCAACCGATTTGACCGCCTCCGGGCTACAAACTTGTCCGCACTGCGGCGTTTCCATCGATACGAGCAACGCAGAGCCGCTGGCGAACGTCGATTGCCCGAGCTGCGGCGAAAAAGTGCGCGCCGAGCGCATGTTCGATAATTTTTTGATTATGGAAACCGTCGGCCTTGGCGGCATGGGCACGGTTTACACGGCATCGCGCGACTTCCCTGGAACAAGCTGGCGCCCCAAACGCTGCTCAAGATTTCGACTTCGTTTCTTCAACCGAACACTCCAGACGCAGCGGATCGAGAATGGCTTTGCGCAGTTTACGCTAGCTCGACCGGGCAAACCGATGAAGCCCGCCAATTGGCCGAATCTGCCGCCCAATCGAAGCCGGAATATCGCGACCAAATCGACGCCCTTTTCGCCCGATAAAGCGGCCAATCCGGCCCGGAGATTGCTGGCTAAGATGCATGCGCCGCTGGGTTTATCCCGCTTTCTTCATTGCCGCCGCGACTCTCTTCGCGGCCCCGCTTCCGCTGACCGTGAGCGAGATCGGGCTTATGTTACGCACCGGTTATTCGAGCGAGACGCTGATGCAGGAATTGGGGAAGCGACATTTCGCCGACACGCTCGACCCGACAAAAGAGCAGACGCTGATTAAAGCCGGCGCGTCCGCCGAGCTGATCGACAAGCTTAAGAGCGGGATCTACTCACTGTCGGCGGAAAAGACCGCTGCCGTTCAAGAACAAATGGCCACCGAAGCGCAACATCGCGCCTCGCAAGCCGACGCCTCTCGAAGATCGGATGCCGCGTATCAGGCCGAGGTCCTTAAGAAACGGACGACGCAATCGCCGAGTCTAAACACTGGCGGAACTCTGGCGATTTCGGAATTCCTCAAACACGATCTGGTTCAAATCAAACATGGCTCGGCCGCGCACGCGGACGAGACCGCGCTCGAGAACAAAAAGCTGATCGCGTTCTATTTTTCGGCGGAGTGGTGCGGACCATGTCGCAAGTTCACGCCCCAACTGGTGGACTACTATAAGCGGGTCGCGCCGGAGCATCCGGAATTCGAGATTGTCTTCTACAGCAGCGACCGCTCGCAATACGCGATGGAGAAATACATGCTGGACGAGAGCATGCCGTGGTTGGCGATCGATTTCGCAAAGCTAAAAGACAAAGAAGTGCTCAAGAAGAACGCCGGCAACGGAATTCCATCGCTCGTACTGGTCGATTCAATGGGTAACATCATCTCGAGCAGTTACGCCGATGGCAAATTTCGCGGGCCGCAGCAGGTTCTCGCCGATCTCGATGCGATTTTTGCCGGCAAAGCGCCTGGCCGTTTAGTTTCCGCGAAATAAGGCAGTTGCCGATTGACTGCGAAGCTCGTCTATTGCGGCGAGCAGATGCATCGAAACTCTATCGCGGAAAGAATGGCGCAACTCGGCATTCGCGATGTCGATCTCGAAGAATCGTTTGCGCGTTCCGGCGGTCCGGGCGGACAAAACGTGAATAAAGTATCGACTGCAGTGACGCTGAGCCATCGCCCGAGCGGCGTCAGCGTGACGGTGCAGGATTCGCGATCGCAAGCGAGGAACCGCAAGCTGGCGCGCGAACGCTTGCTCGACGCGATCGAGGATCGACAACGCGCTGCTCGCCGCGCGCAAATTGCGGCACGAGAAAAAGAACGGCGCCGCAAATCGCCGCGACCGACCGCGCTGAAGAAAAAAATCCTCGAATCGAAACGGAAGCGGGGCGAATTAAAAAAGCTCAGATGTCGAGTTAACGACTGACAGATTGTTGATCTTACCACGACGCGTCCTGCAACTCGTCAATCCGCTTCGCCGTCAGCTTGGATTTTTCGGCAACCGAACCCGCGGCATCGCGTTTCTTTAACCATTCGCGCTGCGCGATCTTCACCTTTTCGAAATCCGTCGGCGAAAGAATCAAGCGCGCAGCTTTGTAGACGTCATTCATCTCATTATCGAGATATTTGAATTCCGATTCCTCAGACCGGAAAGCCCAGTCATCCCCGGAATTCTGATATTGCGGTTCTTCGGCGTCGGGATCCATGCCTTGGAACGCTTCCGGAGCAACTGTGAATCTTTCGAACCGGCAATTCTCGCTCGCGCGTTCGAGGAGATCGTTTTCGTCCCCGGTTAACGGCCGGGCCGCCGACTTGATCCACTTTTTCGCCGGCAAATCGTAGAGCCCTTGGAACAAGGCAAAGTAACCCTTCTCAACATGCTTTGGGTTGGTGAGAGCAGTGGCATAGACGCGAATCTTGGGCCCAGGTTCGAAGCGAAAAAGTGGCGAGGTGTAACCGCTTTCTTCGTACCCGTGCGATTGCTTTTTGATTACTTCATCAATCGCGGTCTGGATGCGCTTCCCGATATCGGTTTGGATAAAGTTGTTTCCTTTCAGTTCGACAACGGCAATCGAATCAAAGCCGTAGCGCGCTTCGTACTCAACGATCGCAATTTTTGAGTCCTCAGACCACTGAACGGTGAGGCCGGCGTGATTTTGATGTTGGAAATAATCTGAGCCCTGAATTTTTCCGAGAATTTTATGGTTCTTTACGTCGGCAAAGTAATTCAGAGCATAATACTCTTCGACCTTCGGATTTGGCTGCTCTTTTGCGACATCGTCCGATTCAGGAATTGCAATCCCGTATTGCCCATCTGGCGACACTGAATCTTCATCAACGATATACCCCTCGGGCCAGTCGATCGCGCCGGCACGCGCGAGGCCGAGTATCAAACAAAACGTGACCAACAGCGCTCGGGAGGCAGAAGTCGAACTCATGGCGCCGATTTTCTTCAGAGCGGCATCCGCTGGCAAGATCGACAACACGCCCGAGCGGGAGGCCGCGCGGGTAGGCGATAAAAGCAGCTGAGGCAGCGGACGAGCGAGTCGACCAATTAGTTACATCTGCCGAAGCCGTTTGGGGCGAACTGATTATGTAACAACGATTTATACTATGAAAAAAATGCTACTTCCTTCGTTTCTGGCTCTAATTGCGGCGTTCCTGAGCTCGTGTGCCGAGGAACCCACGACTCAGACCACGACCACAACGACTCGCCAAACGGCGGTGACGCAACCGACTACGACGACAACGCAGACAACGCGTTACTAGTCGAAGAATTAAGCGATACTTGGAAAGGGCACGCGGCCGCGTGCCCTTTTTCTTTACGACTTTTTCTTTGGCGGCGCAGGCTTCGCTGGCTTTGCTGGAGCCGCTGCTTCCGTTGGCTCTACACTTTGGGCCTCTTCTTCCGCGGCCTGACTGACCACGGGCGCGATCGCCTGAAGTTTTTCGCCACTGCGCAAATCCATTAATTTCACGCCCATGGTGTTGCGGCCGGTCTCGCGGATTTCTTTCACGCGTGTGCGCACCATCTGGCCTTTGGTCGTGATCAACATGATCTCGTCTGAATCGCGCACCGTAAGCGCGCCGACCACGTCGCCGGTTTTCGTACCCGTCTTCATTGTGATGATGCCTTTGCCGCCGCGATTTTGTTTTCGGTAATCGTCGAATGGCGTGCGCTTGCCGATTCCATTCTCGCCTGCAACCAGCAGCATCGCGCTAAGATCGACAAGCGCGATCCCGACGACGTGGTCTTTCTTTTCCGGACGAATTCCCCAGACGCCGACGGTGTTGCGGCCCTGGTCGCGCAACTGCTCCTCGTGGAAACGCAGACTCATTCCTTCCTTGGTGATCAAAACGATTTCGTTGTTGCCGTTCGTGAGCTTGGCGTCGATGAGACGATCGCCCTTTTCAATTTGGATCGCGATGATGCCGCCTTTCCGAACATTACGGTAATCGGACAGGTTCGACTTTTTCACGATGCCCGACTCAGTCGCGAACACGATGTGGAGATTTTCATCCCACGTTTGATCGACCGCGTTCGGCCCGGTGCCGGATTTCTTGGATTGAATCCGAATCGTGGCGGCGATTTTTTCATCCGGCTTGAGCTCGAGAATGTTCGCGATCGATCTTCCCTTCGCGGCGCGGCCCATCTCCGGGATTTCGTAAACCTTTTCCACGTACGCGCGTCCGGCTTCGGTGAAGAACATCAAGTAATCGTGCGTCGTCGCAGTGAAGAGGTGCTCGATGAAATCGCCCTCTTCCTCCTCGGTCGCGCCTTCGCGTGTGGTCATACCGATCACGCCTTTGCCGCCGCGGCGTTGCGCGCGAAATGCGCTCACTGCGGTGCGTTTGATGAATCCGCCGTGCGTGATGCTGATGATGCAGCCTTCGTTTGCGATGAGATCCTCCATGTTGATCTCACCTTCGTCCGCGATGAATTGGGTCAGGCGCGGCGAGCCGTGTTTCTCTTTCAGCTCCCGCAACTCTTTCTTGATGATCGTGAACACGCGCTGCTCTTTCGCGAGAATATCGCGCAGGTCCTGGATGGTCTTGATCAGCTCTTTGTATTCGTTCTGGATCTTATCGCGCTCGAGCCCGGTCAATTGATACAAACGAAGATCGAGAATCTGGTTGGCCTGGTGCTCGCTGAATGCGTAACGGCCTTCGGTCAGACGCGCCGGATTGCGAATTAAAATTCCGATCTGCTCCACCTGTCGCTTGGTAAAATCGAATGCGAGCAGTTTCACGCGCGCTTCCTCGCGATTTGCCGATCCGCGAATGATCCGAATGAATTCGTCGAGGTTGGAAAGCGCAATCAAATAACCTTCGAGCGTTTCAGCGCGCTCTTCGGCTTTCCTTAATTCGAAGCGCGTCCGGCGGAGAACAACTTCGCGGCGATGCTCGATGTAAGCCGCGTTCGCTTCCTTGAGCGAGAGCAACTTTGGCCGGCCGTGATCGATCGCCAGCATGAGTGCCGGGAACGAGCTCTCCATCGCGGTGTGCTTGTAAAGATTGTTGATGACGATCTTCGGGTTCGCGTCGCGCTTGAGCTCGATCACCACGCGCGTGTTTTCGTCCGATTCGTCACGGATCGCGGTGATATCGCCGAGAACCTTTTCGTTCACGAGCTCGGCGATGCGCTCGACGAGCGTCGCGCGGTTCACGCCGTACGGGATCTCCGTGATGACAATCTGTTCCTTGCCGCCTTTGATTTCTTCGACACCGGCTTTGCCGCGCACTTTCATGCTGCCGCGGCCGCCCGCGAGATATTGCTTCACGCCGGCGAGACCGCAGATCGCGCAGCCGGTTGGGAAATCCGGGCCCTTCACGAACTTCATCAACCCGTCGAGATCGATGTCAGGGTCGTCGATTTGCGCACAAATGCCGTCGATGACTTCGCCGAGATTGTGCGGAGGAATGTTCGTTGCCATTCCAACCGCGATGCCAGTGCCGCCATTGACTAAAAGATTTGGAAACGCAGCGGGAAAAACAGTTGGCTCGGTCCGGGTTTCGTCGTAGTTGGGAACGAAATCGACGGTGTCCTTGTCCATATCGACCATCAACGCGGCGCCGAGATGCGTCATGCGCGCCTCCGTGTAACGCATTGCCGCAGGCGGGTCGCCTTCGACCGATCCGAAGTTTCCCTGGCCGTCGACGAGCGTCTCGCGCATTGCCCAGGGCTGCGCCATGTGCACGAGGGTGGGGTAGATGACTGCTTCGCCGTGCGGGTGATAGTTACCGCTCGTGTCACCGCAAATCTTCGCGCACTTACGATGTTGCCGGCCGGGAAACAGCGACAAATCGTGCATCGCGTAAAGGATGCGTCGCTGTGATGGCTTCAATCCGTCACGCGCATCCGGCAACGCGCGCGAAATGATGACCGACATCGAGTAGTCGAGGAACGACCGCGAGACCTCTTCGGCCACATTGATCGGATCAACCTTTTCGTTCGCGCTATACATCAGTGAGATTTTCGATTCGGGGGAGATGTCAATCTTAGACGTCGAGGTTGCGGACGTTCAGCGCGTTGTCCTCGATGAATTGGCGCCTCGGTTCGACCACGTCGCCCATCAGGATGGTAAACATTTTGTCGGCATCGACCGCGTTGTCGTCGTTCAGATCAACTTTGAGCAGCTTGCGCTTCTCGGGATTCATCGTGGTCTCGAACAATTCTTTCGCGTTCATTTCGCCCAGACCCTTGAAGCGCTTGATCTGCACGCCGCGCCGGCCGATCTCCAAAATCTTTTCCAGGATCTCCGGAATTGAGAAAAGCGGATGCGTGGTCGCTTTGTCGCCTTCGCCTTCGATCAATTCGAAGATTGGCTTATCGCTCGCCGCGTAGTGATCCACTTTCAATCCTTTGCGCGCGAGCTCGGCGATGATTTTCTGGATCGCGGCCGATTCGTGAAGCTCGACCAATTTGGCGCGGCGGCGGACGCCGTTTGCTTTCGCGGCCGGGGTCTGCACATCACCGAGCGGCAAAAGCTCCTGTTCGATCTGGGTGTCGAACAAATTGAGGTCGATGTTGTTCTCGTGAAATCTCCGGACCGCTTTCTCGTCGTGAAAATAATGGACGGCTTCGTCGTTGCCCTCGCGGACCTTCACCAGGTAGGTCGGGAGCTTCCCGCTTTTGGAATTACGCTCTTCCAAATAAGCTTCGAAATCGCCGCCATGCCGGCGAACCACCTCGCTGAGCTTCGCCAGTTTCTCGAGCGATTCGAGAATGTCTTTCAACTGCGCCGCGCTGATTTCCTTTTTGTCGGAAAGATTTCTCAGCTTCACGTCCTCGGCGCCGAGCGAAATGAGGATTTTGTTCAACTGCACATCGTCATCGACGTACTCTTCGCGTTTCTTCCGCTTGATTTGATAAAGCGGTGGCTGCGCGATGTAGATTTTGCCCGCGCGAACGAGTTCGGTCATTTGCCGGAAGAAAAATGTCAGCAGAAGAGTGCGAATGTGCGAGCCGTCAACGTCCGCATCGGTCATGATGATGATTCGTCCGTAGCGCAGCTTTGAAATGTCGAACCGGCCTTCTTCCTGTTTGCCGTTGCCGCCGTCTTCCTCGCGCGGTTTGCCGATGCCGGTGCCAATCGCCGTGATCATCGATTGGATCTCGTTGTTCTTGAGAAATTGGTCTTCGCGCGCTTTTTCGACGTTAATCAGCTTGCCGCGAATCGGCAGGATCGCTTGATAACGGCGATCACGTCCTTGTTTTGCCGAACCGCCGGCTGAATCGCCCTCCACGATGTAGAGTTCGGTCAACTCGGGATCACGCTCGGAGCAATCGGCGAGCTTTCCAGGCAAACCGCCGCCCGTTAGCGCTCCTTTGCGAATCGTTTCCCGCGCTTTCCGCGCCGCTTCGCGTGCCCGCGCCGCAGTGAGGACCTTGTCAAAGATTCGTCGTGCGACCGGCGGAGTTTTGTCGAAGAAAGTCATCAACCCTTCGTAAACCGCCGAGTTCACAATGCCGTCGATCTCGGTGTTGACGAGTTTCACCTTGGTCTGCGATTCAAATCGAGGATTCGGCAATTTGATCGATAAAACCGCAATCAATCCTTCGCGCACATCGTCGCCGGAAATCGAAGGATCCTTTTCCTTCGTCAGATTGTTGGCGCGCGCGTATTGGTTGATCGCGCGAGTCAGCGCGGTCCGAAATCCAGTGAGATGCGTGCCGCCGTCCGGGTTCGGAATCGAATTCGCGAATGGGAGGATCTGGTCGTTGTAGGTGTCGTTATATTGCAGGACGACATCGACAAAGACTTCATCACGCTGCCGCTCGATCACGATCGGCTTTGGATGCAGCACCTGTTTGTTCTCGCCAAGCTGCTTTACGAACTCCTCGATGCCGTGTTTGTAGAGAAACGTCTCTTTCTTCGGCTCATCGGTTCGTTCGTCGGTAAGATTGATCTCGAGACCGGGATTTAGAAACGCCAGCTCGCGCAACCGTGTGGAGAGTCGTTCGAATTTAAACTCTGTTGTGATCGTGAAGATGGTCGGATCGGGAAGAAACGTAATGAACGTTCCGGTCGCCTTCTTGCCTTTAACTTCGCCGATGACTTCGAGCTTTTGCGTCGTTTTTCCTTTGGCGAAGGCCATATGGTAAACCTTGCCGTCGCGCGAAACCTCCACCTTGAACCACTCCGAGAGTGCGTTGGTGCATTTCGCACCGACGCCGTGCAAACCGCCGGAGTACTTGTAAGCGCCTTGTCCAAATTTTCCGCCGGCATGGAGGTTCGTCAGCACCAGCTCGACCGCCGGCATTTTCCACTTCGGATGAATATCAACTGGAATGCCGCGGCCGTTGTCGCGAATGGAAATGCTTCCATCTACGTGAACCGTCACTTCGATCTTGTCGCAGAATCCGGCGAGATGTTCGTCGATCGAATTGTCGACGACTTCGTAAACCATGTGATGCAGACCGCGCTCGTCCGGGTCGCCGATATACATTCCGGGGCGTTTCCGGACCGCTTCCAAACCTTCGAGTTTGTCGATCTGCGCCGCGTCGTATTTTTGCGATTTGTTGACGCCGGATGACTGGCGAGGCTGACTTTTTTCGCTCGAATTCTCGTCGTCTGAAACGACTTTGACGGCGGCTCGGGCTGGCATCAAAAGAAGGTAGCGAGAAAGGGTCAGAAAACAACAAATAATCTCGTGCTGCCAAGAGGCTTATTTGCGCTAGCGATTGGAGGCGGGAGCGAGCCAAAGCCCACGATATTGTGGTCACCAACTTGGACTTATTCACACCGGTTTTTGTCCTCTTGACCCGCCTCTTTTGCGCTTCGAAAATGTGCCCGGAAAATGCGCCTCCAAACGATAGCTGAAGCCCGTTGTATTCTCGTGATTTTGGTTTCTCTCGCGCTCGTGGGCTGGCTTTTTAGCGACTGGATTGCGCTGATTTTTTTGGTCCTGATTCTCTACACGTTGTATTTTTTTCGTGATCCCGAACGAGAAGTTCCAGCCGATCCGAAGGCGGTAGTCGCCGCCGCGGATGGAACGATTGCGGACATCACTGAAGTTGAAGAAACCGATCTGCTAAAAACGAAGACGCGTCGCATCGGGATCTTCTTGTCAATCTTCGACGTCCACATCAACCGCGCGCCGGTGGAAGGCAAAATCATTTACCGTCAGCATCGCGAAGGCGTTTGTTTTGACGCGCGCAGTCCGGAGTGCTCAGAAAAAAATGAAGCGCTGACGTGGGGCTTCGAGAACGCGCAAGGCACATTTGTAGTCCGTCAGCTCACCGGCGCGATCGCCCGGCGAATCGTGGCCTGGTCGGATGTGGGCGACGAGGTCCAGAAAGGGGACCGTTTTGGAATGATTCGCTTTGGGTCGCGGACCGAAGTATACTTGCCTCTGGCGGCGGACGTGTTGGTCAAAGTGGGCGATCACGTAGCCGGTGGCTCGACCATTATCGCGCGACTCCCCTGATTAAATGAAGGACCAACCGTCCAAGATTTATCTCCTGCCGAATCTCATGACCGCGGGAAATCTTTTCTGCGGATTTACTGCCACGCTAAAAATTTTGGAGGGCGCGCTCCTGCAAAGCGGCAACGCGGATTTGGCTGCGGATCGTTTTCACGAAGCGATCTGGTTCATCCTCGGCGCTTTTGTTTTTGATTTTCTCGATGGCCGGCTGGCGCGTCTCGGTGGTCATGAAAGTTCGTTCGGACGCGAATTCGATTCGCTCGCGGACATCGTCTCGTTCGGTCTCGCGCCGGCATTAATGGTTTACCGCGTCGTGCTCAACGAATTTCCAAACGCGTGCTGGATGATTGCGTTCGTTTATCTGACCTGCGGCGCGCTGCGGCTTGCTCGCTTCAACACCGCTTCCGCAAATCACGACCGGTCAGGCAGCAGCAACGGCCACAAAAATTTCACCGGCTTCCCGATTCCGGCCGCGGCTGGACTGATCGCGTCGATCACGCTCTTTCTGCTCTGGCTCGCGGAGGGCGAACATCATCTTGGAAAGTGGAAATTCGTTTTGCCGCCGCTGTTGCTCTTTCTTTCATTCATGATGTTTAGCCGCTTTGAGTATCCCAGTTTCAAAGCCGTTAATTGGAAGACGCAAAAATCGATTCCCCGCTTTTTGCTCATCTTCTTCGTCCTGGCTTTTACCGCGCTGAACTATATGTGGATGCCGGCGGTGTTGTTTCTTTCCTATTTGCTTTACGGATTTCTGCGTCCGTGGCTCTCGCGCGAATGGCGCCGTGAAATCGAAGAGGAAATCGGCGAGGAAGGATCGGACGAGCCGACCGAACAAACGTCGTAGGATTTTCGCGCCATCAAATGCCGGCTGACGCAAAAGCGCCAAAATTTCATCTCGAGACTGCGCACATTTTATTTTTGGATGTCGTCGGTTACTCGAAGTTGCTCGTGAACGAGCAGCGCGAGGTGCTCCAACAACTCAACGATGTTGTGCGCAACTCTGAGCAGGTTCGGAAAAGTGAGTCCACCGGAAAACTGATTCGCCTTCCTTCCGGCGACGGTATGGCGCTGGTTTTCTTTCAAACGCCCGAGCAGCCGGCGCAATGCGCGATGGAAATCGCGAGGGCGCTGAAAAGTCAGCCGCATATTCGGCTTCGCATGGGCGTGCACAGCGGTCCGGTTGATCAAATCAAAGATGTGAACGATCGCGACAACGTCGCGGGCGCGGGTATCAACATCGCCCAGCGTGTGATGGACTGCGGCGACGCCGGACACATCCTTCTTTCGAAACGGGTCGCCGAGGATCTTGCACAAGACAAAATGTGGCAGCCGCTTTTGCACGATCTCGGCGAGGTCGAGACGAAACACGGAGTGAAGGTCGCGGTCGTCAATCTTTACTCGGAAGACGTTGGTAATCCGCAACCACCGGCCAAACTGTCTTCGCGAACAGATTCACAAACCGCGCCTCCCGAAAAGAGCATAGCGGTTCTCGCCTTCGTCAACATGAGCAACGATCCAGAGAACGAATTCTTCAGCGACGGCATCGCCGAGGAAATCATTAATTCATTAAGCAAGGTCAAAGCGCTTCGTGTTGCCTCACGAACTTCATCTTTTTCGTTGAAGGGAAAAAACGAGGACATCGGCGCGGTCGGGCGAAAGCTCAAAGTGCAAACGGTTCTCGAAGGCAGCGTTCGCAAATCGGGCGAACGACTCCGCGTAGCGGCCCAGCTGATTAATGTTGCCGACGGTTATCATCTTTGGTCGGAGCGCTACGATCGACAACTCGAAGATGTCTTCGCCATTCAAGATGAGATCGCGGAGAACATCGTTCGCGCCTTGCGCGTTGTGCTGGGCGAGGACGAGAAGCGAGCAATTGAACAGACGCCGACTGAAAATATCCAGGCCTACGAATATTATCTGCGTGGCCGCCAAGTCGTGACTCAGCTCCGCCGCACTGCCTTGGAGTACGCGCGGCGCATGTTCGATCGCGCGATTGAGATTGATCCCAATTTTGTGCGCGCTTACGCCGGTCTCGCCGATTGCTGTTCGTTTCTCTACATGTATTGGGACAGCAGCAAAGCGAACCTCGACGCGGCGAATGCTTCGAGTCAACGCGCGCTCGAGCTCGATCCCTCCAGCGCGGAAGCGCACACCTCACGCGGAGTCGCGTTTACGTTGCGCGAAAATTATGAAGAAGCGCATCGCGAATTCGATACCGCGATCAAGCTCGATCCCAAACTTTTCGAAGCTCACTACTTCTACGGGCGCGCCTGCCTGACCGAAGGAAAATTCGAAGAGGCGGTCGTGCATTATCGCGATGCCTGGCGCGCGCGTCCGGAAGATTATCAGGCAATTCTGTTATCGATCGACGCCCTTGCCGCATTGGGACGCAACGACGAAGTCCAAGAGTACGCACAATTAGGGATCAAGCTCACCGACGCGCATCTCGAGTTGAATCCCGATGACGCTCGCGGGTGGTATCTCAGCGGCGCGGCTTTGATGCGATTGGGAAGAGTGGAGGAAGCGCTGGAGCGCGGCCGCCGGGCCTCCGCCATCGACCCTAACGACGCGGGTGTTTTGTATAACGTTGGCTGCATTTACGCGTTGGCCGGCAAGCATGAGGAAGCGATCGATTATCTGGACCGCGCGGTCGGCAACGGATACAGCCAGAAAACCTGGCTCGAGCATGATTCAGCTTTAGATCCGCTGCGCGACAACCCGCGCTTTCAAGCGCTCCTCCGAAAACTGTGACGTTACGCGTTTAGCTTCGCCAAAATTTCGGGATCGCGCACGTCAGCCCAGCTACCGCTCAGCTCCAGGGCTTGAACTTTTTTCCCGGATTGCGCGAGTTCTCGGATCGCGTCGGTCAATTCGTATTCGCCGCGCGGTGACGGTTTCAATTTGGCGGTGAAATCGAAAATGCTCGACCTGAATGCGTAAAGTCCCGCGTTGTACCACGGACTCGTCGGCTCGCCCGGCTTTGGTTTCTCGCGAAGATCGACCAGTTCCATCCGCTCGTTTACAAAAACCGCGCCGCCTTTGGTCACATCTTCGCCGCGCGTCACGCTGATGATCGCTTCAGCGTCGACCGCAAGATCGACAACGCGTTTGTAATTCGCCGGATCGATCAGGATATCGCCGTAGGCAAGAATGAACGGAGACTGATCGACAAATTCGTGCGCGAGATCGACTACGCGCCCAGTCCCATCTTGTTTCTCCTGCGTGGTGTATTGGATGTCGATCTTGTAACGCGAACCATCGCCGAAAAAATCTCGCACCACGTCCGCGCGATAACCGACCACGATCAGAAACCTTCGAACGCCGGCGTCGCGCAAACCTTCGACGATATATTGCAACACCGGCTTGCCGCGCACCTCGATCATCGGTTTCGGCAAATCGGCCGTTAGCTCGCGCATCCGCGTGCCGCGTCCGGCCGCGAGGATGACTGCCTTGTCGATCTTGGTCACGACGACGATTTCGTTTCCTTCGACGTCTCCGTTTTCGCCGGCGGAATCACGAGTCCTGGAAGATTCGCGCCCTTAATCATCTCGCTGACTTTCGTCACGTCCGTCGATTTGATCTGCGACCATCTCGCCAACTGATCGTCGAGCTCTTTGCTCATTGTTTGGAAGACTTCGAGCTGAGATTTCGTCGGCTCGGTCGTGTCGCCCACGTCGATAAAATGACTGAACGCGTCGAAACGCTCGTTCAACATGCTCGGGAACGCGAGATTTCCTTCGGAGCCTTTCATGTCCACCTGAATCAGCACTTTCTCGACGTCTGACATTTTTTTCTCGAGATCGTCCGCGGCCGTGAGCGCCGGTTTCAGTTTCTCATCGTCATTAAATCGGAAATGCAGCGTCTTGATTTGCGCTTTCACGTCGCGGATCTCGTTCACGGCCTGGTGCAGATCAGAAATGCGCGCGTTCACTTTCGTCGACAGATCGAATTGTTTCTGTAGCGCCGGCTCCGCGCCTTTGTTTCGCGGATCGATCACGATCTTCAGCGGAACGGTCTGCGATTTTCCGGCGACAGTCATCTTGACCTGATAGTCACCCGGCAATGCGAGCGGACCCTTCGGACCGTTGCCGGTGTAGAACGCGCCCGGAATTTGAATCGGATCGTTATAGCGCAGGTCCCACGCGAATCGATTCATTCCTTCCGCGGCCGGAATCGTTTTCACGCGCTCGACGCGGTCCGGCCATTCCGGCGGCTGCTCGCCTCCTTTTTTCTCCTTGTTCGACAAATGGCGGACGACTTTTCCGCTCGCGTCGAGAATATCCATCGTCACTTCGTCTTTCGGCAGCGTCTTCAAATAATAATCAATCATCGCGCCCGGCGGCGGGTTGTCTCCAACGGGCTGGCGACGATCGAACTCTTCCGGATAATGCAAGCGCAGCGCGGTCTGCGGTTGATACAAAACGAAATCGTTGCTCGCGGATTGCGCGGTCACTTGCCGCAATGGAGTAAGGTTATCCAAGACCCAAAACGATCGTCCGTGCGTTGCGACGACCAGGTCATCATCTTTCACAACGAGATCATGAATCGGCGACACCGGCAGGTTCAATTGCAACGCCTGCCAATGCGCGCCGCTGTCGAATGAAACGTAAACCCCGAGCTCGGTGCCGGCGTAAAGCATCTCTTTCTTTTTCGGATCTTCCCGGACTGCGTGCACGTAGGCGCCCTCCGGAATTGCGGTCACGATCGAGGTCCAGGTTTTTCCGAGATCCGTCGTTTTGAAAATATACGGTTTGAAGTCGTCGAGCTTGTGTCGATCGATCGCCGCGTAGGCCGTATTGCCATCGCTCGGCGAAGCCTCGATCAAATCGACCGTGCTCCATTCCGGCATTTTCGGCGACACGTTGCTCCAATTCGCGCCGTCGTCTGTGCTGACGTGAATCAATCCATCGTCCGAGCCGGCCCAAAGCGTGCCTTTGGTTACCGGCGATTCCGTAAGCGCAAAAACGGTGTCGTAATATTCGACCGACGTGATGTCGTTGGTCAGCGGACCGCCGCTCGGTTCCTGTTTTGTTTTGTCGTTGCGCGTCAGGTCCTGGCTGATCTGAGTCCAGCTTTGGCCGTGGTCGGTCGATTTAAAAACGCACTCGGCCGCGGTGTAAATCACGTCCGGATTATGCGGCGACAACAAAAGCGGCGAGACCCATTGAAATCGATGCTTCAAATCTTTCGCGCCGTGGCCGGAGTTGTCCATCGGATACGGACTGATGTCCTGCACGTCTTCTTTCAATTTGTTGTAGCGAACGATGTAGCCCTCGCTGTTCGAGTAAATCGTGTGCCAGTCCCGCGGATCGGGAATGACGAAGCCGCATTCGCCGTCGCCCGCCGGATACCAATCTTGCGGCCCGATCACGCCCGAATCGGTCCGGCTTGCGATGCAAACGTTCGAGTTGTCCTGTTGCGCGCCGTAAATGTGATACGGAAACGCGTTATCGACTGCGACGTGATAGAACTGCGCGGTCGGCTGATTGTTTTGCGTCGTCCAGGTTTTGCCGCCGTCAATCGAAATGGCCGCGCCGCCGTCATTTGCGTTACCGATCCGATTCGGATTTTGCGGATCGATCCAGAGACCGTGATGATCGCCGTGGCGCGCGGGCAGTAGGTTGAACGTCTTGCCGCCGTCGACCGACTTAAACGCGCCGGTGTTTAAGACGTAACAAGTGTCGGCCGACTTCGGGTCCGCGTAGATTTTGCTGAAATACCACGCGCGTTGACGAAAACGCCCGTCTTCATTGATCCGCGTCCATTTATTGCCTGC
>DATEWZ010000049.1:0-2960 GCA_035257485.1 Chthoniobacterales bacterium
CGCCACTCTTTCACGAACATCACATCAACGATCATGTTTTGGAATTTCATCGCGCGCATCCGCCGCACGAAGAGCGCGTCATTTGGAAGCGCATTCCGTTGCCGCAATGGCGCAACCGCCCGACGCCTCCGGCCGTTCCGCACGATTATCGGATCATGCTCGCGCTCGTTGCCGTCTGCGGTGCGAGCACGCTGGCCGGTTTCCTTTTCCAGCGTGCCGGATTTTCAACTGCGTGGATCATCATTTTGTTCGCGATCGCTTATTTTTCCGGCGGTTGGTTTGCGACTCAGGATGTCTGGCGCGGTCTGAAGCTGCATAAGATCGACATTCAGTTTCTGATGATCTTTGTCGCGCTCGGCGCGGCTGCGGTCCGGGCCTGGACGGAAGGCGCGGCATTGCTTTTTCTTTTTTCACTGAGCAACGCGCTCGAGCAATTCGCCAACTATCGCACCAATAAAACCATCGAGTCGCTTTTGAAGACCGCGCCGCAACGCGCTTTTCGGCGCGATGGCGAATCGTGGATCGATGTTCCGATCGAAGAAGTTCGGCGCGACGATGAGCTGCTGATCAAAGCGGGCGAGCTGTTTTCAGTCGATGGCGTGATCATTGAGGGCGCGACTTCCGCAGACGAATCAGCGCTTACCGGTGAATCGATGCCAGTGCCAAAACGGACCGGCGACTCGGTTAGCAGCGGCACCTTGAATCTCGACGGCCGGGCGATCATTCGAGTCGAACGGCCCGCGCAAGACAGCGCGCTTCATCGCATCCTGGCGCTGATTCGGACCGCGCAGCAACAGAAAGCCCCGGCCCAGAGATTCACCGACACATTCAGCCGCTACTACACTTGGATCGTTCTCGGCCTGAGCGCGGTCGTCTTTGCGATTTTGTTTTCCCAAAAACCGTTCAATGAAGCGTTCTATCGCACAATGACTCTGCTCGTCGTCGCTTCGCCCTGCGCCCTGGTGCTTTCAATTCCATCGGCGATTCTCGTGGCTATCGCGGCCGGAGCGCGTAACGGAATTCTCTTCCGCGGCGGTGTCGCGATCGAGAATTTGGCGAGCGTCAATCACTTTGCGTTTGATAAGACCGGCACGCTCACCAGCGGCGCGCTCGTTGTTCGCAAGATCCACATCTTCGCCGAGCGCAAGGAAGAAGAGTCTCTCGCCTTGGCCGCGGCCGTCGCGAGATCCTCCACTCATCCGTTGGCCGTTGCGATTGTTCGTGAAGCAGATCGGCGCGGAGTGCCTTTACTAAAAGCGATCGATTTCCAAAACATCCCTGGCTTCGGCATGGAAGCGTCCGTCAATGGCGAACAAATCCTGGTCGGCAGCCGGCGGTTCTTGCGCGATCGCGGAATTGAACTCAATCAGATTTCCAGCGTGCCTGACGCCGAAGTCTGGGTCGCGTCGGACCGGCCAATCGCGGTCATTTATCTACGCGATCAAGTCCGCTCCGCCGCGCGTAGCGTTATTGATTTCCTGAAGCGGAACGCAATCGCGGTCACGCTTTTGACTGGTGACCGTGCCGCGGCTGCGGATGCCGTAGCCCGACAAGTTGGAATTGACGAAGTTTACGCCGAGATCACGCCGGCCGCGAAACTTCAATGCGTGCATCGTTGGCGACAGCAGGGAAAGAAAGTGGCGATGGTCGGCGACGGGATTAATGACGCGCCGAGTCTAACTGCCGCCGACGTCGCAATCGGGATGGGCGCGCGTGGGTCCGATGCCGCGCTCGAACAGGCCGATGTCATTTTAATGCATGACAAGATCGAGAACGTTGAGCACGCGGTGGTTCTGAGTCGCCGGGCGCGTGCGATCATTCGTCAGAACATTACGATTTCATTGGGCGTCATTTTGTTTCTCGTAACGTCGGCGCTTTTTCAGAAAATTAATCTGACCGTTGGCGTGCTCGGCCATGAAGGAAGCACCGTGGTCGTCGTCCTGAATGCGTTGCGGCTTCTTAACTTTCGTGGCCGAGGTTCCGCAAACTGAGAATCCGCTACCTTGAATGTGGGCAGCTGGTCGATTCCGTCTTGAACGGGTTGTTCTCGATCTTAGAGTGAGCGCGTGGAAGAGGCCGAGGTTCCGCTCGAAAATCTGCACGAAGAAATCCATCACCGCGCCGAGCACGGCGGCGAGCGCTGGATTTCAGGGGTCGCCTTAAGCACTGCGATTCTCGCCGTTCTCGCAGCCATCACCGGCTTGCTCTCCGGCATGCCCGCCAACGAAGCAATGATGAGCCAGATCGAATCTTCCGATCAATGGGGTTATTATCAGGCCAAGAGCATTAAAGCTTCCGTGCTCGACGCGAAAATCGCGCTCGCCAATTCGCAAAACGAAGCCGATTCCCAGAAACGTGATCGTTACGAAAAGGAACAGGAAGAAATCAAAAGCGAGGCTGAGGCCAAGCAGGCGGAAGCGAAATCAAATTTCCATCAACACGAAATTCTCGCCCGCGGCGTAACCATGTTTCAAATCGCGATCGCCATCGCCGCGATCTCGGCACTAACCAAGAAACGCCGTTTCTGGATCGTGAGCATGCTCTTTGGAATTGCCGGCTGCGTTTTTCTCGCGCTCGGCCTCCTTCATTAAGATGCGTGTTCTTGCTATCGATGCTTCGCTTCGCAATACCGGCGTCGCGATTGTCGATGCCAGCAACGGCAAAGCGCGCGCGCTTTACTTCGGAACTATCCACAACCCGCAGTCGTTGCGTTCATCGTCATGTCTCGTCGCGATTCGTGATCAGCTCGCGCAACTGATTCGCGAACACGAGCCGGATTGCTGCGCGCTCGAATCGGTCATTTACGTGCAAAGTCACAAGACCGCGATTCTTCTCGGCGCGGCGCGCGGCGCGGCGATTCTCGCGGCGGCGGAAAATGGATTGCCGGTTTTCGAATATCCGCCCACACGAATCAAACAGGCCACCGTCGGCCGCGGCGGCGCTGGAAAAAACCAGGTCGC
>DATEWZ010000050.1:0-3746 GCA_035257485.1 Chthoniobacterales bacterium
CGAGCCGGCAATCTCTTTTGGCGGATTGTTCGCATACGTTTCCAGCAATCGGGCAATTTTATTCGCGCCTTCCGCGCCCTCGAAATAAATCGATGCGTTCTTTTCCTCGAAATATCCGAAGCCGGCGAATGCTTCATCGAGCAATTGATCGACCGTTCGCCCGCGCGATTTGGCGTAGGCCGCCATTTCGCAAAACATGATCGCGCCCGCGTTCCCGTCTTTGTCGCGAACAAAGTCCGCCCCGCTGTATCCGTAACTCTCTTCGCTGCCGAAAACGTAAAATGAGGAATGCTTCAAGCGCGCCGTGCGCGTTTCTTCCTCCGACATCTGCCGATATTTTTTCCGGATCTCTTCCGGCAACGCGCATTCGTATTTCTCGAGCTTGGCGCCGAAGTATTTAAATCCGGTGAGGGTGTCGACGCAGCGCACGCCGAAGCTTTCCGGAATTACTTTTTGCAAATCGGTCGTGACGAAAGTTTTGATCGTGACCGCGTGGGAGCGATTTTCGTCGTTCAAGATCCCAAGCTCGAAAAACTTTTTCAGCCGATAATAAGAGAGCAAGGAACCGATCTGGTTTCCGCTGATCAATTTCATTTCGCCGTTCGCACTGCGCACCGCCACGCCGATTCGATCGCAATCCGGATCGGTCGCGATGACAATGTCGGCGTTGGTTTTCTGCGCGAGCGCAATCCCAAGCGTGAGGGCCTCGGCGTTTTCCGGGTTTGGCGATTTGACCGTGGAAAAACGCGGATCGGGTTTTTCCTGCTCGGGAACGATTTCGAAATTGAGGCCGAGTCGCTTGAACATCGGTCGCATTATGATCGCGCCCGTGCCATGCAACGGTGTGAATACGATGCGCAAAGATTTTGCGTGCTCGAACACGCCTCGATCGACCACGATCGATTCGAGCCGTTTCATGTAAGCTTCATCGACCTCCGCGCCGAGGGCAGTGATTTTCCCTTGTCGATCTTTCGGCAGCGGATCGTACTTCTCGGTCGTGATCGCGTTTACATGTTGGATGATTCCGCTCGCGTGCGGATCGATCACTTGCGCGCCATCGGCGAAATAAGCTTTGTAGCCGTTATCGTGCGGCGGATTGTGACTCGCGGTGATGACGATTCCCGCCGTCGCGTACAAATCGCGCACGGCAAAAGACAATTCCGGGGTCGAGCGCGGCCCGTCGAAAACAAACGCGTCGCAACCGTTCTCGGCCGCAACTTTCGCCGCCAGCTCGCAAAATTGCTTGGAAAAAAATCGCGTGTCGTGCGCGATCACAATTTTCGGGCGCGTTTCGATCCTGTTTTTCGCGTGCCATTCTTTCGCATAAGCGACGAGGCCCTGGGTTGCGCGGTTCACGTTCGCGAAGTTCATCGCGTTTGTGCCGACGCACGGAAATTCCGGGCGCTCGTCCGGTTTCGCGTTGCCGCGCTCCGCTTTGGTCACGATTTTGCCAATGGTGCGGCCGCGCAATCCGCCGGTGCCGAACTCGAGCGTTTTGTAAAAGCGATCGTTTAGCTCGTCCCAATTTTCGCCGGCGACGAGCTCATCGACGACGCGCGGGTACAAATCGAAGGTCGCGCTGGAAAGCAGCGCTCGAATGTTGTTCGCCGCCGACGAAAGCAATCGCTTGTTTGTAACGGCGTTGTCGATCTTGTCGCCAGATTTACTCTGCACCGGCGGCAACTTTTCCGGCGCGAGTGCGCTTTGCAACGCTTATTTGCAGGGACCTGGCGCCGGGATCACGAGCTTGCCATCTTTCTCGGCCACAAAAGCCGTGCTGGTACTGCTCGAACTGCCGTTGGCGTCTTTTTGTTCCACTTTAATAACGAGTTTCTTGGTTGGCTTGAGCGTGAGACACATTTTTCCGCCCGGTCCTTCCTGCGGCTCGCCGGCCTTTTTCATTTCGTCGGGCGTGAGCGCGACCAGCTCGATGCTGGAGATTTTCGAACCGGCTTCTCCTGTCATCATCATTTTATAGAATTCGAGCGCACCGGGATCCGCGCCGGTCGTGTAAAGAAACGACTCCAGGGTCTTGGTGTCCTTGGATTCAAACGCGGTCTTGTATTTATCGGTGAACGCTTTTTCGTCGGCGGCGCCGGCGCGACTCGCCAATGCGGCCACGCAAAAGAAACAGATAATGGGCAAGAATGTTTTCATAGTTGAGTGATTTGTAACTCATTGTCGTTTCCCGGTTTGTTGACCCTTCGACAACGAGCGCTCCGAGCTAATCGGGTCTACTTCCGAAGCGCAAGCCATTAAATTTTCCCAGTGAGAAAATTCGTTGCCGAGGTGCGCGGCGCGGGCTAATCACAACGAACGCGTTCTCGCGCGGCGGGATGAACATTCACGAATATCAAGCCAAGGAGTTGCTCGAAAAATTTGGCGTTGCGACCACACGCGGAAAAGTCGCATCAACGCCGGAGGAAGCGGAAGCAATCGCGCGCGACTTTGGAAATGCCGGCATCGTGGTCAAGGCGCAGGTCCACGCTGGCGGCCGCGGGAAGGGGACTTTCAAGAACGGATTCAAAGGCGGCGTGCATCTCGTGAAGTCGCCGAATGAAGCGCGCGAAGTTGCGGCGAAAATGCTCGGCCAAACTTTAGTGACGCATCAGACCGGCCCGGCCGGTCGCGTGGTGAACAAAGTGCTCATTGCCGAATCGGCCGAGATCGCGCGCGAAATTTATTTCGCAATCATCCGCGATCGTCCAAGCGCGGCGCCGTTGATTGTGGCCAGCACTGAGGGCGGTGTCGACATTGAGAGCGTCGCCGCGAAATCGCCGGAGAAAATCATTCGCGAGCCGGTCGATCTTCTTGCCGGGCTGCAACCATTTCAAACGCGCAAACTGGCGAAACAACTCGGGTTCGAACATTCGCAAACGAAAGGCGCGACCAGATTGTTCGACGCTTTGTATCGGACGTTCGTCGGCTGCGATTGTTCCATGGTCGAGATCAATCCGCTCGTCGTCACCAGGAAAGGCGAAGTCCTCGCGCTTGATGCGAAGCTCGATTTTGACGACAACGCGCTTTATCGGCATCCCGAAATCGAAGCGATGCGCGACACGGCGGAAGAAGATCCGCGCGAAGTGGAAGCTTCCAAGCACGAGCTCAACTACATCGGACTCGATGGCAACATCGCGTGTCTCGTCAACGGGGCCGGCCTGGCAATGGCGACGATGGACATTATTAAATTTTACGGCGGCAATCCGGCGAACTTTCTCGATGTCGGCGGCAGCGCGACCGAAGAGCAGGTGACTGAAGCGTTCAAAATCCTCGTCGCAGATAAAAATGTAAAAGCGATCCTGGTGAACATTTTCGGCGGCATTATGAAAGTGGACGTGATCGCGCAGGGAATTATCAGTGCCGCGAAGACGGTTCACCTCAGCGTTCCAGTCGTGGTCCGACTCGAAGGCACGAACGTCGAGAAAGGGAAAAAACTTCTCAAAGAAAGCGGCGTCGAATTGATCACGGCCGACGATCTCACCGATGCCGCGCAAAAAGCGGTCACTGCCGCGAAGGGCAAATGAAGTTAGGATCGACAATTGCGCTCGCCGTAATGTTTGCGGTGCTAGCTCGCGCCGACGATTTGCCGCGAAAGGCTAAAACGCCGCGCGAAAGTTACTCGAACGTCGATGTCATTTATGATTCGGTGAGTACGGAAGATGGCAAACGGCTGCGCACGATCATCACCAAGCCGCACGATGCGAAACAAAAATTACCGGTAATCTTTGTGGCTGGCTGGTTGAGCT